>DAOUEU010000172.1:0-18327 GCA_034430255.1 Dehalococcoidia bacterium | reverse complement strand
TTACGATTTCTGGTATACGCAACCGGAAAGCACAATCTGGGATTTTGATTATTCATGCGGACATTCGGAGTCATACCCTAACGAAGTGGCTGGTCATGCGGTTTTGATTGTTGGCTATAATGACGATGATCCAGCCGATCCATACTGGGAAGTCCTTAACAGCTGGGGTACGACCACCGGTCGCCCCAATGGACTATTCCGGCTTGATATGAATATGAATTACGATTGCAAGTGGTACTACTACGAGAGTAGTTGGGATTATAGTTTCTATTTTGAAAAGCTGGATGTAGATTTCGATGTCATTCCAACGCCCACGCCTACACCTACACCCACAGCGCCTGACCTGGTGATCACAGGTATATCACCAGACCCCATCAGTGGTAGTGCTAATAACGATATCGATGTTACGATAACGGTCGAAAATCAGGGTGCTACATATGCTGACAGCTTCTATGTGGATATTTATGAGGACCTTGGTTCCCCACCAGGAATTGGTGATGTGGGTGACGACTATTCAGACAGACCCGGACTTGCCGCTTGGGGCAGCGTAGATGTGGTGCTAACGGTGAACTATGAATACGCCGGTACGTACAGCCTGTGGGCTCAGGTTGACACCGACGACGATGTTAGCGAGTCCAATGAGGGTAACAATATTTACGGTCCGGTATCGGTATATATTACGAGTGGTACACCTACACCTACACCTACACCAACTCCAACTCCAACTCCAACGCCCACGCCTACCCCAACACCTACTCCTACTCCTACGCCTACGCCTACACCATCACCTACTCCAACGCCTACTCCTTCGCCAACAGTTACACCTACTCCAGGTACCTCGGTAGCTATTGATTGCGCGAGTGCGCCCGCTGGTGAGACCGCCGATGTCGATATTACAATAAATACCAGTGACCCGCAGGGCATAGGTTCAGCTACCATAACGCTTACCGTTGACACGACGGTTGTTACTGTAGGCAATATAGCCGCTGGAGACCTTGGCACCGTTTACTCGAATACAGTGGGCAGCACTACCACCATGTCAGCAGCCACAGGGAGTTCACCAGGACCAACAGGCACTCTCACATTCGCCACCGTTACATTAAATGCGGTAGGCACTGGTGAAGAATGCAGCGACCTGGATATTGAGGTGCCATCGATGTATGATGGGACGGCGGGCTATCCTCAGCTCATATACCCATTCCCAGTTAACGACTGCAATGTCTGTATTGGGACAGTGAGACTGGAGGGCGATGTCCACCCGCTAGGCAGTGGCAATGATGCTATTGACTCGGCAGACTTTCAGCTAGTTGCCCAGGGTTTAGTGGGGACGATAACGCTAACTGGCGATGACTTCCTTGCCGCCGATGTAAATGACAGTGGCACACTTGACGCAGCAGACCTGCAGTTGGTGGCACAGTACCTTGTTGGGACTATAACAGAGTTTTCTGGAGGAACGTATATTCCCTAAACAAGTGATGTCAGAAGCCAAGGGGCTGCCTGATAATTGGTGGCCCCTCTGTTATATAGCCACCGCATTGATAGGCTATCCCGGACGGACTTGGAGTTAATCCCTATGATTGGGAAGGTTGGGTTAGGAGAATCTGGCAGGATAGCACAGTCCCCAGCGGAATAGAAAGAGACTCCTCGAACTCATTCGGTGAGGTATAACCCGGATTCGAACTGAAGCTAATACGAGCAATCCGGTACACAGACGAAAATGGGAACGTTTGGGGCATATTATGAACCCCATATCCTCACATGGGCTATCTCATCATCGGAGAACCCCAGAATTTCGCTGTAGACATACTGGTTGTCCTGTCCTAATAAATATGGACCAGGCCTTTCCTCCACACCCCTGCCTGAAGCCCGGACCCCTGCAACACTGTCATTAGCGGCTCGGCACCTAAGCTCAAATTCCATCTCTTATCCACCCATCAGAAATTATCGGGCTTCAATTTAGCTTGAGGCGATCTTTATGAGACTGCTGAAATATTCTCAATCAACCCCCTAATCCCCCAATCTTGGGGGACTTTATAAAGCTGGGGGACACCCCCAGACCCCCGGTAGGAAGTATCCCGAACCTCTTTTTCTGCGGTCTCTTTATAAATAGCACGGGGAATTGACAATTTATCAGCATTTTGTTATTATAGTAATGGACATAGGTTCATTACTATAATACAAAGCAGAGGATTTTATGCCCAGACCGACCAGATGGCGACGAGTTGCTTTTATACCGCAGGTTGCATACTTCAAGCCGGCAGGGGTGCCCAAGGCAATCCTGGATGAGGTGCTGCTATCGGTGGAAGAGGCAGAGGCCATCCGCTTAAAGGACCTGGAAGGCTTGCAGCAGGAGGAATGCGCGCAGCGGATGCGTATCTCCCGGCCCACCTTCCACCGACTGCTGGAGTCAGCACGCGCCAAGGTGGCGGATGCCTTAATCAATGGCAAGGCGATCAGAATCGAGGGCGGTAACTTCGAGATGGCGATGCGCCGCTTCAGATGTGACAACGATGGCAACGAATGGAATGTCCCCTTCGAGAAGATGGTTTCAGGAATTCCACAGGTCTGTCCCCAGTGCGATAGCCCCAATGTTTACCCTATCCCTGCACCGGACGCGGGCTTCAGGGGCAGGGGGAGAAGGCGCCGGGGAGGACGGGAGTGGTAAATACATGTTTTATATAGATACGGAGAAGTGCTCGGGTTGTGGCGCCTGCCTTGAGGTTTGCCCCCAGGGGGCGATAAGCCTCCGCGGTGACAAGGCACAGATCGATAACCGGCGCTGCATAGAATGCGGCATGTGTCTGCCGGTATGTCCGACATTTGCCATTCGCGAGAGGGTACCACAGCCTACTGGAATGTATCAAGGATCAGATACCAACCGAGAAGGGAGGGAGGTGAACAACATGCTAGCGAGAGGATGGTATGGCGGAGCCCCTGGCATGGGGAGAGGCTTTGGCTACGGCATGGGCTGGCTTGGTCGAGGGAGAGGCTTCGGTATGGGAAGGGGTTTCGGCTTCGGCAGAGGATTTGGCCGGGGCAGAGGCTTTGGTATGGGAAGGGGTCTCGGCTTCGGCAGAGGCTGGATGGCCACACCTTACGCCGGTTACTACGGGACGGCTACCCCCTACCAGGGGTATGGTCACCCCTACTACACCCCCTATAGCGAACAGGGCTGGTACTAGGTTTTTAGCTATGGACCATATACCCACAGTGCGGAAGATGGCGATGGTCAAAGACTAAGCATGAGTATTGGGACAATACCGGGAAAAAATAAAAAAAAGGAGGTAACTGATGCCTGGATTTGACGGAACAGGACCACGAGGCATGGGACCAATGACAGGAGGGGGTAGAGGCTTTTGCAGCCCCTGGGGAATAGGAGCAGCCTCCAGAGGGGGAGTAAGCTCACTTTATCCGCAGGTACCCTATCCCTTTTACCGGGGCCCCCTTCCCTATGGAGGAGCAACGCCCTACGGAGGCGGTACTCCCTACGGAATGCCGTTTGCTCCTCAGATGAACCGAGAGCAGGAGGTTGACTTTTTAAAGAAAGAGGCGCAAGCTATGAGGGAGCAGCTGGAGCAGATCGAGTCCAGAATAAAAGGGCTCACCACAGAAGAGTAACCTCGAAAAGAGGAGGTGTTTTATGCCAAACGGCTTTGGTTATAGAGGGGGATGGGGTTTTGGATTCAGGGGAAGCTCTCCTCCCTGGCCCTACGTTGGCCTGGGTAGGGGCGGACTCCCCAGGTGCGGGTACTTCCTTGCTGGAACACCGGTGGCACCCGGCTACGCCCCCTATCATGGAGCAGCCTGGGGCATGCCCTATGCGGCTAGTCCAGGGACTACACCATTCGCCCCGCAGATGACCCGTGAGCAGGAGATTGACTTCCTGAGGAATGAGGCGGAGGCGGTGAGTGAGAACCTGGAGCAGATCGAAGCCAGGATAAGCAAGCTGGAAGCAGAGGGATAATAAAGGAGGGTGATTCATGAAAGTTGCGGTTTCAGCAACAGGGCCTAGCCTCGACGCCGAGGTTGACCCGAGATTCGGTCGTTGCCAGTACCTTATCGCTGCCGACACGGATACGATGGAGTTCGAGGCCACCGAGAATACCAATATCATGGCCGGCGGCGGCGCGGGGATATCCAGCGGTCAGATGGTAGCCAATATGGGTGTTCAGGTGGTACTCACCGGCAATTGTGGCCCCAATGCCTACCAAACCCTATCCGCAGCAGGGATCCAGGTGATAACCGGTGTTAGCGGTACTGTTAGGCAGGCCATCGAGGACTACAAAGCGGGAAGGTTTCAGGCATTATCCGCGCCCAGTGTAGATGCGCATTTCGGAATGGGTGGCGGAATGGGCGGTGGTGGACGTGGTATGGGAATGGGAGGCGGTGGTGGACGTGGTATGGGAATGGGAGGCGGTGGTGGACGTGGCATGGGAATGGGAGGCGGTGGTGGACGTGGCATGGGTATGGGGATAGGTATGGCTCCAGCAGAGCCAATCCCCCAGCCGCAGAGCCCCGAGCAGGAGATGGAGATGCTCAAGGGCCAGACCGAGATGCTTAAGCAGCAGCTGGAAGCGGTCCAGCAACGCATCGCGGAGCTGGACGAAAAGGGTAGCTAAGGAGGTAGACTGTGCCACTCTACGAATACCAGTGTAATCAGTGCGGCGAGAGGTTTGAGATTCGCCAGGCCATGGGCGAGGATGGCTCCAAGCTGAACTGTCCCAAGTGTAAGGCGGGAAATCCTCAAAGGCTCATCTCGACCTTCTCCAGTCCTGGTGCCAGTGGCTCGTTCAGCCTGGGTGATAGCTGCAGCACGTTCAGCGGCAGCACCTGAGGGACAGGTAGATGACCTCGGAGAGAGTCAAAGAGCTGGAAGAGCAAATAGCAGACCTCAAGCATCGCTGGCCTCCCCACTCGGTTCCGCCACAGATGTTCGAGCATCTAGATGAGTTGGAGCAGGCGCTGGAGAAAGCAAGAAAGGCTGATGCCAAAGAGGATGGCAGCGGTGGACCATTCAAAGTGTCTCCCTGAGAGTTGCTGTAGCGGTGTGTGGAAAGCTGCGTTTTCCATGTGAGCATGGAACTTTAATATGGTAGAGTCCCTTCAAAGCGCCCGATATCAATCCAGCAAAATGGTGTAAGGGTTGTTCCTATTGCACTAAGGCATGCCCGCTGAAGGCCATCAGGATGATTTAGATATGACGGTTTGCCGATTATAACAAGCATGAAGGAGCACCATGGTAGAAAGAGATGTAGTCATCATTGGAGCAGGGCCGGCCGGGCTTTCAGCAGCAATTTTTACCCAGCTTGACGGGTGGAGCACGCTGGTCCTGGAGGCGAACTGGGTAGGGGGGCAGGGCGCCATTGCCTACACTGTGATGAATTACCCGGGTTTCCTCCCCGGCGATGGTGCGCTGCTTATGCAAAACATGGAAAAACAGGTAACCTCAGCCCCTCCTTCGGGGGTAGGAGCGGAATTAAGGCAGGAAAGAGTACTCAGTATCGACGCGGAGCAAAGGACCGTTACCACCGATGCAAATCAGTACCGGGCTAAGGCTATAATAATTGCTACGGGCAGCACGATGCAGAGGCTTGGTGTGCCGGGGGAGGAGAGATTCATCGGCAAGGGCATATCATATTATGCCAAGCGCGATATAAATAACTTCACCGGGAAGAAGGTCCTGGTTATAGGTGGTGGGAATACTACAGCGAAGAGCGCCCTCGTAGCTAAGGGTGAAGCCAGCAGTATTATCCTGGTGCACCGCAGAGAATCACTAAGGGCCTATCCCCTCATGGTTAAACGGCTACAGAAAGAGGGAATCGAAATACGGTATAACACCGAGGTGAAAGAAATAAAGGGAGGGGACAAGGTAGAAGCAGCAATACTAGTAAATAATAAGACCGGTGAGGAGGAGGAGATAGCCGTTGACTGGATCGTCCTCTGCATAGGCACAGAGCCTGATACTGAACTGGCACGAGAGGCTGGAATCGAGGTAGCAGGAGGCTTTGTAAAAATCGATGACCGAATGATGACCAGTAAAGCGGGGATATTTGCCAGTGGTGAAATCACCGGTACTGAAAGACACCTTATTAGCGCCGCTGCGGCTGGAGCCTCTGTTGGAATGACTGTCAGCGAGTACCTGGCGCTGGAAAAGGTGAGAAACGGGGAGATGTTCGAGGGCTCCATAAATGGTAAGTACGCTGATGAGTATCTAGCAATGCTCGATTAATCTTTTATTGGAGGTGAGTTATGCCAAGGGGAAATGGAACCGGACCACCCGGTGGGGGTGGCCCGGGAACAGGGAGAGGTGGCGGTAGAGGGCGCGGCATCGGCAGAGGGGGAAAAGGCCTGGGTAAGATGGGGGGGACGCAAGCTGGCGCAGGGCCCGGGGGAGGCTGTGTTTGCCCTAGCTGCGGCGCCACGGCTCCTCACCAGGTAGGTACACCCTGCTACAGCATAAGCTGCCCCAAGTGTGGCACCAATATGGTGAGAGGCTAGTTGATAATCTCCGTTGCCAGCGGTAAAGGGGGCACCGGCAAGACCCTGGTCGCCACCAGCCTCGCACTGTCCTTGGAGAGTGACCTGCAGTTCCTCGACTGCGATGTTGAGGAGCCTAACGCCCACATATTTCTCAAGCCAGTTATCGAACGCCAGGAGATAGTTGCCATCCCCATACCCCGGGTAAATGAGGATAAATGCAACCTCTGTGGCAAATGTGCTGAGGTCTGCGCCTTTAACGCCATCGCCGTTCTTCCCAAGAAGGTGCTGGTGTTCCCCGAGCTGTGCCACGGATGCGGTGCCTGCTCTTATCTTTGTCCTGAGGATGCTATCTCCGAAGGGGGCAAAGAGGTCGGTATATTGGAAATGGGCCGGGCCAATGGAATTGAGTTCATACACGGCAAGCTAAATATTGGCGAGATGATGGCGCCGCCCATAATCCGGAGGGTCAAAGAGCACATCGACCCGCAGAAAACGGCAATCATCGACGTTCCCCCGGGGACCTCGTGCCCGGTAGTGGAGGCAGTGCGGGGTAGCGACTTTTGCCTCCTAGTGACCGAGCCCACCCCCTTCGGCCTAAACGACCTGATTTTAGCAGTGGAGGTAGTGAAGGAGCTGGGAATACCCTGCGGAGTTGTGATAAATCGTGACAGCGGGGGCTACAGCAGTGTGAAGGAATACTGTAAAGCGGAGGGGGTTCCGTTACTTCTACATATACCGCTTGATAACGAGATAGCCCGCCTCTACTCCCGGGGCATACCCCTGGTTGAGGGGATGCCGCAGTGGCGTGAGCACTTCCTCGCGCTCTTTAACGGCATCCAGCAGCTAGTGCCCGCGGAGCAGCCTGGGAGGATCAAATGAACCAAACAGATACTGCCAGGTTTCGGGAACGTATGGCTCAGGAGGAACTGGTTCAGGTAAGAATAGGTGAAGACGGGAATAAATGGAGGAAGGTCTACTTCGGCGGGGGAGGTCACTTTAGAAACTGGTTGGCGCAGTGCAAGGAGTTGGGCGAGGTGGAAGTAGAAGAGGTGGACTCCGCAGGATTCAAGTGCTACGAGGAGTCCGGTGAAAAAGTATACCGGATCTGGGTAAAAGTGACGGGAGATCATGCAAGAGATCGTGGTTCTCAGCGGTAAAGGGGGAACGGGCAAGACCACCATTGTGGCCTCCTTCGCCGCTCTAGCCCGGGATAAGGTTTTGGTCGACTGCGATGTGGACGCTGCCGACCTCCACCTGCTGCTTCAGCCCAATGTCAAGAGAAGTGAGGAGTTTTGGAGCGGTAAGACCGCCTATATCGATAAGAAGTACTGCACCGGTTGCGGCATATGCGAGCAGGTCTGCCGATTCGATGCGATAAGGAATTTCAAGGTTGACCCCGTCTCCTGCGAGGGCTGTGGCTTCTGCTTCCACGTCTGCCCCGAGGACACTATAAGGATGGAGAATAACCTTTCCGGAGAGTGGTTCATATGTGATACCAAGTACGGCCCGCTGGTCCACGCCAGGCTGGGGATCGCCCAGGAGAACTCGGGAAAGCTGGTAGCTCTGGTCAGACAGGAGGCCAGGAAACTCGCACAGGAACAGGGCTTGGTTTATATCCTGAGCGATGGTCCGCCCGGTATTGGCTGTCCGGTCATCTCTTCCCTGTCAGGGGCAAACCTCGTCCTCGCTGTAACCGAGCCTACCCTTTCGGGAATGCACGACCTTGACCGTGTCCTAGGAGTCTGCCAGCACTTCGGCGTTCCCGCCCTGGTCTGTATTAATAAGTACGATATCAATGAGGAAAATACCAGCAATATCGAAAATTTTTGCGAGGCCATGGGGGTGGAGGTAATCTCGAAACTACCCTTCGATAATGTGGTAACCGAGGCGCTGGTTAAAGGGTTACCGGTGGTGGAATACAGCAAGGACGGGATCACCCAGGAGATAGAGGCTCTCTGGAAACGCCTTTCTTCAGCACTGGAAAAGTAGCACCTGGTTGTCAAATAAAACGTCTCATCACTTTACCCATGAGCCCCCTCGGGGTAGCAAAGAAATGACACGGAACTCCGAGAAGTAACTACTGGTATGAAAATCACCATAATTTATGATAACGAAGTATACCTGGAAGGCCTTCAGTCCGACTGGGGATTTTCCTGCCTGGTAGAGGCCGAAGGAGCCCCGACAGTCCTCTTCGATACCGGGGCCAATGGTGCCATTCTACTCCACAATATGGAAAGGCTAGACGTCGATCCCAGCTCCATCGATGAGGTCTTTATATCCCATGCCCATTGGGATCACACTGGCGGGCTCGCCGGATTCCTCAAGGTGAATAAACGGGCCAACGTATACCTTCCCGCTTCAATGTCGTCTTCGACAAAACACCACGGTTTAGTACAGGCAGTTTGCATTAAAAAACCAGTTCAGCTCCATGACGGTATCTTTTCAACCGGCGAACTAAATGGCATAGAGCAATCCCTGGTAGTTAAAACGGACAAGGGACTGGTGGTGATTGTGGGTTGCTCCCACCCCGGTGTGGGCGCTATTCTGGCAGCGGCTTCAAGGTGGGGGAAGGTCCACGCCATCATCGGGGGGTTACACGGGTTCAGGGAGTTTGACCTCTTGCGAGAATTAGGGTTAGTTTGTGCCTGCCACTGCACCCAATTTAAATCAGGAATAGAAAAATCGCATCCAAAGATATATCATAGTGGTGGAGCGGGAAGAACACTCCAAATATAATTAGCGGACGGTGGCAATGCCGATACATGACGACAGGTGTTGAGAATGCGGAATGGTGTCAGAGGTGCTGGTACACACCTCTAAGGGTAAAGGAAGATGTACCCACTGCGGCAGCGAGGAAATGGAGCAGTTGGTCTCCACTTCTTATAGTGTAAAAAAGCTATATCTATACTGACTGGCTGCTATGTGGATAGCATGTTCTCGCTAGCATAAAGAGTCTTATAAGGAGGTTCGATTATGAGATATGCCCTACCCATGAGCGATGGCAAGGTATCCTCGCATTTTGGCCATTGCGAGCACTTCGCCTTGATCGATGTGGATGAAACTTCTCGAAAGATCGTGAACAAAGCACTGGTTATTCCCCCGGAACACCAGCCAGGTGTGCTCCCTTCATGGCTAGCAGAAGAAGGGGTTAATATTGTCATAGCCGGTGGGATGGGCCCCATGGCTCAGAACCTGTTCAGTGAGAACCGAATCCAGGTCGTTGTCGGGTCTGTGGGAGATGACCCGGAGGAGATTGTTCTGGCCCACCTTTCCGGCACGTTGGCAACAGGCGATAACACGTGCAGCCACTAGCACTGATTACGAGTAAGAACAGGAGGCTGAAGCACAGGCAGTTTGCATCAATAAACCAGTTCAGCTCCATGAGGGTATCTTTTCAGCCGGCGAACTAAAGGGCACAAAGCAATCCATGGCAGCTAAAACGTATAAGGGACTGGTGGTGATTGTGGGTGATCTGAAGAGCGTCCCAAATATAATTAGAGGAGGGCAGCGATGCCGATCTATGACTACAGATGTAGAGAATGCGGAAAGGTATCCGAGATACTGGTTCGCACATCTGAGGGTGAAGTAAGGTGTCCACATTGCGGAAGTGGAGACATGGGGCAGCTTGTATCCGCCTCTTATTCGATAAAAATGGGTGCTGCTTCGCCGGGCGCTACCTGCTGCGGCAGGACGGAGCGCTGTGAGACACCGCCCTGCTCCAGTGGTGATGTCTGCCGAAGGAGATGAAAGGATGAGTCCAATCGAGCTTGAGCCACGGTATTCTACTAAAGGTCTAGTAGGTAAGGGCATAAAGCGTCTTGCCAAGCAAGAGCTTGACAGTTGCCTTAGGAAACTCCTGCAGGGGGAAATATATAATAGGGAACTTACCGAAAGGTATGAAGCCCTGGTATCGTTTCTAAAATCTCCCCAGTGTGAAAAGCTACGCGATGTTTGTGAAATATATCTATCAGAGGGGAGGCAGATAATAGCTAGAATATATTTCTGGCATGGCAGACCAAAATACCAGATAAAATTATCCTAACCACACTGGAAGGTAGAATGCCATGAAGATCGCCATCATATCAGACGATAAGGTTAGTATTAGCCAGCACTTCGGACGGGCACCCTACTATACCGTAGTCACCATCGCGGAGGGGAAGATTGTAGCCAGGGAGACCAGGTCCAAGGCTGGCCATCAGACCTTTGCTGCCCATGAGCCCGCTAAACTCGAACCCGGGGAGCGGCATGGCTATGAGGCCGGATCGCAGGCCAGGCATGAGAGCATGGCGGAGGATATCCTCGACTGCCAGGTGCTGCTCGCCGGTGGCATGGGGTGGGGAGCATATGAGGCCATAACTGGCTATGGAATTGAAACTATAGTCACCGATGTGAGGGATATAGATGAGGCGGTCGAGCTCTATCTTGCTGGCAAGCTCACCAATCTGATGGATCGCCTCCATTGAGGCAAAAAACCTGGCGAACACTATCAAACAGGGTATAAGGATGGAAGAGGACTTTAAACAACTGGAAGAGTTGGTTATGGCGGATATGAGAGAAACCTATTCAGAGGAGGTCATTGACCATTTCCTGAACCCCAGAAACCTGGGCGATATTCCAAACCCCGATGGTTTCGCCAGGGTCACCGGCCCCTGCGGTGATACTATGGAGATACGGCTCAGGGTAAGAAATGGTGCCGTCTACCAGGCAACCTTCTGGACCGATGGCTGCGGGCCCTCCATCGCCTGCGGCAGCATGACTACAGAACTGGTCAAAGGGAAGGGCATCGGCGAGGCTCTGGGGATTACCCAAGAGGACATCCTCAGTGGCCTGGGCGGGCTACCGGAGGAAAGCCAGCACTGCGCCCTGCTGGCATCAAACACCCTCAAGGCAGCTCTCAGGGACTATCTGGCTCTCAAGAATGAACCGTGGAAAAGGGCCTACCGCAGCGTATGATCCGAGACAAAGCAGGATCGCATTAGAGTGGCTAACTTAGAGGAGATAGACAGAGCTCGGAGACTGCTGGGCCTGGGAAATGCAGCAACGCTTAAGGATATCAAGCGTGCCTATAGACTGAAGGCTTTTAAGCATCACCCTGACCGGGCGGTGAGCGATAAGCAAGGCGATGAGATGATGAAGCAGCTTAACTGGGCCTATAAGCTGCTTATAGAATACTGCAACAATTACAGCTACACTTTTAACCAGGATGATGTAGCCAGAACATATCCCCACGATGAATACCTCAGACGGTATTACTATGGCTGGTTCGAAGGTATATAGGTCTCAAAATACACAACTTACGCCCGTATCCTAATCCTATCTGTCCAACCACAGGGGTGCACCCCATGGAATCTCTAGCTTGTTCAGCCAGAGACCGTGCTACCCCCGTCAGAACCTCCTAACATCACCTCCTCAGTCGGATTGGTGCATACCATAAAAACGAAGTGAAAATAATGAAAGTTAAAGCTAACAATATTTTTATCACAATTAAACTAGCTCGGAGGATAGTTCAAATTGGATCAATTCCTTTGTGGGTAGCCCTGTTTATTTTGGGAAGATTTGAAGTGATAATTGCTATCCTAATTGTAGCTATTTTTTCTTCTTTAATAGTGGGCCGAGCTTTTTGTAGCTGGCTATGTCCCATAGGAACCCTCTATGAATTAGCAGGCCTCATCTTTCATCCAGAAAGACCTAGGTTCTGGTGCCGAATTGGTTGCCCATTTTCCTTAACCATTGGAATGTTAAACAGGTTTAGCGTAATGAAAGTAAGGAAGGAGGAGAGAAAATGCCAGCATTGTGGGCTTTGTGATGATAGTTGTCCAGTGGGCTTAGTAGATTTGGGAAGTAGCTGTCAGGATTTTAGCAGTAATCCCAGCCGGCGATATGCCTGTGTTCGCTGCCTAAATTGTATAACTTCATGCCCTACTGGCGCTTTGAGCTTTGGTGTCTCAACTAGCCGACATCCTCCCACTACCATGCAAGGGAAAGCATAGTGCACCTTTCGGGTTTAAGGCATACTAGAACCAGCGATCACTTGACAGGACAAAAAACAAAGTGCTATAATTATTAGATGAGAATGAGTATCAATCGCAATCTTTACATGGAGATGAGTGACCGACCGCTTACGGCCCAGCGACGGTTGCTTCTGGATATTCTGCGTGAGGCAAAGGGCCACCTGGACGCTAGGGAGCTTTACCAAAGGGCCACCCGAAAGGATCAGCACATAAGCCTTGCTACCGTATATAGAAATCTGCGCCTGTTTGAGGAGGTAGGGCTGGTGGATGAGAGGCGCCTGGACAATGTCCACTGCTACTATGAGCTAAAGCGCTCAACGGAGCACTACCATTTAGTGTGCAGGGTCTGTGGGAGGGTTCTGGAGTTCGAGAGCCCCATGGTTAGTGAGCTGGTGGACGAAGTGCAACGCAACGGCGACTTTTACGTCTCCAGAGCAGTGCTGTACATGGAGGGCTACTGTAGGGAGTGCAAAGGGAAAAAGCAAGCGAGCTAATTTTTCAGTGCAACTACGACCATTAAGAACCGAAATGCTGGCTACGGCGAGACGAATATACACTGAGATGTAAAGGGAGTCGATACTATTCATGCCCAAGAAGGGGTAGATGACAACGAGATTATGAGTTGACATACGATAGCGGTGGCTTGGCTTAGGTTGTAAACAGACAAGTTAGTGGATAGTATTAAAAGGTTGAAGCGTTAATGAATGCAATGCATGTCGTGAATGGAGATGCTTTACCACGCAAGGTCAAAGGGCGTGGACAAGAAGCTATGGCAAAGTAAAAAGGCTTAACGCAACTAACGTCAGCGGACAACAATAGGCGATACGAACATCGACCATGGTTCTGCTCTGCATCACCGACTGCAGCTCATCACTGGCTTATCGACGGCGGGGGAGCAGGGCAGTGTAGGTACTGTGGGGAGAAGCGACAGTTTACTACATCAGCCGCTTCCGGTTACTCAGGACTGCGGGATGTTGGTGAGAGCCAACGGTGTGATTCCGCGACGCTGGAAGAGACCTTGAGAAAGCAATTATACATGTCAGAAGTGGGAGGACAAAGTAGCACAAACCAGTAGTGAAAGGGGGAATATGAGCAGCGGTCAGATTGACAGGCTATGCATGGATTGGCTGAGGGAGAACTGCGGGGATGAAATCGCCTCGGAATATAGTCGTTACTCTCTGGTAATCACCATATGGAATGCCCCTGACATTAATGATGGGTTGGAGACTCTAAGGCAGGTGTTATGTATAGCCTTCGGTCCAGCCGAGTCATTTGGAAACACAGACTACCATAAAGCCAGGGAGAAACTTGGGTTGCCGGAGGACAGGGTCTCGATTCCAGATGTTTTCATCGAGGCCTTTGCAGGAACCTTTGAGTGAAGAGGAAAGACTTATATTCATGCTGAAGGACTATTCAGGTCCACCTTCGACTAGGCGCAGTTTGGAGGGGAATTGATAGAAAGGGAGAACACGATGATAACCGATATCGCAGGCCCGGATTTCGATGAGGAGGTGCTGAATTCTGATATTCCAGTGTTTGCCTGTTTCACCACTTCCCAATGCGGGTCATGCTTTGCCCTTTGTCTGGTCATGGAAGATCTGGCCAAGGAATATGAAGGAAGAATAAAGTTCGTTATGATTAATGCGGAAAAGGAGCTCCAACTGGCAGCCAAGTACAACATCATTCCCCTGCCTGCCATGCTTCTTTTCCGGGACTCCGAGCCCGTAATGCGGTCGCTAGGTTTCCAGTATAAAAGTTCATTGAGGGACTTACTGGATAGTGTGCTCGTGGGAAGCGAGCAAATAACCTAGAGGAGGATGAAATAGTAGTAGACATAGAAGATCATAACTTCGAAGATGAGGTTCTGAATTGTGAGTTACCTGTTGTGGTGGATTTCTGGGCCCCATGGTGCGGTCCATGTCTAAGGATTAGCCCCATAGTCGAGAAGTTCTCAGAAGAATTCAATGGTAAATTGAAATGCTGCAAGCTGAATGTGGATGAAAATCCTAAAACGGCTATGAAATACCAGGTTATGAGCATACCTCTTCCACTATTCTTCAGAGGTGGTCAGAAGGTTGATGAGAGTCTTGGTAGATTTAATGGGTCAAGCTATACTAAGGAACTTCACTCTCTACGAGATACTGGAGTTCATGCATACCACCCAGCCAGAGCTCTCCCCCGAGCCAGCGGTTAACCTCTTGCCAAGGTGCGCTGAAGACCTGTGGAAGAGGATAAAGTGAGTGCCCCAAATGCGCGAGCAAGAATATGGAAAAGCTCTCCCGCATTTTTGAATTTGCTGAAGCAAAGGAGGAGTGATGGCCCCTACTATTTCGGAAGAGGATGTCAGTCAAGCTGTAGGGCAGGTGATGCACCCAGCGATCAGTAGCAGCCTAGTCGAGTTGGGAATGGCCAAAGATATAACTCTGGAGCACGGCAAGGTCATGCTCACCCTGGCGCTTCCCACTATGGGTATCCCTGCCTCAATCAAGGATCACCTTGTGAATAGCCTGAGTAAGGCAGTGACAGATTTAGGCGCAGAAGCCGAGATCAGGATAACTGAAATGAATCAGGAAGAGCAACAGGCCTTCTTGGCGATGGAACAGGAGAGCTGGAAAGGTCTTCCATAAAGGGTAGTACGATAAGCGGTAACCGAAGGCGCTGGGACAAGCCAAACGAAAACAGAGGAGGTAGGTTATGCCACTATACGAATACCGGTGTACTGAGTGTGGCGAGAAGTTTGAGGTCCGCCAGGGCATGGGCGAGGACGGCTCTAAACTGAATTGCCCTAAGTGTCAGGCGGGTAAACCAGAAAAGCTTTTCTCCACTTTCTTCAGCTCGGGCTCAAGTGAAGCACCCGACATGGATTTCAGTTCTAGTTGTCCCACCGGCACCTGTGGACTCCCGCCTATGTAATAGGGACATGTTGGGGAAATAACACCGGAGAGAGTCAATGGGCCGGAAAGGCAAATAGCAGATCTCAAGCGGTGCTGCCACAGATGCTGGAGCAACATGAGAAGCTGGGGCATGCCCCTGAGAAATCAAAGGGGAGGCAGAGGAGTAATGCCGGTACCGAATAGGGTGTCTTTTATGGAGTACGCCAGGTGATTTCCTGATAAATATGGTCACGGAGCATTTGTAGCCGTGCTTGCATGGAAGTCTGGGTATTTGATAAAGGTAAAAGCTCTACGAAGCACCCCAAATAGATTCAGCTAAATGGTGCCACGGCTGTGCTAAGTGTGCTCAGGCTTGCCCACTGAAGGCAATACGGATGCTGTGAAAATATCTTTTTAAGGAGGTATTGAGGACGGAAAGGGAAAGGTTCGTGGTAATAGGGGGTGTAGCTGCCGGAATGAGCGCAGCCAGTCGGGCCAAGAGGAATAAGCCCGAAATGGAGGTCACAGTTCTGGAAAGGGGTAAATTTGTCTCTTATGGCTCATGTGGCCTGCCTTACTTCGTTTCAGACTTAGTCAAGGATGTTCAAGGGCTCGTGGTATACGATGCCACCTTCTTCAAGGAGAAGCGAGGTATAGACGTCTTGACCAGACATGAGGTAACTAGGATAGATACCCAGAGAAAGCTCGTCTTCGCCCGAAACCTGGAGAAGAGCAAGGAGATAACGTTTGGCTACGATAAGTTAGCCATATGTACAGGTGCTTCCCCTATACAACCGGAACTGCCCGGGGCCGATCTAAGAAATGTGTTCGTCATAAGAACCGCGGAAGACGGGATAATACTTAAGGACTTCATAGGGGAAGCAGCCCCCAGTATGGCAGTGATAATTGGTGCAGGGCTCATCGGCCTGGAGATGGCAGAGGCTTTAAGGGCAAGGGGACTTGAGGTAGCGGTTATAAAGAGGCCAGGGAGCAGCATCCTCAAGATGTTCGACGATGATATGGCTGAGCTAGTGGAGGAGGAGCTAAAGCGGAACGATGTTGACGTAGTAAAAAACGCCGTGATACAGGGATTTGAAGGGGATAGCGAGGGCAGAGCCAGGCTCGTCGTCATCGAGGGAAGGAGTTATCCTGCCGACCTCATCCTCCTGGCTGCTGGATCGAGGCCAAACTCAGCATTAGCTAAACAGGCCGAACTAGGGGTTGCTCCAAACGGGACAATCGTTGTTGACGAAAGGATGCAGACCAGTAACAGGGATATTTTCGCCGCGGGGGATTGTGTGGGACAGAAACACCTCATCACCGGAAAAGATGTCTACATCCCACGTGGCACTACCGCTAATAAGCAGGGCAGGGTCGCTGGCGACAACGCCTCTGGCAGAGACGATGTCTTCAAGGGCGTCGTGGGAACGGCAGTTTCTAAGATATTCGACCTCACGGTCGCCCGCGCTGGCTTGAGTTCGGCAGAGGCTGTCGGCGAAAACTATAATTTTGTTACCTCCACTGTCGCCCATCCATCTCATGGTCACACCTACCCAAATCCTGAGCCGGAGGATATTACCATTAAACTCGTAATGGATAGGAGAACGGGAAAGCTGCTGGGTGCCCAGATGGTAGGTAAGATCGGGGTGGCCAAGCGAATAGATGTCTTCGCCACAGCACTACAAGGCGGTATGACTGTTGAGGAGATTTCCAGGTTGGACTTGAGCTACTCTCCACCCTTCGCCCCGTTTTGGGATTCCATTCTGGTAGCGGCAAATGTGGGGCTTAGGAAGCTTCTTAGCTAATACTCCAGGGGTTCAAGGGGAGATCAGAATTATGCGTGAGATGGAAGGAGGTGCACATTGAGTCCGCCAAGATCGAAGGTAGAGGTCGGAACGAAGGAGGCACGCTATTACGATTTCCTACTAAGCCTGATTTCGCTAGGTATTTACCCTCGCTTCATCAGAGGGGCTATCGACAGGATGGATATCCAACCGGGACAGAGTATTTTAGACCTCGGCTCGGGAACAGGCAGAAACGACTGCTTAATGGGAAAGAAGATAGGCTTTCAGGGCAAGGTCCTAGGGCTTGACATCAGTAACACGATGCTGAGTATAGCGGGGAAACGATGTCAGACATATGCCAATATAAAGTTTAGGAAGCAGCGAATAGAGGTGCCCATGGACTATAGGGAGGAATTCGATAAGGTATTCGTCTCGTTTGTCTTGCATGGTTTTGAGGATGCCCAGAAGTCCGATATTATCAGCAATGCTTACCAAGCTCTAAAGTCAGGGGGAATCTTTTACATACTAGACTACAGTGAGTTCGATTTGGGCAGGCTGTGGCTTCCCCTTCGCTGGGCCTTCACCTATGGGGAGTGCCAACTGGCTTCGGAGTTTCTCAAACTCGACCTGAAGGCGATGCTCCACGGGCAAGGATTTGCTAGCTTTGAAGAGGATACCTTCTTTAAGGGTCACCTTCGCCTGCTCAAGGCGTTAAGGCCTTAAGCTGCCGCAACGATAGAGAGACAATATGGACGAGACCAGCTACCATCAGCTTGAGCCAGAGATCTACCGTAAGATCGGTGAAGAGATCGGTGAGGCAAATCCGATACTCGATATTGGCTGCGGGGAGGGCAAACTGGCAAACTTCCTGGGCGCTACGCTCGGTAAGGAGGTTCGGGGCATCGATATTTCCGACACAAAGCTGGTCAAGGCCCGCGAATCAGCCGAGGCTCAGGGTATTTCTCAACTAGTGCACTTCATGGAAGGGAATGCAAGCCATATGGATAATATCGCTAATAAATCTTTTAAAGCCATTGTCAGTGTTTACACCTTGCATGAACTCGGTGATCCCAATAAAGCGCTGAGAGAGATGGATAGGGTACTGGGGATCAAAGGCAAGCTAGTATTGGTGGACTTCATAAAGGGGGGTGAAGCAGAGAAAATTTGGGGAGAGAGATA
>DAOUEU010000171.1:0-5094 GCA_034430255.1 Dehalococcoidia bacterium | reverse complement strand
TGCCCCCAATGTCGTTGGGTGGGGTTGAGGAGCTTCCGAAGATGTTCGATTTCCCTCTGGACATGCGAATTGAATTTGTCCATCCGCGTGATGCTGGGCTGGCCCTTGCCAATGCGGTAAGCAGTAAAAAAGTATGGGGCAAGATATTACTTATCGGAGGTGGGCCTAGTGGCCAGCTCTATTATAGAGATTTTATGGGGCGGATGATGAATGCCATGGGAATCGGGATGCTTCCTGAAAGGGCCTTCGGTTCCAAAGCTGCTATGACTGACTGGTTAGATACCAGTGAAAGCCAGAGTTTGCTCAACTATCAGCAGCACACGTTTGAAGACTTTGTACAGGAGATAGCCTCGCTATTGGGTTATAAGCGGTATCTGGTGCCACTTTTTCGCCCCCTGGTCCGCCGTTGGGTATTGCAGAAATCACCCTACTTTCGGGCTAAAAGGTAGGTGTGCTTCATGTTAGGGTGATAGTCTGGCCGAATTTCATGAAAGCGGATGCTGAATCCCAGTTAAGGCTCTTTGAACGCGTATCTTCAGGGTACAGGTTTTCTGGGCTGACCGTGAAGTGGCTAGCTGAAGCGCTCCGCAAAGATGCGTTTTTCCACGATATTGCGGACGGCGGCAAGGCCTGGTGATGTGGTGAGCTCCATTAAAGGCTTGCCCAGCAGATCGTAGTGGGCGATATCTTCGTCCTGGGGGATGTAACCAAAGACCTCCAGTCCCATATCCTGTGCGGCTTGTTTTAATAATTCCTCGTTTCCGTGTACTCTGTTAAATACCAGGCCCAGCCTCTCACACTGGATCACCCTCTCGCTTTGCGCCATCCCTTTTATCTGGGCTGCGGTTTGCAGGCCTCTGGATGTAGCGTCGCTAATAATTATAAGGGTATCGACATGGCCCATTACCTGCCTATTTATTTGCTCCAGGCCGGCCTCGCCATCGATGAGGATGGTGTCAAAGCTACCGGCGAGGGTTTCTATAACACTGCGAAGGATATCATTTACCGGGCAGTAGCAGCCCAGCGTGTCGGTGCGCCCCATAGCCAGCATGGCGAAGCCATCCATCTCGTTGAGGGCTTCCATAACTAAATAGTCAACCGTGTCTGCGAGGTGCTGCTTTTCCTCCTCTTTTCCCTTCCTCGCAGTAATGATTATTTTCTCTCGAGCCTGACCCACGGTTCGCTCGACGTGTACGCCAAGAGCAAGGGGCAGGCCCATGGCCGGATCGGCGTCAATGAGCAGCAGCTTGCCCCCTCTCCCGCTCTCCAGAAGTACCTTGGTCATCATGGCGGTAAATGCGGTCTTACCTGTGCCCCCCTTGCCAACCATGGCAACCAACCTCTCGCTAGTCTTAAACGGTTCAACCACTAGTGCCGTCCTTCCCTACGCTTTTACTCTTGCTGGTCTTTTTCTTGCGCACCTTGACTACCGTCCTGATTTCATCGCACACCGGTTTATATTCGCAGGAGCGGCAGTCCCAGCCGAGGGTGCACTCGATTTCATCCAGGTCGTAGCCTTTAGCCTTCCAGACATCCTTGGTGATGTTATGGGATATCTCCCGCACCTGCTCGTCGATGCTCTCCAGGGGCTTAAGGTCCTCCCTGCTTGATGTAACGAAGATAATTTCCATTGTCTGTATCTTGGGCACCTCGGACTTGAAAATGGCCATCAGCGCTCTTCCCAGGGTCTCGAAACAAAAGCCCTTCTCCGCCACCTCCTTGCTCACCCTGCTCCACATGTGCTGAGGTATGCTTTTTATCATGTAGCCCTCTATCTGGTCGGCTATGTACTGGTTGCGCGCCAGCTCTTCGTGCTCTTTTTCGCTGAGGCTCTCCCCACCGACCATGAGGACCTGGCCGAAGGGAAGGCTGCCCCCTGACGATTCCGGGATATCGGGGCCGATGAGAGTAATCCTGCCGTCTCTGAGCAGGGGGGTGTTATCGGTCCACAGCAGAAAGGCGGATGAACCGCTATCCGGATTACCCAACTCGATGAAGGTGTCTCCCCTGAGTATTATGCCCGGGCTCGCCCCAGGGCCAACCCGCACCGGAAGCCCTTCAAGAAGCTCGCTGACTGAGGGGGGACAATTCATCTCCCTGACTTCGCCACCCTTCTGGCGCACCTCCGCCCCGTATTGAGTCAGCTTCCTAACATATATATCGAAGATTGCCATGATCTGTTTCCGCTTGGCAGACCTGGATTCCTTGAGATGTTTAATAACCTTATCCGTAATTCTAAGCGAAGCGAAGAATCGGTACTATTAGCTATCGCTCAGAGTGACAGAACAATGAAGGCTGCCAGTTCAATTAGGCTATGTGGTATCTTGGCAGGGGGTAATCGGCTTAGGATTTCTGGCTCAGTCTCTCCCTGGCGATGACGGCTGCCCCTATCGCCCCGGCGATCTGTGGGTCTGTGGGCAGCTTTATCACACTTACCTTTAACTTATCCTCCAACGCCTTGGCCAGGCCTTCGTTCTTGGCGCACCCGCCGGTCAGTGCCACGTCCTCGATAAGGCCAACCTTTCTCACCATGGAACTCAGCCGTCCTGCTACGGAGCTGTGCAGCCCGGCGGCGATGTCTACCAACTCCATCCCCTCGTTGATGAGGGTTACAACCTCTGACTCAGCGAACACGCTACACTGGCTGGTAATGGCGGCCGGGTTTTCTGACTGGAGGGAAAGCACCGAGAGGCCTTCAAGACCGCAGTCGAGCCGATTGGCCATCATCTCGAAGAACTTCCCTGTCCCCGCTGCGCAGCGGTCGTTCATCACAAACTCATTCACTCCACCCGTCTCGCTTATGGACATGACCTTGCAGTCCTGCCCACCGATGTCGACCACCGTCCGCACGGTGGGGCAAAGCCAGTGGGCACCGCGGGCGTGGCATGTTATCTCCGAGACGTTTTCACTGGCAAAAGGAACCTTGAGACGGCCATAGCCGGTTCCCACGATATATTCCAGATCCTCAAGCGATGCTAGTCCCGCTTTTTCAATAGCCTCATCCATGGCGGCACGCGCCGTGATCTCTGGCTTGGTAGTGGAGGGGATAATCACGTATGAGGTGACTTCACCGTTCTTCATCACAACCGCCTTACCGGTGGCAGAGCCTACATCACAGCCTCCAACTATCACAAAAGCACCTCCCTTTCTTACTTACCTTCTGATCTATATTTCTACCCCAGTCCGTGCGAACTGAAGAAGGTGGAGAGCCTGTCCTTGACCTCGTCCGGTGTTGTGTAGCGCTTGTCAAAGAGGTCCAGCCCGATATACAGGAAAGGAACCCCAATCTCGCGACATTTCTCTCGCATCATGCCAATACTCGCCGCTCCATCCTTATGACCCATATGCCCCGGCCATATAACACAGTCTATCTTGTAGTCCTTGACTATCCGCTCAATGTCACTCAGGAAGTTATCCGCCACACCCCGTGCCTGGCGCACCATAGGGAAGTCGTTAAGGGACCTCTTGGCCATATCGTGGAACATGGTCTTCTCGTTCTTGGTATCTATCGGGGTGAATGGAGTGTATCCAAACATATTCATCACAATGTTAATCCCCCACTCCGACTCCATCCACGGCTGGATGTCCCACTGCCACAGCAACGGCAGTATGTCGAACCACAGTACCCTTATCCTCTCTCCGCCGGACACACCGCTGACCCCTGCCTTTACCCGCTTCTCGGCGTTAGCGATCAGTTTCTTGAACCACACTTCACCCTCAGGCTTGCCAACATAGTAATAGGTCGTCATGGCGAAGGCCTGCGGGGGGCCTATGGTCCAGTCGTGGGGGCATGGCACCGCCCGCCTGAGGTCGTTGTATTCCTGCCACAGCGCATATATCTTGTTGGACTGCTTGCACACCTCACGCAGTCGGTCGATGTCCAGCTTCTTACCGGTGATTTCGCTCACGAAGTCCACCAACCGTCTCATCTCATTGGCGTAGTATTCAATAGCCCGTTCGTCTTCCCAGTAAGGCGGGTCGGCGCCAAAGATGGGTACATCCGCCCACTTGCCGTGCGCAATTGCCTGGTGAACGATGGTTGTACCGTCGCAGGGATGGAGCAAAGCAACGAGGGCGCTCGGCTTGGGGCTCACATCGGCCTCCACGTAGTACAGCAGCAGCCTGAGCACGGTGCAGAAATCACTGCCCAGCAGCCGCTCGCCCCCATCGACATCCTCGAGGACGTGCGGCGTTTCAATGCCCAGGAATGCCGTTTGGGCAAACATCCACCATGTAACATCCATGGCGGTCAGGAACTCCGCCGAATATGGGTACCAGCTAGCGATGAAAGGTTCGTCCCTTTCGATACACTGCAATACTGCATTACTTCTGTCCATTACCGCCTGAATCACGGCACGGTTGATCTCTGCTTCCTCGGATTCATCCAGTCCTAGGGCATCATACAGCATCTGCATGTAGGCGGTATCGTCTTTGTAGAGCTGTATTGCCTTTTCCGACTGCTTTGGGACTCTGCTCATCGTCTGCCTCCTATACTTTCAACGAATGCCTGCGCCCTGGTCCTCAACTGCCCGGCTCCAACGACCGCATACTCCCTATCCAGCCTTAGCAGGGGAACCTTGGCTGCCTTGAGATCCTTGTCCAGCATGAAGAGCTCACCGGTATACAAGTCGCAGTACACCATCCGCAGGCCGATCACACCGTCCACCTTGAACTCCTTGACCATGTCCTGGATAAACTTGGACCTGCTAGTCTGTCGGTCGAACATGCGCGGGCAGGCCTGCTTATCCTGGATGTAGTACTTGGCGAGGGCCTGCAGGGGGTCATCTCCCTGCTCATCCACGTCTACCCAGAAGATCCGCGTGCCGAAGCATAGCGAGTCGGTGACTACCAGCCCGCCCATATCTTCGATTACCTTAACGTAATTCGGGTCATCCAGTATGCTACCCACGAGCATCAGCCTCACCCGGTAATCCGTGATGCCTATAGCGTCGCCTAGCTCATCTAGAAGCTCCTTGAGCATCTGGTTAAACCGCTCCCTGGGCATGGCGGTGCTGGAAACGACCACAGCTAGCGCTTCGGCGCCGGTAATCGGTGGGTTATCCTTCTTCCTGAGCTCATAGAGCTGTCTCAGCA
>DAOUEU010000170.1:0-2483 GCA_034430255.1 Dehalococcoidia bacterium | reverse complement strand
ATGATGCTTTCCTTCCATTGGCCTTCAGCCTGGAGTCGCATCCCCCTTGCGAGGTAAATATCGGCGATTAAAAAGTTGATGCTGCTAAAGCTGGCGAAGAAGGGAATGACGCAAACGGCCACCAGGGAAAGAATTCTCCGCAACCGGCTGCCGTTGTCTGCGCTTGCTTCGACATGGGGCGAACTGACCAGGTCAATACCCTCTAGTTCGGCTTCTGTGATCTCGGTGACATACATCGCGCTCACCAGAGCCAGGTAGAGCCAAAGTAATAATTCGGCCGAGAAAAGCAGTATACCGAATTGAGCCTCAATGAGGTGAGCAAACATGGCGGAGAGCAAGGCGATCAGTGTAATCTGGGTATTGAAGGAGTGCGTCCGCCGGAGAAGGAAAATCCCGTAATAGAAGAAGCACCCTATCAGGAGAAGAAAAGCCAACAATCCCAGTACACCGGTTGTAACTACGAGATCGAGTAATTCATTATGAGCGCGGTCAGCCATCGCTTCGCGCGACTCGACATAGGCCAGGCTATAGGGATAGACCAGGGGAAAGACGATTCCCGTCGTCTCAGGGCCGTAGCCGATGAAGAGGCGGATGGGCCTCAATGGATCAGGGGTGAGGCCAATATTGGGGCCAGACCTGATAAGCTCCAGGGTACCTTGCCAGATGTACAACCTGACCCAACTCGTACCCGTGCCTGCTGCCAGCTCGTCAGAGAATACCAACCGCGATAGATAAGGCGACTCAGTGAATGGTTCCAGTGGTGTATTGGGGAGATTCAGTGAGGCTAGCAGGGCAATAAGGGCTACGCCCGAGACGATAGCGATAAGCAGCAGCCATCTCACTCTATGTCGCAGTGCGATCAGGACGATAAATAACAAGGCGCCGCCTAGAAGCCCGAACCACGGCCCACGGGCCTGAGTGTAGATGAGGCACGTCAGTTGAAGCAGTAGAAGCGACGAGTAGCCGATAACCTCGAGAAGCAACGAACGGCGTGGTGAGGCAGGCTGCCTCCCTGTCAGCAATGCACGCAGGCTGACGAGCAGCCGTCCAAAGGCAAGCGGGATGACCATGATCAGATAGGCGCCGAGGAAAATGGGATTGCCTATGGTCGAGATGACCCGGCTGGTGTGATCATATCCAGGAAAGATAGGCTCGAAGCCGGAGTGTTGAAGCACTCCATAGAGGGCGATTGGCAGGCTAGCGAGAAGGGCGACGGTGATGAGCCGTTCAACCTGCCGGGTGGTGTGGAGGTTGAGGACTATCAACAAAAAGAAAATGGCATAACAAAGGGCATTGTAGGTGCCACTCACTCGAAAGTATGATCCCCAAAAGCTGACGTGGGGAGCCACAGAGGTGATGGTGGATAGAACGTAGGCGAGGGTAAAAAGGAGCGCGGGGAGGACGAGCGGCCTGGAAAGTAGTCGCCGGAGCGAATCGGTGATGGGTCCCCTGAGGTTGATTCGAGCCACCAACCAGGCGGTAAAGACGAGCAGGACAGTGAAGCGGAGGAAGGCGACCTTGGGAATCTCATAGAATCGGCAACCGAAGGGGTTGACTAGGAGGGGCAACACCATAATCACCGGCAATCCGAATCGGATAACTTGTTGGGACAGCAGGTGAAGCCTCATTAAGGTGCGCCTCCTAAGCAGCGTTCGCCCGTTCAGGGCCATACTTGGTCAGCCTACACCCTTCAAGATATAGCATAGATAGAAAGATACAGAGGAGCTACGGTCTCGTCCGTGCTCCTCTGCATCTCAGATGATTGTGAGGGATCCGAATACTCGGAGCCTATGCTAGTCATAACTTGCCTGGGAGATCGTGCCATCCTCGGTCCAGGTGTACGCACCGTGGGTTGAGGTGCGCAGCATCCAGTGGATTTCTGTTCCGGTGAGTGTATCGTGCTGGGTCTCTGGATCATACCCAATTATCTTCGTTACCACAATTGGGTCATTAGCACCAATCGTGCCCTCCACGAGATCTGCCGTGACTGAAATCGCCTCATACTTAGACATCATACTGTCCATAGCAGATTGCACTGTGTCCAACTCGGTCTCAGCGGCAGACCTTCGAGCACCACCTGTGATGCCGGCCAGGTTGGGGACTACGATAGCGATCAGGATGGCCAGGACGGCCAAAACCACCAGCAACTCTACTAGCGTGAAACCACGCTCACTACGTATTCTCTTGAACATTTTCGAGCCTCCTTTTTGTTTCTTATAGTAGTTCGTAATTAGAGACGAGATGTTTGAGTTTTCAGTATTTTTCTCCCCTTTCGCCTCCTTCCTTAAAATAGCTAAGATCACGTTAGCTTCCTCGCTAATCCTACCCTGATTTCTTGCCCCCATTATATCACAGCCTGGGGGAGATAGGTGTGAAAATAGCGTGAATTCCACGTGAATTCTTAGTGAAAAAAGAAGGCTCAGCGGCGGCGGGTGTGGGGCCCTAGCCACTCCCGCAGCTCCTCGGGGTTGTCCGATTTTCGG
>DAOUEU010000169.1:0-12092 GCA_034430255.1 Dehalococcoidia bacterium | reverse complement strand
GCGACGAGATTCCTGGTCGTCTCCTCACGGTTTTCCGACTTTTGGATTGTCTCTCTATGTATTATATTTACCGCGCCATCAGGCCCCATCACAGCGATCTCTGCAGTAGGCCAAGCATAATTAATGTCGCCCCGGAGGTGCTTGCTGCCCATCGCTATGTATGCACCCCCATAGGCCTTACGGGTAATCACGGTAACCTTTGGTACTGTGGCCTCAGAGTAGGCAAAGAGCAGCTTAGCACCGTGTCTGATGATACCGCCATATTCCTGATCCACACCGGGCATATATCCCGGAACATCACAGAAGGTGATTATGGGGATGTTAAAGCAATCAAGGAAGCGTACAAACCTAGCCGCCTTGTCTGAAGCATCGATATCGATACACCCCGCCGATATGGAGGGCTGCTGGGCCACGATGCCTACGGCGCGGCCACCAAGCCTGGCAAATCCAGTAATGATGTTGGCGGCAAAGTGCTCATGAACCTCCATAAATTCACCATTATCGAACACCCTACAGATAACCTCTTTCATATCATAGGCTTTACTAGCATCCTCGGGGAGGATATGGAGAAGCTCCCCATCTTTTCTATTGGGGTTATCGTTGGTTTCTACAAGCGGGGCTTCCTCCATATTGTTCTGAGGGAGGTAGCTCAACAGCCGACGAACTTGATCTAGACAATCACGGTCGTTATCGGCAACGAAGTGGCAATTCCCGCTCTGGCTGGCGTGAACCATCGCCCCTCCCAACTGCTCAAGGGTCACTTCCTCGCCGGTCACCGCTCTGATCACGTCGGGGCCGGTGATATACATCTGCCCTGTACCCTTAACCATAAAAACGAAGTCTGTAATCGCTGGCGAGTAGACCGCCCCACCAGCACTGGGGCCCATGATTACCGATATCTGGGGGACCACCCCGGAGTAGAGCGTATTGCGAAGGAAGATGCTGCCGTACCCGGCGAGGCTCTCCACCCCCTCTTGAATTCTTGCACCGCCCGAGTCGTTAAGTCCAATAAAGGGTGCCCCGTTCTTCGCCGCAAGGTCCATAGCCTTACAGATCTTCTCTGCGACCACCTCCGAGAGCGAACCCCCGAAGACAGTGAAGTCCTGAGCGAAGAGATAAACAAGCCTGCCATTTATCTTGCCATATCCAGTGACTACAGCATCGCCTAAGAACTTCTTATCTCCAAGGCCAAATGCGGTGGAACGGTGAGAAACGAAGGGATCCAGCTCCTCGAAGCTACCTTCATCGAGGAGGTAGGAGATTCGCTCCCTGGCGGTGAGCTTGCCCTTCTCATGCTGCGCTGTGATGCGCTTTTCGCCCCCACCCATTTGTGACTCCGCCCTCAGTTTGGCTAGAATTTCCAGCCTTTCTTCAATCGCCATTTCCCCTCCCGACTAGCAGGTTTGTGAAAACGCTCACTTTGTGAAAGTAGTCACATATTGTATTATATAATGCCAAACCTGATAATGCAACCAAATTTACTCGTCCGGTCGATTAGCGATACCTCGCCTTTCGCCCCGCTTTTCCACGTCATTATGAGCCTTCACTCGGGCCGAAATATGGCCCTCGGGGCGCGGAAATCTCACCTCTTACTACACCATATGCCACCTATTTATCCAACGAGATCAGGATGGTGATCACCATCCCTTGTCCCGACGAGCGATGGAATCCGCCACCATAAGCAGCTTTCTTGCCCTATTGGCGATGGGAGCATCGATCATCCTACCATCGAGGGAGGTTGAGGCAAATCCCTGGGCAGTGGCAGCCTCAAAGGCGGCGACCACCCTGCTGGCATGGTCCACCTCCTCCGGTGAGGGGCGGAAGACACGGTTCACCGCCTCTATCTGACTGGGGTGAATAAGGCACTTGCCCTCGAAGCCAAGACTTCGGGCGAGCCTGGCCTCACTAATAAGCCCCTCTTCATCCCGGAAGTTATTATATGGGGTATCTACTGCAAAAACATCGGCCGCCCTGGCGGCAACAACCACCATTGTCCTGGGATAAAGAAGCTCGCTCCCCTCCTCCGTGCGCACTATGCCCGTGTCCAGAGTGAAATCCTCTGCTCCAAAGGAGATGCCCACTACCCGGGGTGATGCACTGGCAATATCGTAGGCATGGATGAGCCCACTAGCCGTCTCCACCCAGGGAAGAAGCTTTACATGACCCGCTTCGATCCCTCTCTCTTTTTCCAGAAGTTGAATGATCTCCGCCACCTCCGTTACATCGTGCTCTGAGGCCGGCTTGGGCTGGCTTATGCCATCGATCCCCTGGGTTATCACGGACTCCAGGTCCTCCCGCGCCAGGCCGCTGGCGAGGGAATTAATACGCACAAATACCTTTCTGCCTCTGAGTCCTCCCCCCTTCCCCATTCGCCCCTGCGCCATCACCATTAGCCAGTCCCTTACCTGTGCTCTAGCACTAGCTTTCTCTGAACTGGGCACCGAATCCTCCAGATCCAAAACGAGCGCATCGGCAGGCAGATACCACGCTTTATCGATCATGTTTTGCCGGTTGCCGGGGACAAATAGTAAAGTTCTAAGCGGCTCCACTTATTACCTCCGTGCTGTTAAAGGCTAGTATGGTGTTTCCGCCAGATAGTTGTCAAGTATTCTCAACGCCACAGGCTTGTGCTAGAATCTGAGGCGATGAGCACCGATCTCGGAGTTACCATATGCGGCAACCGTGAGTTCCGCTGGGGGGAGCGTACCTTCATCATGGGGGTGTTAAACCTAACCCCCGATTCTTTCTCCGGCGATGGGCTGGGTAGCGACACCGCTGCTGCCGTGGCACTGTCGAGACGCCTCGTGGATGAGGGTGCTGACATAATCGATGTGGGTGGTGAGTCTACCCGCCCCGAATCATCACCAGTATCGGAAGATGAGGAGCTGAGCCGGGTAATACCGGTGATAGAAAAGCTGGCAGGGGAGATTGCGGTGCCCATCAGCATCGATACCTACAAACCCGAGGTGGCGAGGCGCGCCCTTGAGGCTGGAGCCAGGATGATAAACGATATCTGTGACCTGAGGCAGAGCCCCAATCTGGCCCGGATTGCTGCAGAATGGGGAGCGCCCCTGGTAATCGTTGCCAATCAGCGGGGAACCACATATAGGGAGATCGTCCCCGAGGTCACTTCTTCCCTGAGGCAGGGTATTGAACTGGCACAGGATGCAGGGGTGGCATGGGAGAATATCATCATCGACCCAGGCATTGGCTTCGGCAAGACCCTGGAGGGAAACCTTGAGCTCATCCGGCGTCTGTCCGAGCTAAAGGTTCTGGGAAGACCGATCCTCCTGGGCACATCGCGCAAATCGATGATCGGGCTGGTGCTGAATCTGCCCCCCGAGCAGCGTTTGGAGGGTACAGCCGCCACTATCGCCCTGGGCATTGCCGCCGGCGCTGATATAGTGCGGGTGCACGACGTGCTGCAGATGGGACGCGTGGCCCGTATGACCGATGCCATTATCAGGGGAAGGTGAACTTTATATGCAGGTCTACCTTGGCCTCGGTTCCAATTTAGGTAAGCGTCAGGCAAACCTGGCTAGGGCGCTGAAACTCCTAAGCGAGAGCGTTCATATAGAGCAGGTCTCCTCCCTCTACGAGACCGAACCCGTGGGACACACCGAGCAGCCCTTATTCCTCAACGCCGTCTGCCGCGCGCGAACGGAGCTAGGCCCCCTGCAATTGCTCTCGCTGATAAAAGGGATCGAAGCCAGCCTGGGGAGAGTGCCCGGCTTCCCCAATGCCCCCCGCCCCATCGATATTGACATAATCTTATATGGCAGCCTGATTATGGGGACCCCGGAGTTAACCATCCCCCACCCTCGTTTTAAGGAGCGAGCCTTTGTGCTGATCCCCCTTCTCGAGATCACCCCCGACCTCCGCCACCCGGTAAGTGGTTATCAAATAAGGGACATGGCCACTGTGGTCGAGGGGCAGGATGGGGTTAAAAAGATAGGTGAATTGGAGTGGAGGTGAACAGGAAATGGAGCCAAAACCAAAGTCTATAATGTTAGCCAAGTTCGACGAGGAGTTGTTGCCATCAGGGAGGAAGTTGCTTCACTGTGTTTTTAAAGAAAAATTCGGGACTTTCCGTTATATCTGGACACCTCCTTGGAAAGGAAACTTTGGAGTAGAGAGGTTGTTTTTTAAGGCGCTGGAAATCGAGGAATGGAATGACTATGATGGAGCATGGTCTACAGAACTTAGAAAAGCTGCGAGCGAGATACCCTTACTAGAAGAAATTAAATTGCCTATAAAAATTCAATTGGTAGAAATAGCAGATATAGCAGAGGATGAGGATTTACCAAGAGCTTATAGAGTTGCCATCGACGTTTTAAGCGAGGAAGCTAAAGCTTATAAAGTAGTCGAAGGGGGGAAGCAGTTTCTGTGTGTGGGTGAAGTAAAGTTTTCTTGGGATTCTCTTAAAAGCTTTCTGTTTAAGGTAAATAATATATGGAGCGTGTCAACAAATGTAGAAGATGCCACCGAGTGCATTTTGTGGGATGGAAACGGGGCGTGTTTGCAGTGGGAAACAGTTGGCGTACGCTTATATATTTGGTTAGAAGCAGGTCTTAAGAAGAACGAGTACCTATCTATTGCTAGAGAAATCGCTTTCAATATTCGGTCTTTTATACGTAAAGGCCTTTCTGATTACCGTGCTTTAAAAAGAGGCTTTGAGGAGTTATGAGTCAGAGGGGGAATATAGATGTAGGTGATATAGGTTCGGTATCACACTTACGGGCTGAATTCAAGGCTGAATCAGATAGGCTTATCGAGATGCTTCTTTTAGTTTCCGAGAGCCCTAGCATTCGCGGGCACCTGAGCTGCCTGCGAGTCATGTAAGAGCGAGATAGAAGCATAGACGCAGCCCGGCCGGACTAACTTGGAGGATTGAAACATAAGCTATATAGCTAGAAAACAGAAGTGCCTGAAAACCGTTGAGATGGACGGTATAGGGCTAGTTCTATTTGAACGCAGCAAGCGGGCAAAGCATCTGAACATCTACGTGAAACCTTTGAGAGGTGTCCGAGTTGCTGTTCCTTATGGACTGTCACTTAAAAAAGCCGAGGAATTTGTTCACGCGAAGTCGAATTGGATAGAAAAACATCTGGAAAGGATAAAACAGTATGAGCGAGAATATGAAGCCAACTCACAGAATGCCCCTGCTATCGACAGGGCAAAAGCGAAAAGAAAACTATCCCGAAGGCTCAAATACCTGGCAGATAAGCACGGGTTTACCTATAACAGGGCGTCCATCCGCAATCAAAGGACAAGGTGGGGCAGTTGCTCTCAGAAAAACGACATAAGCCTCAATATGAAACTCGTCCGGTTGCCAGATGAATTGATGGATTACGTGATCCTACATGAGCTTGCCCATACCCGATGCAAGAACCACAGCGGCGAATTCTGGGCTGAGTTGGATAGACTTGTCGGAAACGGGAAGGGTGTGGAGGCTAAATTAAAAGCGTACGGACTAGGATTATTATAATAGAATCACATCTGACTCATTAATCAGCCCAGCCAAGCGGATTCAGGGCAACCCAACCTGCATGCGGACAATCCATATATTATTTATAGACCATTCCCGCACCGGGCCATTTCACAAGAGTAATCTGCAGCTCTATAATCTGGCCGATAGGAGAAACCCATCAAAAAGGCTGATGCTGTATCAACATCAGATGGTACGCTTGCCTAGTCGGGCGAAATGTAGCATATCGCCACAGCTATACTTTGTAGACCTTTATCATGGTACCACAGTGCTTCACCTTATCTTTCCAGCATAATCTCATGCTGCAACTTTGTAATTTTATCACGCACGCATACACGTCCGGCCACCACGACCGCAGGACTTAGAGTCGCCATTTGACAGCGTATCAGCGAAGTGATAGCCATTTGTGTACCTAGTTAGCGGGATTCTCCAGCAAGCCCATTCCCCATAGATGGCCTCATCAACAGCAAGTCGCTGGCTCCGTTAGAAGATGCTCATCGAGGAGAGGGGGTGCACCCTTATAAGACCTGTTTAATATGACCACTGTGGTTGATGCGGTAAATCCCTGGATAATTAGATTGCGATAGTGGGCTAAGAGAATAAGATCGGCACAGGTCTTGATTCCGACATCGGAGGGATGCTATAGTATATGCAGGGCCGGTTAACCGCTCTGATATACTCCCTGATAGAGCAGAAGGACGAATTTATCCGCTTGCAGGCCGTGCAGTAGATCATTTTCTTCGGTGTCGCGACCGCAGTTTGTATTGTCTTTAGCTTCTCGCAGTGGATTCCCGGCCACGTGGGTGTTTTGTCCACCGCTATCATATCGCCTGGGGGACTCTTTGCTTCTTATTATGCGGAGCGTTCTCACGGTGAAAGCCTGCCAGGGGAAGCGCTACAGGCTGCCCGTGGCCGGTGACCTGGCAGGGAGATGCTCGCCAGAGCGAGACGGGTTTAACTGCCGGGGATAGGGCTGTAAAGGCACAGGGCAGGGTGGATCAGGCTACCCCTGATTTCGTCTATGTGGTCATGAGACGAAACAGCATATCTGATTGATGGATTTTAATATATGAGTTTTACAAAGCTGCCAAAACTGCGAATAGGTGATTTGGAAGCTAACCTGGCCATTGTTCAGGGAGGAATGGGCGTTGGTATTTCCTTATCAGGTTTAGCCTCAGCTGTTGCAAATGAGGGTGGTATTGGAGTCATTTCCGCAACAGGGATTGGCATGCTTGAGCCCGATTTTAACACAAATTTCAAGGAAGCAAACACAAGAGCCTTGCGCAATGAAATAAAAAAGACAAGGGAGATGACAACGGGCATTATTGGTGTAAACATAATGGTAGCCCTCTCAGATTCTCATGACCTCGTACAGGCCGCAGTGGATGAAGGCGCAGATTTAGTTTTTCTTGGCGCAGGGCTTCCACTAAGGTATCATGAAACATCGTCGCCGGATAGCTCGAGAAAAGCCATAACCAAGGTTATCCCTATAGTATCTTCTGCAAGAGCGGCCGGAATTATATTTCGATATTGGCAAAGAAACTACGATCATGTGCCTGATGCTGTAGTTCTTGAGGGCCCACTGGCCGGTGGACACCTCGGATTTAAAAAGTGGCAGATCGATGACCCTGACTATACACTGGAAAAGATACTGCCGGAGGTGATCTCCATTATAAAGCCCTATGAGCGGCATTTTAATAAAAGCATTCCAGTAATCGCCGCAGGCGGCATATACACAGGGGCTGATATTCATAAATTTATCCAGCTAGGTGCTCAGGGAGTGCAGATGGCAACCAGGTTTGTTGCAACTCACGAGTGTGATGCTTCCATAGAATTTAAGGAGGCATATGTAAAATGTAAAAAAGATGATATAATCATAATTGAAAGCCCCGTTGGATTGCCGGGAAGAGCTATACGAAACAGGTTTATTGAAGATGTATCATCGGGAGTTAAAAAGCCTTTTAAATGCCCCTGGAAGTGTCTGAAAGCCTGTGATTTTAGAAATGCGCCATACTGCATTGCCCTTGCATTAACCAATGCCAAAAAGGGAAACCTTGAAGAAGGATTTGCTTTTGCGGGAGCCAACGCCTATAGGTCAGATAAAATCACCCCTGTTAAGGAGCTTATAGAGGCTTTATTGGAAGAATATGAAAGGGCAGCATCTATAAAAATTACTTCGCCTGACACAAGCCCACGCTCCGGGCTTGCGTCTCCTTTCCCTTGAGGACATTATGTCCTTTGGTAGCGATATCATATAAGCTGTAAACTCAGGCGAAAATTCGGTATTAAATGGCAAAGAAAAAGAGGTAGAAAGGAGGTCAAAGTGAATATCTACGCAGGCAACTTGTCACACGAGCTCACCGAAGGGGAATTACAGGAGGCTTTTGCAGAGTTCGGGGAGGTTACAACCGCCAAAATCATCACCGACAGATACAGCGGTGTATCGAGAGGATTCGGATTTGTGGAGATGCCCAGCAAATCTGAAGCGGAGGCTGCGATCGCTGGACTGAATGGCAAGGAGTTGAAAGGACGAACGCTTACCGTTAATGAGGCGCGCGCTCGCACCGACGACCGCCGAGGTGGAGGGGGACGGCGCTGGTAAACGGTCATCACTTATAACAGATTCACAAGAGCCTGTTGAACAAAGTAAAGGCTGGAATAAATTCCCCCCACTGGGCTGCTAAAATCAATATCACAATGGCATGATGGCTCCACTATTGGGGTTTATGATAAGCTTTCTAATAGGCCTAAAACACCCGCTCTAATGAGAAGATACGTGTTCACACAACAAGGGTCATAATGGAGCTTCCCGGGGGTCTGAGGTTCTACTCGCTGTGGGTAAGAGGAGATTAGTATTTCATTGCGGAAATCCGCGTCACCTCTTCAGCACCCTAGAAGAGGGCTGCCAGGCTTGGAAAATGCATCCTAGAATAAGATAATGAAACGTTTATTTTTTCAAACAAAGGGCCATTATAGAGTATATATGCTATTTGATTAGGTTGCCGGCTTTCCACTTCTCGGCCCAAACCCGCTGAAGGTTCTAAAAACCCTCTGTTCACCACACTTCTTGCAAATACCTGTAGCCTGACCATCACTCTGTTCTTTAATAATCCAGTGATGTACACAGGTCATCAGAGGGCGGGAGTCCAGGGTATCAGAAATCGTCTCACCGTAAGCTAGAGAAAAATGACGTGATTTAAAAATTCTAATTCCTCCCTATTTCTATTATACCACATTTGAAACCAACCCCCATAGCTGAAATTTTTGAATATTCGAATATTCAAACGGCTCTTCTTTAACTAAAAAGCCGATGAGCACGAAGACGTAACATTGTAAGGTTATATTTTAATAAACCAATAGCCCAGGAACCCCCAGCTAAGCTCAAGGAGCAATTAACTCATAATATCAAGATAGTAGCGCCTTATAAAATCTCAGGCTATCCTCAAAGCTGACAGAGCGCGTATAGCGCCGAACTATTCCAATCAGTGGCGGTCCTGTTGTGTGCGAGCGCCTCCGCGACATGGTAGAATAGCGCGAGTTATAATCTATATTAAAGAGTCTATTCCCCAGCATCCACTAGATAATAGATGCCCTGAGTTTGAAAATGGGTTATAAAAGTATAGGCGATTATGGAATCATTGGAAACATGCTTTCTGCAGCCCTGGTGGGGATCGACGGCTCTATCGACTGGTGTTGCCTGCCCCAATTCGATTCCCCCAGCATCTTTGCCGCGATACTGGATGATGAAAGAGGGGGGAGATTTCATATCAGGCCGCAGACACCTTTTAAGTGCGGTCAAGCCTATCTACCCGATACTAATGTGCTTCAGACCATCTTCCAAACCGCGACAGGAACGGCCACTGTAACCGATTTCATGCCCTGCTACCTAATCTCCAGGCATCGACTGGCCCAATTCCCTGAGATCCATCGTGTGACGCAGTGCACCAAAGGTGAGGTGTCCCTAGAAATTATTTTGGAGCCGAGGCTAGACTACGCTCGAAGAAGGACACGATTAGATATCTCAAAATACGGAGTTACCGCAAATGGAGGGGAAGATACTCTAGCGCTCTCCTCTCCGATTCCTTTTGCCACTCATGAAGATAGCGCTGTTGGCCGATTCACTCTTCAACAGGGACAAAAAAACGAGTCTATCCTGCGATACGGCTCCGATACACCTGCGCCTGCCGGCGCCTACAACTCGGCCGGTAAATTGGAGAGAACCGCGGCATACTGGCAACATCAAGCTGAAGGCATGGCCTGTTCGGGCACTTGGCGAGAGGCCATTGTGAGGTCTTATCTGGCCCTGCGCCTGCTGGTTTACTCACCAACAAGTGCTGTTATCGCGGCTCCAACCACATCATTGCCCAACGAAATCGGCGGCGAGCGTAACTGGGACTACCGCTTTTCATGGCTAAGAGATACCTCGCTAACGTTTAATGCATTTCACAGCCTATGGCACAGTGAAAAGGATTCAGGATACAGGAAGTGGCTGCTTAATTTATACCGCAAGGGTGAATCCAGAAACCAGGTTTTCCATAAAATCGATTTTATAGAACCAGTTGATGAACAGGTGCTCGATCATTTTAGGGGATACCGAGACTCCCAGCCGGTACGAATCGGGAATGATGCCTATCGACAACTTCAACTGGACGTTCCTGGTGAGGTTCTAGAGACCGCCTACAACTACTTCAACATCGGTGGACGCATCGGGCAATGCATCTGGTCACTCCTGGAGAGCTTTGTTAATGACGCGTGCGAGCTGTGGCAGAAACCCGACAGCGGTATCTGGGAGGTAAGGGGTGGCCCATACCATTTTGTGCACTCCAAGCTCATGTGCTGGGTAGCTGTGAACCGGGGAATTAAAATGGCCGAAAAGCTGGGGCACAGGAGAAACCTTGAGCGATGGAGAAGAACTGCCCGGGATATCAAGGATGACATTCTAACCAGGGGCTGGAACTCACAGCGGCGGGCTTTTACACAGCACTACGATACATTAGCTATGGACGCGAGTAATCTCCGCATGCCTCTGTACGGCTTCTTACCCATCTCTGACGTGCGGATAATATCCACTATCGAACGCACCGTTGAAGAGCTGAACTTAAATGGCCTTTTGTGCCGATATAGAGCCAGCGAGATCGATGATGGACACAGCGGGTCGGAGGGAGCGTTCTTGTCGTGTTCCTTCTGGTTAGCGAGGGATTTGCTCCGGATGGGAAGGCTAGAAGATGCCATTGCTATGTATCAAAGATTACTTGGCTACGGCAATCATATCGGGCTTTTTTCAGAAATGGCCGACCCGACTTCCGGAGAAGCACTGGGCAATTTCCCTCAAGCCCTTACCCATCTGGAGGTAATCACCACTGGACTGGAGCTACTCGAAGCTATGGAAGGTAAAAATACTTAAGCAGGCAGAGCGCCGGTATGAGGTCATGTAGCTGCATATCATCCCGCTAGTACAACCTCTCTTTACGGGGCTATGCTATAATGAGTAAATATAGGGAAGGAGGATGTCGTGTTCGTCATAGAAGTGCGGGAGCACTTTGATGCGGCGCACGCATTGAGAGGCTACCACGGGAAATGCGAGAACCTTCACGGGCACCGCTTTGAGGTAATAGTAACGCTGCAGGCTAAGGAACTTGATGACATCGGGCTAGCCTACGATTTTACGGTGCTCAAGCGGCATCTCAGGGAGGTACTGGCAAGCTTTGACCACGTTTGTCTTAACGATGTACCACCCTTCGACCGTATAAATCCCTCCTCCGAGAACATCGCCAAAAAAATACATGAGGAGTTCCAGAAAAGGGAACTCCTCATCTCAAGCATCCGGGTCTGTGAATCTGCAGACTCCTGCGTTACTTATATACCGGGTGAATAGGTTTAATTCCTGGACTCTGATTCCTCGATGACCTCCGGAGGGATCTCGATCGCGGTCACTGCCATGATCCATCCGATCCAGAACCCCAGCGCCAGCACCACAAAAAAGCCAATGATGACAGGAATCGCAATGGCCCAGACGACCAGCTCATGCTGCAATACTATCCCGGCAATGAATGCACACCCTACCAGAACGGTTCCCAGGCAAATCAGCACACCAACTATGCGAGACTTCTGCATGTTACCTCCTATAATCTAGGTGCGAAGCTCCGGCGGGAGTAGATTTGGGATGGTATCTTCTATGGGATAGGTTACCGAGCAACTTTCGCAATAGAGCGAGCCCTTGACTACCTCTTTCTCATCCTCCTCCTCGACGGTAAGTTTCAGGTCACCCTTACACAGCGGGCAGGCAAGGATCTCCATAAGCTCTCGTTTCATCGTCCCTCCTTATCCTAGAATAGAATTCTACCTCACCACCTCATCATCGTCAATATCGTGTACCCGTCCAGTACATCTCTGACATGTCGGCCCGTCACCATTCGCCTTTTTCCCCATCATTTCGAGGAGCTTTATGGAAAACGCAATCTCTCCTCTCCATTGAGTGATAGGTTGCGTTAGTGTGAAACCCCTTTCCCATCAGGCTGGCTGCCTCCTCCAAGGGTAGAGAGAACCATATAACCAACCGCTTCGCCTTGACAGCGCTCATCCTCTCCGAATAGAATGCTTGAGA
>DAOUEU010000168.1:0-13991 GCA_034430255.1 Dehalococcoidia bacterium | reverse complement strand
AAGAATCATTGATTTGCTGCGGGGTAGGTCGGAGCATCTGCTCCGACCCATTGCCATTAGGCGAGAGCAGATGCTCTCGCCTACCCGTGAGAATATTAGCCCCCAATACCATATACGAAGTCCAAAGTTTCGTCTGTGGCAACCTGGCTTCTATGACTTCAATATCTTTAGTGATGAAAAGCTTCTTGAGAAGCTTGACTACATCCATAATAACCCTGTGAGCGCTGGCTTGGTTCTCTCACCACACGACTATGAGTGGTCAAGCTACAAAGAGTACTTTGATGAAGAGGTACATTCTATATTAGGTATAGGGTAGGAAGAATGATGTCCAAGCAACCTGAAGCATCCTTCATCGGCTCGTGTCTGACCATAATCGGGCAGGCTATGGCGCGGTGTTTATATACAAACAGCGAAGGAGGTTTATGTGCCCAGGCGCAATGATATCAACAAGGTGATGATCATCGGCTCCGGGCCTATCATCATCGGCCAGGCCTGCGAGTTCGACTACTCCGGCACCCAGGCCTGCAAGGCGCTCAGAAAGCTGGGGTATGAGATCGTGCTGGTCAACTCAAACCCAGCCACCATCATGACCGACCCCGGCATGGCAGACGCGACCTACATCGAACCACTCAACCTGGATACCCTGACCAGGATTATAGAGAAGGAACGCCCCGACGCACTGCTTCCGAACTTGGGCGGACAGTCAGGTCTGAACCTCTCCTCGGAGCTGGCCAGGGCGGGGGTGCTGGAGAGATACGGGGTAAGGGTGATCGGGGTAAACGTCGATGCCATCGAGCGCGGCGAGGACCGTCAGGTATTCAAGGACACCATGAATCGCATCGGTCTTGAGATGCCCAAGAGCGAGATCGCCCGCAGCATCGAGGAGATGGAAGTAATCGTTGGGAAGCTCGGATTCCCGGTCGTGCTTCGTCCCGCCTACACCATGGGCGGCACCGGAGGTGGGCTGGTCTACAACCTGGAGGAGCTGCGCACGGTTGGCAGTCGCGGCCTGTCGGCTAGCCTGGTGAGACAGGTGCTGGTGGAGGAGTCCGTCCTGGGATGGGAGGAGCTGGAGCTGGAAGTTGTTCGCGATGCCAAGGGGCAGAAGATCACCGTCTGTTTTATCGAGAATGTCGACGCCATGGGTGTGCACACCGGAGATTCATTCTGCACAGCGCCCATGTTAACCATCGACCCAGAACTACAGCAACGCCTGCAGAAATACTCCTACGACATTGTCGATGCCATCGAGGTCATTGGCGGCACCAACATACAGTTCGCCCACGATCCGGAGACCGGACGGGTGGTGGTGATCGAGATTAATCCACGCACCTCACGCTCATCGGCACTGGCATCAAAGGCAACAGGGTTCCCGATTGCCATGGTGTCATCCATGCTGGCGGGGGGACTGACCTTGGACGAGATACCGTACTGGCGGGACGGGACACTGGAGAAGTATACCCCCTCCGGTGACTACGTGGTGGTGAAATTTGCCCGCTGGGCCTTTGAGAAATTCAAAGGCGCCGAAGACAAGCTCGGCACGCAGATGCGTGCTGTTGGCGAGGTCATGAGCATTGGGAAGAGCTACAAAGAAACCTTTCAAAAGGCCATTCGCTCGCTGGAAAATCATCGCTACGGCCTGGGCTTTGCCAAGGACTTTTACCATAAGCCACTGGAGGAACTGATGCGCATGCTCTCAGAGCCGACCAGCGAGCGGCAGTTTATCATGTATGAAGCCCTGCGCAAGGGGGCAAATATAAGCGACCTTTATAAGCGGACTTTTATAAAACCATGGTTCATCCAGCAGATGAAGGAGCTGGTGGAGCTTGAGGAGCAGCTACTGAAACACAAAGGCACGCTACCGCCGGACCAGCTTCTGGTGCGGGCCAAGAAAGACGGCTTTGCCGACAGGTATCTATCCCAAATCCTCGGACTACCGGAAATGGAGATACGGGCGAGGCGCACCGCCCTCGGCATCGTTGAGGGGTGGGAACCGGTGCCGGTGAGCGGCGTGGAGGATGCTGCGTATTACTTCTCCACCTACAACGCTCCAGACAGGGTGGGAGTCAGCCCGGCGCGGAAGGTCATGGTGTTGGGTGGAGGCCCCAACCGTATCGGCCAGGGGATCGAGTTCGACTACTGCTGCGTGCATGCAGCCTTCGCCCTGCGTGATGAGGGCATCGAGTCCGTTATGGTGAACTGCAACCCCGAGACCGTATCCACCGACTATGATACCTCAAACAAGCTGTACTTCGAGCCGCTTACTGTGGAAGACGTTCTGGCCATCTACGAGAAGGAGAAGCCGGAGGGCATCATCTGCCAGTTCGGAGGCCAGACGCCCCTCGATATAGCAGGCGAACTTGAGGCGGCAGGGGTCAAGATCCTGGGCACAAGCCCTGAGACCATTGACCTTGCCGAGGACCGCGACCGGTTCCGAAAGATCATGAGAGAACTGGGTATCCCCGAGCCTGAGTCCGGCATGGCCAGCAACATGGACCAGGCCCTAGCAATTGCCCAGGATATCGGCTACCCACTGATAGTCCGCCCATCCTACGTTCTTGGCGGGCGCGCTATGGAGGTGGTGCATGACGAGGAGATGCTGCGGGAGTATGTTGCAGCTGCGGTGGTCATATCTCCCAAGCGCCCGATCCTGATCGACAAGTTCCTGGATAATGCCATTGAGGCCGAGGCTGATGCAATCGCCGATGGGACCGATGCCTTCGTGCCGGCTGTCATGGAGCATATCGAACTCGCCGGAATCCACTCCGGTGACTCCGCCTGCGTTATCCCGCCGGTCAGCATTCCCCAAAAACATATAGACACCATCGAGGAATACACCAAAAGGATCGCACAGGAGCTGCATGTCGTGGGGCTGATGAACATCCAGTATGCCATTTATGAGGACAGGGTATACATCCTGGAGGCAAACCCGCGGGCCAGTCGCACCGTACCGCTGGTAAGCAAGGTCTGCAGCATACCTATGGCACGCATAGCCACCCAGGTGATATTGGGGAAGAAGCTGAGCGAGCTGAACCTGCAGCGCAGGCCAATACCGCATTTCGGTGTCAAGGAGGCGGTCTTCCCCTTCGACATGTTCCCCGAGGTAGACCCCGTGCTCGGCCCCGAGATGCGCTCGACGGGAGAGGTGCTGGGCATGGCTGAAAATGCAGGCCTTGCCTATTACAAGGCCCAGGAAGCGGCCAAACAGCGCCTGCCTATGGAGGGCACCGTCCTCATTACGGTATCCGAACTCGACCGAACTCGTGCCCTGGAAGTAGCCCAGCGTTTCTCCGAGCTTGGGTTTACCCTCAAAGCTACGGTGGGGACTCGGAATTACCTGGCTGAGCATGGCATCGATTCAGAGCTGATTCTTAAGAGACATGAGGGCAACCCCAACATAACAGACGCAATAGCTAACGGTGATATTCAGCTCGTCGTCAATACGCCGAGCGGCAAGCTAAGTGTTTGGGACGACTCCTATATCAGAAAGGCAGCGATCAAATACAAGGTGCCCTATATCACCACAACCACGGCAGCGGTTTCGGCAGCTAAAGGAATTGCCGCCCACCGCAAAGGACACGGCGAGGTCAGGAGTCTTCAGGAATACCATGCAGACATCGGGTACGGCCCGAGGTAAAGTATACTGATTAGACCTGGATAGCCGAGGGAGAAAGATGAAAGGTGTTTAATTGAGGCAAATCACCGCACCCGTCCTGTCTAACGATGAGATCATGCCCGGCATCCACCTTCTCTGGGCAGATGCTCCCCAGATTGTCTCTGATGCTAAGCCAGGGCAGTTTGTAATGGTGCGCAGCGGTGAAGACCATTACCCACTGCTCCGACGACCATTTAGCATCCACCGCGTGGGGGAAAGCGGTGCGCTCGGCCTGCTCTTTGAGGTGGTGGGGCGGGGCACACGCTGGCTGGCCCAGCGCAAGGCAGGGGAGTCAGTCGACCTTCTGGGACCACTGGGGCGGGGTTTCGAGGTCCGATCTCAAACGCTGCTCCTGGTTGCCGGGGGGATCGGAATCGCCCCCCTCATCTTCCTCGCCGAAAGGACCGCAGCCGACGGGCGAAGGGTGACCCTGCTCATAGGAGCGAAGGCTGCGGACGAGGTCTACCCTCCACACCTTTTGCCGCCTTATATCAAGCCTATTACAGTCACCGAGGACGGCTCGATGGGCCAGCGGGGGCTGGTAACCGACCTCCTGGTCGGCACTGCTGCATTTCACCGGGAGGCAGAGCAAATCATCGCCTGCGGACCGGTTTCTATGTATAGGGCGATTTCCCAGCTACCTGGACTGGAAGGGAGATCGGTTCAGGTATCCATGGAGGCACGGATGGGATGCGGTTTCGGTGGCTGCGCCGGCTGCGCTATCGAAACCAGACGAGGCCTGAAGCTGGTTTGCCGAGACGGGCCCGTATTTGAGTTAAGCGACCTCATCTGGTAATTAATGACTAAAAGGGGGTTTATATATGGTGGTTACCAGGAAAATCGGTATTAGAACCAGAGGAGAATGCGACCTCATTGACATCACCGCTCAGGTAAAGCAGGAGGTCTCGGGCTCGGGAATCAATACGGGCACGGTGACCGTTTTTATCAGCGGCTCGACAGCGGGGATATCCACCATCGAGTACGAGTCAGGGGTGGTGAGCGATTTCGAGGATATGTGTGAGCGCGTCGTCCCCAGGAACATCCCCTATCAGCACGACCGCCGTTGGGGAGATGGCAATGGGTATTCCCACGTGAGAGCCTCACTCATAGGCCCCTCACTGGTGGTGCCTTTCACCGATAAAACCCTTCATCTAGGCACCTGGCAGCAGATTATAGTGGCAGATTTCGATAATCGTCCCCGCTCCAGAGAGATCGTGCTGCAGATCATGGGCGAATAATGCTTTAGTTCAGATATAAAGGGGACAGCCCACCATCATTGAGAGGTACCATTCCAATTGTCAATGCGACCCCGATAAATCGGGGGGAGCAATCCCCACGCCTCACGACAAATCACCCCTGAGATTGCCACGTCCCCCAGGCCGACCCGCCGGCCCCGTGACACCTCTTTTCCCACAGTCTCTATCATAACACGTACAAAATGTTGGACATCATCAGGCCATAAATGTATAATGTTATCGGGAAAATCGAGAGAAAGGACTTGAGACTTGAAAGCAGGGAGTAATCTGGAGAAGGTCCTGGAAAGCGGAGCCTTTGCCGTTACAGGCGAGCTCGGACCTCCACAAAGCGCAGACGCCGATGTTATCAGGGAGAAGGCGAGGCTGCTCAAAGGCTGTGTCGATGCGGTCAATGTTACCGATGGCCAGACAGCCATCGTCCGCATGGCAAGCTGGGCGGCATGCCTCATCGGGATGAGAGAGGGACTCGAGACCACGGTTCAAATGACATGCCGCGACCGGAACCGGATCGCCCTTCAGATGGATATACTGGGCATGTCAGCACTGGGGATGAGGAATCTCCTATGCCTCACCGGTGACCATCAGTCCTTTGGCAACCATCCTCAGGCCAAGGGCGTCTTCGATATCGACAGTATCCAGTTCATTCAAATCGCGAAGAATATGCGCGACGAAAAGAAGTTTCACTGTGGAGATGAGATGCCGGTTTCACCAAGCCTCTTCATCGGTTCAGCAGCCAACCCCTTCGCCGACCCCTTTGACTTCCGGGTAATTCGACTCGCCAAGAAGGTGGCGGCTGGTGCCGACTTCATTCAGACCCAGATCATATATAATGTGGAGAGGTTTGCCCGGTGGATGGAGGCGGTGCGCCAGCGGGGACTGCACGAAAAGGTATATATACTTGCCGGGGTGGCACCAATAAAATCGGCAGGTGCAGCCCGGTATATGAAGACCAAGGTTCCAGGTATGGATGTCCCCGATGAGGTGGTGGACCGCATGGCCAGCGCCCCCAAGGGCGAGGCCAAGAAGACGGGCATCGACCTCTGTGTGGATATCATTAACCAGGTGCGCCAGATCGAGGGCGTGGCCGGGATCCACCTTATGGCCATCGAATGGGAGGAGGCGGTAGCCGAGATCTGCGAGAAGGCCAGGCTGCTGCCCCGACCTCAGCTTTAAACCCAAGCAAGTTTAATTCAGGGGGACATAGGTTCTCAGCCCCATTTTATAAAGTCTTACCCCGATCTAATCTATAGCAATCATTACATGCGAGGCCTTTATTGCAGCATAGACTTCCTTGCCTACCACCAGTCCCAGGTTTTCAGCAGACTCTTTAGTGATCATCGATACGATCTCAGTCCCATTCGGCGTTTCCAGGATCACCTCCGTATTGACCGCACCGGGCTTAAGCTGCTTGACCTTCCCTTTCAATACATTACGCGCACTGATTTTCATACCCCCTCCTTTTGGTATTCATCAATAATTCTACCACTAGGCCCGGTGAAACCTCAATCCGGACAAGCGGCCCCATAAGAGTCATTCTGATTATCCTACCCTCGAAAACGTTCCTGGTACTGCTGACTGGAAGCTGTGAAGGTGACGTCCTCCGGCCTGATCAGGACATGACCCCTATAGCCTACCGCGGCGTCTATTTTACTGAGCAATATACGGCTTGAGTTGTTCAGGGACCTTACTCGGGTCGCTAGCCTCCGCCGGCACTATGGGCGGTTGTCCAATACTCTCCAGTATGGACTGACCCTGGGGGCCAATCATAAGCTCCACGAAGTCGAGAGCTAGCTCAGGGTGAGGAGCATTCTTGGGAATGGTAACCCCATACACTATGGCCGCTCCAGTCTGGGTGGCGGTTGAACTGGGCTCGCTGCCGGTTACCTCGACCGTGGCGGTAGCATAGAACTCATCGATTTCCATATTGGAGAGGTCCAGCTCATCCGGCAGGGTGATAAAGTCGAAACCGTGCTGTATGGCTACCGAGCGATACTCAAAGGCGTAGTCCAGGTCGCCGGACTCGAGCAAGTAAATAAGCTCCACCGACTTCGGCTTTACAACCTCCCCCCAATCACCACCGGTCCGGCCGCGTTCCATCTCGGTACCGCCCTGCGGTATGGGAATAAGGGCGTTATAAAGATCGGCAGCATCGACATCTGGGGTCAGGCCGAAATCGCCAGCGTTATCGTAATAGTAGCTCTGGGTTAGCTGCATAACCATGAGCGTTCGGTAGCCGCAGGGGTCGGCATCCGGGTCTGAGTGGCCGTATGTTACCTCCTCATTGACCAGCACGTCATACCAGGTGCGATTCCCGCTTACTATCTCATCGGCGAAGGGGGCAGCATCCCTGTAGACGATCACCATCTCGTTGGTAGCAAAATTGATGTACCAGTCGGCATATTCGGGGAACATCAGCTCCTCGATAGCCAGGTAATCGGCGGAGCCGATGACATCCCCCGGCTTGCCCAGCTCGGTAACCTTCCTGATAGTAGTGCGGCTCCCCGCCGATTCGGTGACAACGGTTACGTCTGGATACTGCTCCTCGAATTCGGCAGCCATCTCATCGTAGGGAACTGCCAGGCTCCCGGCATGCAGGACGATAAGGTCAACCTGAGATGAGCAGGCGCTGGCCACCAGCGTCATTATCAAAGCCAGCGCTGCAATGGGTAAAACGACTCGCTTCATTAGAATCCCCTTTCTATAAAATGATTTAAAATATATGAACCGCCGATGCCTTGAACGTTACATAGACCTCGCCCCCCTCAGCGAGGTCCAGTTCCTCAAAGGAATGGCGGGTAACAAGACAGGAGAACTCCAGCGGGGTTCTCACAGTAAGGTAGAGGGTCGCACCCCGGTCGGCGATATGGGTAATGGTGCCGCGGAGCGAGTTCCGGGCGCTGGAGACGAGTGGCTCCCTGGAGACGAGTACGTCTTCGGGTCGCAGGGAGGCATGAAGCCGCCCCCGGAGCTCGGTCACCACCTCGAACTCGGTGCCATTGATGGTGATTATGGCCCGGCCGCGACCGTTATCGCGCACCTCGCCGCTGAAGATATTGCGCGTCATGGCGAAGCGGGCGACGAATTCCGAGTTAGGCTGGCGGAAGATCTCATCCGGTGTCCCGACCTGCAGGATACGCCCTTCCCCCAATACGGCGATCCTGTCGCCCATAGCAATCGCCTCCTCGAAGTCATGAGTCACGTGGATGGCCGTCTGCTTAAGGCGCCGGTGGATCAGCCTCAGCTCCTGCTGCACCCCCTCACGGTGCTGCGGGTCGAGCGCGCTCAAGGGCTCGTCAAGGAGGAGTACCTCCGGGCTGGTGCTGAGTGCGCGGGCTAGAGCCACCTTCTGCCGCTCCCCACCGCTTAACGTATCGGGGCTCCGTTCTAGAAGATGGCCGATCCCTAAAAGCTCAGCCATCCACTCCATTACCCTGCCCCTCTCCTCCTTGGGCAGCTTCCTCCGCTTCAGCCCGAAGAGAAGGTTGCCCTTTACCGTGAGGTGGGGGAAGAGGGCATAGTCCTGATACACGAACCCAATCCCCCGTTTCTCCGCCTCCAGCCTGGTAACCTCCTGCCCATCTAGCCAGATCTCCCCACTCACTACGGGATGAAGCCCGGCGATGGCCTCAAGGAGCACCGTCTTCCCTGCACCCGTGGGCCCTAGAACTATGAAGTACTCTCCCTTCTCTACCCTGAGATCTATCCCATCGAGGAGGAAGTCCCCCAGGTTCACCGTCAGCTTCTTAATCTCGATCATGCCCTCTCCCCCCGATAGGTAATAGTCCGCAGCACCACAAATATTACCAGGCATATGATAATGAGCAGGGTGGCTACAGGCAGGGCGTAGTCAAGGCCGTATGCCTCCAGGCGGTCATAGACCAGGATGGGAGCGATCGTGGGATGGGAGCAGAGGACCAGCACCGCCCCGAACTCACTTATGCTCCGCGCCCACATCATAACGGTGCCGCCAGCGATGCTCCTTTTAGCCAGGGGCAGCGATACCCTGAAGAAGGATTGCCAGGGCGAAGCGCCCAGAGTGCGGGCCACCTTCTCCAACCTGACGTCCACCTTCTCAAAGCCCTGCTTCGCTGAATCAATAAGAAAGGGGACGCTCACAAAGAGCATGGCGATAATGATTCCGGGCACCGCAAATACGAAATCAATGCCGATAGCGTCGAAGGCGCTACCCAAAAAAAATTTTTTACCGAAGACGAAGAGCAGGGCAATACCGGCGGCGATGTGGGGCACCACTATGGGTACATCGATAAGCGCCTCCACCAACCGCTTCCCCGGGAAACTGTGGCGCGCCAGAAAATATGCCAGTGGCACCCCCAGAACAAGCCCCACTACCGTGGCTATCAAGGCGGTATAAAGGCTCAGCCAGATGGCACTCCTAACCTCCCCCTCGAGCAGGGTGTCCCATAGTATCGCCGGGCTTGTGGAGAAGATCATCTTGCCCAGGGGGATGAATATGAAGAGCATGATAACCAAGCCCAGAAGGAAAAAAGTGATAGTCATCCTGCGCTGCGCGCTCCATCTCAGGATGCTTCGCACTTTTCCTCCATCACCGGCTTTCTGGTTCACTACCATCTCATATCTCCTCTCTCGTAAAAATAAAAAAGCCCAGCGAGGTTCCTTACGAACCTGCTGAGCAAATAGCATTAAAAAACCTCCCGAAGGAGGCACTAACCGGGCATAGATTGCCCATGCGTTAAGCCATCCTTTCCACAACGGGGGGCGCAGGCGTTTCCACCTGCACCGTATCGGCTGCTCGCCATGCCCCATCGGGTTTGGGCGCGGCAGCTCGGAAAGCCTTTTTTACTTTATACCACGACTACATGCTTGAAGTCAAGCGCCTCCCACAACTCAGAGAGATTGAGAGGATATTTCATTATGGGCAGTGCTGGTCGAGATAATTTCGTATGCTTGAATTGTGGTTCTTGGTGGGGTCATCGAGGGAAGTGTGGTCATTGTGGAGGGGAGTTGAAGGCTGACCGCTTACGCACCGAGGAGAAGTGGGAGTTACTTATGCAACTCGCTTTGCGTTCTGCGCGCGCTTGCTAGTGCTTTAATACAACAATATATATATAGGTGGTGAATACTGAATTCATTTTATAGTATCTTAGTGCTCATAATTAAGTTAGATAATTTTACAACGGGTACTTACCACCCCAATGGATTACCCATTTACCATCTTCCATTTGACATATTTCTCCTCTGATGTAACCAACTTTCTTCGTATCTTCGTCGAGTCTTTTCTGTGCCTCTTCCCTACTTTGCTCACTACGTGTCTTTTCTGCAAATACTTGTCCTGATGGTGATAGAATGTCACCTTTCATAAAAGTTGGTATAAGTGACACAGCTTTTCCTAACTCCTTCATTAACTCAGTATGTCTTTTGTCTGATTTCGTGGCCACACCTAAAGCAATAAAACCTAGTCCAACTGAAATAATCCCAAGTGATGCACTTAATAAACCTATTTCGCTTGTTAAGCCTGATAAAACTAAGGCAAATTGTGATATTAGAATTAATATTCCAAAAACAATAAGTGGAAGTCCTATAATTTCTCCTCTGCTTTTGCTTGTAAGCCACAGTGAACTCATTAGTCTGATTAGGCTGCTTATCATATTTCTTTCCTTTTTTATTCGTTGGTTAAATTAACTTAGTCCTATTAGCAACATGAGTACTGCCTCTGGCTTTTTTTGTCATATGTCTTGTTAATCTCATTTCTGATTTATTTAATTGCTAGCTTTAATTCTTTGATAGTTTTTTCGCATCCGGCTAGACGTTCATGTGTTTCTGAGAGTTCTATTCCTAGGGTACAAGCTAAACGGATTAGGATGCTTACTTCGATAAAGGTAAAAGCTTCCACAGGAATTTCCATTTTAGCATCAACCCCTATAGAAAATGCTTTGCTCAATGCTTGAAAGAATGGGTCATATTCATTCTGCAATTTTTCCCAATTTACTTTCTTCTGTTCTAGTTCTTTTTTTATTTGAGTAAATGCTTTTTCTAATTCACCTGCCCTAGTAGTGAAACCAAATTTGAATTTTTCTTCAGTCATTTTTAACCTCCTTATATAGTACGGCGTATTATAATTACCTATTATTCTAATTGTCAATTACAATCGCGTCGCGCGCCTGGCGCGCTCCATGCGCTCCCCCTTTTTTATCACTTGATACACATATCAAAACGTGCTACACCTCCTCAATGCGAAATAATCCTTTAACAGTAACTATACGAGAGGCATCTTCCCTCTAGGCATCCTCCCTCTATGATATTCCATTCAGCACCATTTCCCGATGCGCGCACCAAGGCTATATAACCAGTCTCAAGCATTCCCCAGGTCGAGGCCATCCTGTTTATCTCGATAAGATATCCATCGAGAGTATTGTTGACGTCTACCGCCGCGACCCCGGGCGCGGCAAATCTACCGTTCGCTTCCGCCTGAGCGCGGTTGACGCTTATTAACTGCATTCAATTTGTGACATAATTGCTAACCCCAAGCGGTATTGCATATCACAGTTCGCTCCTGTTTCTGTCACATCCTTTTTGTATGTTTGTTTACTTCACTAACTCTTAGATCAACTGTCATTCTTGCGGAAGCATGAACCCGGAGACCGATCGTTCTGGATTCCCGCCTGCGCGGGAATGACAAGGGTGCAGGGTTCATCCAGACAGATAATGGTATTTTCGTGGCAATGCCACTAATTTACTTACACGGTAAAAACTATTGACTTTATTGGGATAAGGAGTACAATATTAATGTGATGCTTGGACTAATTCTACATCCAAGATAACGAAAGAGCACCCCGAGGAATCAGGGTGCTTTTCAGCTTTAAGGAGGGAATTATGCAGTCAAGTCTCATCGGCAAGATCGAAAAGGCGAAGCGCTATGCCCAGGAGAGGGAGCGCATCACCTTCTCCGATTTCACCACAAGCTTCCAGGGGAAGCACAACACCTATACTGTTAAATGCAAAGACGGGCAGTGGCAATGCACCTGTGACTTCTTTTCGCTATGGGGTCTTTGCAGCCATACCATGGCACTACAAGAAATATTATCGGAAATGCTTCCCAAGGAAGCACTCTTAAAAATCGATCAAGGCTAGAAGAGACCTGAGCTTCTCTTAACCTTCTTAAATGATGCTTGGATTTTGCCTGTCACAGCATTAGAGCTCTACCGAATCCGGGTTCACCACCTCACAGAAAACCTGCCTCCGAACTGGAGCATGATTGAATGGAAAATTCCCCGTTACAGACCGCTGAGCACGAATTTCTGACCTATCCTGTGACCGTGAGAACATACACCTTCGACCTCCCAATCGTGCCTACTGCTCGATAACCGATCCGCCCAGCTATGAATCACACCTTAGATGAGACCGCTGTAGTAGTCTCAATCAACCCCCAAGTCCCCCAAGATTGGGGGACTCTTTAAAGCTGGGGGGCACCCCCAGACCCTCGGCCCCGATACAATCGGGGCACCTCTTTTTCAGCGGTCTCAACATATAATAAGTCGGTTTAATCAATAAATCTCAACCGGTATGCCCTTTATATACTCCCTGGCTTCTGCAGCAACGAAGAGCGAACCCGTGGCGCAGATGAGGTCATCCGGCCCTGCTACCGCAAGGGCGCGCTCGGCCGCTGATGATACGCTCTCCGCCAGCTCTCCCTTCACACCTTGCCTTTTCAGCTCATCAAGAATCAGGGGCGGCGCGAGCGCACGGGGATGGCGGGAACGGGTAACGACGATCAGGCTGGAAATCGGAGCTAGCTCCCCCAACATCCCGGCTATATCTTTATCGGATGATGCTCCTGCTATAAGAATTAACCTGTCGAAATTCAAATACTCCTCGATAGCCTCTCTCAGCCTCCTTGCCGAGTCTGCGTTATGAGCGCCATCGACCAGGAACAGGGGCTTATCTCTCAGTATCTCCAGGCGCCCCGGCCACCGAACCTGAGCCAGCCCCCGCGCAATGTCCGCTGCCCCGATAGCGAGAGCCTCCAGGGCTGCGACGGCGACGGCGGCGTTTTCCAACTGGTGCCCTCCAATAAGGGGAATGGCAAGCTGATAACTCCCCTTCTTCCCCCTTACCTCAAAAGATTGCCCTGCCATGTTTGAGGTCAATTTTTTCCAGGTGATATCCCGTCCCACCTCGATGAGGCTTGCCCCGTTTTTGTCACATACCACCCTTATCACCTCCGCAGACTCATCGGGCTGCGGCGCGCTCACCACCACTGCCCCGGGCTTGATAATACCTGCCTTCTCCCCGGCAATCTTAGCCAGAGAGTCGCCCAGAACCTCGGCATGGTCCAGGCTTAGCGAGGTGATCACGGCAAGCCGGGGCGTTACTACATTTGTGGCATCGAGCCGCCCCCCCAGTCCCACCTCCAGAACCTGGAAGTCGACCCCCTGCCCGCTGAAGTAGGCAAAGGCCAGAGCGGTCAGTATCTCAAAGGTGGTTATCTCACCATAATTGTGGTGCCGATTCACCTCATCGATCTCAGGCCGTAACCTCTCTACCAAGGCGGAGAACTCATCCTCGGCGATTATCTCACCATCGATAGCAATCCGCTCCCGAAAGGTATGCAGATGGGGGGAGGTATAAAGCCCGCTCCGATATCCCGCTGCTGAAAGGGCGGAGGCGATCATCGCCGCAGTGCTCCCCTTCCCCTTGGTACCCGCTATGTGAATCGCCGGGGAGGCCAGATGAGGGTTGCCCAATCGCTTAAGGAGCTCCTCCATACGCCTCAAGTCGAAGTTGGCCGCCATGTAGAGAGAGGCGGGCAATTTCTCGTAGTCGGTGAAGCTGAGGATGTAGCTTATGGCTTCGTGATAGTTCACTGCAATATTATATCATGAGCCGGTGAGCCAGTAAGAAACATCACCAAGCCTGATTGATCTAAAAACGCCTGCCATACCATAAAGGGAACCATTGGCAGGTTATAGCATCGGCTCCAGGCTACCCAACTGCTTCACCGGGAAACAGTTATAAAGGGGTGCTCCCCAAATAAAACATATGAGGGCGTGGGTGTGAAAATATCGAATATGTCATTGCGAACCCCGAAAAATCACCCCCTA
>DAOUEU010000167.1:0-3089 GCA_034430255.1 Dehalococcoidia bacterium | reverse complement strand
AGTTCGGAACGAATCTTATCTGTCTCTGCCCACTCTCTTCGCGACCGTAGCTCCTGTCGTTTATCAACTATCTGCTGAATGATTCTCTCTTGATAGTTTATATCCTTTACATCCTTTTCCACGTTAATGCCAAGCCGAACTGCCATTTCTACAATACCGCCCCCCACATCTATTCTAAATCTCCTTGGTTCAAGAGAGAACCCCAGCACCCCAGCCAATTCCATAAACACGCGCTGCGCCTCTTCGATAGAATGCCCTTCATCGCCAGCGCGGTTGATCTCTGAGGCAAAGTCGAATAAGGCTGCAATGGCCTGGGCGGTATTGAAATCATCGTCCATGGCCTCGGTGAAGCGCTGGCGGTAAACCGAAGCCTGGGGCGCCGGTGGAGCATCGCCACCATCGCGATGGGCCACCAAACGTAGCCTCTCTAACCCACGCTCGGCAGCCTCTAACCCATCCTCGGTATAGGTAAGGGGGCTTCGGTAGTGGGAGCTTAGGACAAATAGCCTGATGGCATCGGCACTATAGCGCTCCAGTGCCTCTTTAACTGTAATAAGATTGCCCAGAGATTTACTCATCTTCTCCTCGCCGAGTTGCATCAGTCCGTTGTGCATCCAGTACCGGGCAAAGGGACTAACGCCAGTGAAGGCTTCTGACTGGGCGATCTCGTTCTCGTGGTGAGGGAATACTAGATCCTGCCCGCCGCCATGAATGTCCAGGGTCTCTCCCAGGTACTTCAGGGACATAGCGCTACACTCGATGTGCCAGCCGGGTCTCCCCGGTCCCCAGGGGCTCTCCCACTGAGGCTCGCCGGGCTTGGCCGCCTTCCAAAGGGTGAAGTCCATCGCATGCTCCTTATTGCTTTTTTCATCGCAACTTGCTCCGGACATCATGTGGCTCAGGCTGCGGTGGCTCAGCTTTCCGTATTCGGGGAAGCTACTCACCCGGAAATAGACATCGCCACCAGACTGATAGGCATGCCCCCTCTCGATCAGGCCAGAGACGACCTCGATTATTTTCGGTATTTCCTCTGTAGCCCTGGGGTAAATGTCGGCCCTTTTTACATTTAGGGCATCCATGTCTGAGAAGTACTGCGCAATAAACTCCTGGGCCAGCTCCTGGGTGGAAAGACCTGATTGACTGGCGCGGGCGATAATCTTGTCATCGACATCGGTGAAGTTCTGAACATATCTCACCCGGTATCCGCGAAACTCAAGATAACGCCTTATTACATCGAAGATGATATAGCTCATAGCGTGCCCGATATGGCACTCGCTATAGGGGGTAACCCCGCAGACGTACAGTTTTATCGGGTCGCCCCCAGGGTTAAATTCCTCTTTTTGACCGGAGAGGGTGTTATAGATTCTCATTTTCTCTCAACCAGGGCAACAGCGTGGGTGGCGATTCCCCTGCCTTCTCCCAGAAAGCCCAGCCCCGCTGAGGTAGTTGCCTTAATAGATACCTGTTCTATACCTATGTCAACGGCTGTGCAGATGTTTCGGCGCATTTCGTCGATGTAATTTGCCAGACGGGGCTGCTCACAAAGGATTGTAGCATCTATATTTTCGATCTTAAATCCCCTATCACCTAGCATTTCGCCGACACGATTCAGGAGGGTTATGCTGGATATATCTTTATACTGGGGATCGGCATCGGGGAAATGGGTGCCGATATCCCTTAAAGAGATAGCGCCGAGGAGGGCATCGATGATGGCATGAGTTAGCACATCGGCATCGCTATGACCCTGGAGGCCGCTAACGAAGGTCACCGTTACGCCGCCGAGCACCAGGGGGCGCCCTGCGACCAGGGGATGAACATCATAGCCAATTCCAACGCGCATTTTTCGATCTAGCTCTGCATCCTGATAATAGCCTCAGCAAGGTAAAGGTCCTCAGGCTTAGTCACCTTGATGTTAGTGTCAGAGCCGGGATAGACCTTGACTTTATACCCCAGGTTCTCCACCAAAGTGGCATCGTCGGTTACATCGCAACGGACCTTTCGGTAGGCCTCATTTATTATATCGTATCGAAATACCTGAGGCGTCTGCACCGACCACAGACGCTGACGGAGCGGCGTTTCCACAACGAAGGAGTCTGTGGAAACAACCTTAATAGTATCGGTGACAGGGAGGGCGGGGACGGCAGCTCCACTCTGACGGGCCTCTTGAAGCCCTTTCTCAATAATTTCCTGGCTGAGGCAGGGACGAGCCCCGTCGTGTATCACTATCCACTGGCAGTCAGCTAGCCTCTGCAGGCCTTCCTTTACCGAATCCTGCCGCCGTGACCCACCTGGACATATCTCTTTTACCTTGGACCACTGATACCTCTTAGCAAGTTGCCACCCCAGATCCAGCCTGTCTTCTGGTAAAACAATGACTACCCGGTCAATTACCGGACACCTCTGGAATACATCGACAGTGTGGGCCAGGAGAGGCTTACCGGCTAAGCTTGCGAATATCTTATCAGCCCCACCCATTCGCCTGCCTGTGCCAGCGGCAGCGACGATAGTACCAATCTTCTCCATCGCTCACTCTGCTTTAGGGTGGGCAAAGATCATTCGCCCCGCCGCAGTTTGCAGTACCCTGGTGACAACCACTTCAATTCTGTTATTGATGTAGCGTAGCCCGTCTTCCACCACAATCATCGTTCCATCGTCAAGGAAGCCGAGTCCCTGCCCGAACTCCTTACCCTCCTGAATGATCCGAATAGCCATCTCCTCGCCTGGCAGGACCACGGGCCGTACTGCATTGGCCAACTCATTTACATTTAGCACCCGGACACCTTGGATCCTAGCAACCTGATTCAGGTTGAAATCGTTGGTTAAAATGGCATAACCAAGGGCTTTTGCCAGCTTCACGAGCTTACCGTCAGCATCGGGGACATCCTTTGCATCAATATCAGAGATCTCGACGGGGATATTGGACTCCTGCTGAAGTTTGGTTAGTATGTCTAGGCCCCGTCGCCCGCGATTGCGGCGCAACGCATCATAGGAGTCTGCGATGTGGTGCAACTCATTGAGGATAAATCTGGGGATGATCAGTGACCCCGGAATGAAGCCAGCCTGACCTATATCTGCAATGCGCCCATCGA
>DAOUEU010000166.1:0-19150 GCA_034430255.1 Dehalococcoidia bacterium | reverse complement strand
GAATCTGGGGTATCGGAGCCCGGTGACCTTTGGTAAGGCAAAGCTAATGCCAGAAGGAGAGTCTAACATATTGGTGGCCCCAAAAAGTCCAGTTTGACGGGGTGCACGTCACTATCAACCGGGATGATTGCTGCTATGTTGTTCAAGACGATAAAGAAGGGGTTGCCGCTCAGTCCACCATCCATCTCAAGGCTTGCGTCCAGTATGGGATACAACACGGCGATGTTCATAGTCTCAAGGTAGCCGACAAGCAGGCATAGGCCTAGCAGAATAGCCAATCGGAGCTTATAGGGTCTGAGGAAGAACCATATTATCTTAAAGCCGCTTTGCTTTGACTCACCCTCAACCCGCTGCCGTATCATTGACCTTAAGGCTTCTATACTCTCTTGGGGTATAAGACTAGCACTTGTATATCCTAAGGTCAAGTAAAAAGCGGTCTTGCCTACCACGCATTTTCACGCTACAATCAAGCAAATGAGATGACTATCTCAGAGGTTTTATTGTTGAATTATCGCGAGGGATGAACCAGTAATGAAAGTGATATCGATTGTTGGTATGGCAGGTTCAGGTAAATCAGAGGTGGCCAGGATATTTGAGAAAAATGGCTTTGTGAAGATAAGGTTTGGGGATATTACAGATAAAGAAATCAGCAAAAAGGGGCTGGAGCTAAACGAGGAGAACGAACGTTATATCAGACAGCAGATGAGAAAAGAGTATGGAATGTCGGCCTATGCTAAGCTGAGCCTATCCAGGATTGATTACCTGCTGAAATCTGATGATGTCGTAGTGGACGGTCTCTACTCATGGGAAGAGTACACGTTAATGAAGAGCCGCTACGGTGCAGACTTCTATGTGGTTGCAGTTTGGTCATCACCTGAGAAAAGATATGAGAGGTTGATGAAAAGGCAGGTCCGACCCTTAACCGTTGAGGAGGCTGTCAGCCGCGATATTGTGGAGATCGAGGATACCAACAAGGGTGGGCCAATCGCCATGGCCAACTTTTTTATCATCAACGGGTCCTCCTTGGAAGACTTGAAAAAGCAAACAGAAGGGGTTATCGGTGCTTTGAGATGACGATCATATCTAGGCCGGATATTGATGAATATTTTTTAAAAATAGCGTCCGTCGTGGCAGAACGCTCGACGTGTCGCCGGCACCATGTCGGGGCAGTGGCAGTAAGGGACAAACACATATTAGCTACCGGATATAACGGTGCTGCCTCTGGACTCAAGGACTGCCTTGAGCTTGGCTGCTTGAGAGATGACATGGATGTGCCATCTGGAACGAGGCATGAGCTATGCCGGGGCATCCACGCAGAGCAAAATGTAATCATTCAGGCAACTCTCCATGGAGTAAGCTTGGAAGGTGCTACAATTTATGTCACACATACGCCGTGTATACTATGTGCAAAGATGCTAGTCAATGCCAAGATAAAGCGGTTTGTGACCTTTGGTAGGTATGCTGATGAGTCTTTCAGAGACCTATTTGTCGAAGCCAATATAGAGTTTGAATTGCATAAGAAACCGTCTTCCAGTATAACCTATCTGGCTTAGCGGATTAATTGTGAGCTATTAAGAGGAAAAAGAGGAGAATAGGGGTAAAAACATAAAGAGAAAAGATACAACATTACATAATGGGGTAAGGAATATAAACCATAACTTAGATGAAAGGGAGTTTCCATTAGGAGATCTATGTGGCCTATCACAAGCTACTACGGAGGCGTCATAGTAGATACTTGGTTTTCTTTTATTCCTTGTTTGATTCCCCCTTTTTATCTGATTCTTTGGCTGGAGTATCGTCCGTCTTCTCCTTAACCTTTTCAGAAGGTTCTTTGCTGATAGTATCTTCCGGTTCCTCTCCTGGTGATTCTTTTGTTATAAAAAGACGGGTGATTTTGTTATTTTTTACCTGAGCTACTACCAGGGTCAAATTATCATAGACTATCTGCTCCCCCTCTTTTGGTAGATGGCCAAAAAGATTAAGAGCATAACCGCCGACAGTTGAATAATCGCCTTCGGGCAATCCCAATCCCAGCTGTTCGTTGACCTCTTCTATGCGCATGCTGCCGTGTATTTTATATGTCTGCTCCCCCACTACCTTGAAAGTCTTGGTGACTCCCATTATCTTTTCCTCTACCTCTCCTACAATCTCCTCAATCAGTTGGTCGATACTCACTATTCCGGAAGAGCCGCCGTACTCATCCACGACTACTGCCATTAAATACCCTTCCTCCTGCATTTCACTAAGCAGTTCGCATACCTTTTTGTTCTCCGGAACATAGTAGACCGGACGGGCGAGGTCTGTTACAGTCCCCTTGCGGTCTATGGAGCGCTTGGCCACGGCGGTGAGCACATCTCTTATCGATAACATGCCTATAACATTGTCGAATGTTTCTTCATAAATAGGATAACGTTGGGCAGGGGACTCAGCGTATACTTTGAAGAAATCTGCCAGTGTCGCTCCCTGCTGAAACCATATAGCTTCGGTGCGGGGGGTCATTATCTCGTGCACTGGACGGTCTCCAAGACCAACCACCTTGCGCAGAATATCAGCTGAGTGCTCATCTACCACCCCCTCCTCTTCGCCTATTGATATTATTGTGCCGATTTCTTCTCTGCTTATTAATGCCCGGGGCATGGTGCTTGAGTGAGTAACACGTGTAATTGCAGAGATCACCCAGCTTAACACTACCACTACAGGGCTTAATAACCTCATCAATAGTTCTATTGTCTTGCCGTAACGGAGAGCAATTCGCTCTGGGTGCTGTGCCGCGATTGTTTTGGGAATTACCTTTGCGAATATAAGCAGTAGGATCGCGATGATGACAATGGCTATCGGTGTTCCCAGACGCTCGCCCAGAAGCGCAACAATGAAGATTGTTCCTAGTGAGACAACGATGGTTTCTGCGAAGCTAATGCCGGTGAGTACCATTGAGAGAAATTTTTCCGGGTACTGCATTATGGCGGCAACACGGTCAGCACCATGGACACTTTCCTCCTGCAAATGCTTGAGCCTGATACGCTGTAATTTGATGAAGCCAATTTCAGCACTGGAAAAGAATGCACAAACTAAAAGGAAAACAAATGATAAAATCAGATATATGAATTCAGACATGCCCATATCGCACCTCCAAAGCGGCCATAAAAGCTGCAAGACTCTTCTTGTTTAGTGCTATATCTTCCTGTGTCAACCCCAATCAGTCCACTTATCAGGCTTTCGCCCACCATAATCATAGGATTTAAAGGCATTTCATGCAATATCTATGATGTGTGTGATGTATGTGTAATGGGAAAATTCTATGAAATTTGTATGACAAACGCGCGAATAGTGGCGTATACTTAATCCCAAGTTCTTCTTTTAAGAAAACATGAATCCCTCAGTTCATCCAACTTAGAAGCGCCTATGCAGAACATGCAAATCCTTAGTGTTCTGACCACATCCTGTAATGCAGATATTACTGCCTCTGCCGAAGTATTCGCTGCCCTAAGCATTGGCGCAGCAATACCCGCCATATCTGTGCCTAGAGCGATGGCCTTGGCTACATGTATGCCGTTACGAATGCCACCACTGGCTATAAGGGGCATTTTGGGTGCGCCTTTACGTGCCATCTTGATCGATTCTGCCAGTGGTATGCCCCACGATTTAAAAACAGAGGGAATATTATTCAGCAAATCGCTGTTCGAGCGATGTCTTTCTACCTCGCTCCACGTCGTGCCACCGGCACCGGCTACATCAATACCGGCAACCCCAACTGAGGCCAGTTTTCGAGCTACATCTTCGGATATTCCTGTGCCGATTTCCTTAACGACCACTGGTACCGTCAGTTCACGACAAATCCTCTCAATCTTGGTGAGGAGTTCAGCAAAGTTAGTCTCTCCATCGGTCTGAAGAGCCTCTTGCAGCGGATTGAGGTGTAGGATCAACCCATCGGCACCTATCATATCTAAGGCACGGCGGCACTCAGAGATCCCATAACCGTAGTTAAGCTGAACGGCGCCAAGGTTAGCGAATAGTAAGATATCAGGAGCTATATCGCGCACTACATACGTCGATGCCACATCAGGATTATCAATGGCACACCTCTGCGAGCCTACCCCTATAGCTACTCCCAAGGACTGAGCTGCTTTGGCCAAATTGCGATTTATGCTTGTAGCTGCTTCTATACCTCCTACGAGTGGCGATATGATGAGGGGAGCGCCGAGCGTCTTGCCGAAGAGTGAAATCGACAAATCTATATCAGCAAAGTTGACCTCTGGTAAGGCCTGATGGACAAACCAATAATCTTCTAAGCCAGTGGAATTCTCATTAATATCTAAATTTTTATTCAATGCTATTTCCAGTTGGTCAATCTTGCGTTGGGTGTTTGATTCGTTCACATTTCCTCCTGTTACAATTAGCTAGATAGTATTGTTATAAATTATTGAATTTTGCGTTTTTAAAATAAACTACCTTTTACAGGGTAGATTCCGACTGCTATGATAACGCAATATTATCTATCTCAATCAATAATTTGTCCGCATAGTTCTCAACTATCATTCATTCCAGTGTGAACATGAGCCTTTTTATCATCGAGAACCCTTGAGACTATTTCTATACTATATTAATTTTTAGACTTACCTTGATAGATGTTCATCCGCAGTATATGTAAGTTTAATAAGTAGTTCTCTCCTAATTTTTAGATATGGTCAATGATATAACTCGATGCTAACATTATAAGGGTAACTACCAAGAACAACACGTTGGCCCATAGGGAAGACGTAAAACTGGCAACGCTACGATAGTTAAAAGCACCCCTTATTGCCCATAGAGCAAATGGCATACTTATTAGGCAGAGCAGAGCAGCGAGCGGCATGAGCTCTGCCGCTACGCAGGATAATATCCACGTATAGGCCACTATAGTGCCAGCTAGATATAACCAGGCTGCTTTTTTTCTACCTATAACGATAGGCAGGGTCTTTTTACCCCCAACCTTGTCTGCCTCAACATCCGGCAAATTATTAAAAAGGTGAATGTTAAAGAATAGAATCCCTGATGGAATTGCCGCCACCAACGCTTGTGTGGTATAGCCTCCTGTTTGAACGAAGTAGAACACTAATACAGGTATTATACCTAGACCTACTCCGCAAGCGAACTCCCCCAGCTCCCACCTAACTAAATAGGGAGTGTACAGCAGAACACAAATGGCTTGTACCGTAAGAACAGGAAGCAATAGCAAGCCCTTATCGATGATAAAGTAGATCCATATTGGAACTGCTAGGGCAAAGCTCAGCAATCCAAATTTAAAGATTGCTTCTGCCTTTAGAAGGTAGGCTGGAAGGATACCGCTACCGCCGGTGAATGGTGTCGTCTGGGTCCTGAGATCTACCCCGCTCTTAAAATCGAAGTAGTCATTTAGAACTTGCACACTGATGTGCCATAGCACTAGCCCGATGAAGGCCAGTACGGCATCAATAAGGCTGAAGAAACCATCCCCCCACGCTATAGACGTGCCCAGGAGAGCTACTACTACTGATCCGATCAGGAACTTGGGACGGATTTCTATAAACCACAGCCGAGCTTGGGCTCCTACTTTATGTGGCAATCCGTGTGATAGAATTCCTAGTGTCATATTGACACCTTGTGATGTACGAGAAAGTAACTGGGGCCATACGGATTATATTAGATATCATATCTTGTAAGATAACAGTAAATTGCAGTCCGCGTTCTAACCGTGTAGCGCTTTTTAGCTTTATGAGATATTCGTCCACTTACTCTATGTGTGCTGTATAGCGATCATAGAAGTACGAAAAAGACCAATCAATGACGGTACTTACCTTGCTCCTAAATCCAGTAAGTAACCCCAGATATGATATTACCTGCCATAGATACGAGATTCGTCGCAGCATACCAGCAGTGAAGCCATCAAGAACACGATTCAGTATCTGAGCCACCGCCACGTTTCTGCCCAAATATATTATCTGCCCCTTAAACTTGTAACGGAAAGGACGTTGACTCTCCCCTCTCATTGCATGGATGATATTTCTGGCACAGGCTGGTCCTTGTCGCGTAGCTACTTGGTGGGTTGCGGGATACGGTCCTGAGCCATTCTCTTGCAACAGATAGCCGCAATCCCCCAGAACATACATTCCGGGTGATTGGGGGACTTCCATGTACTCATTCACAATGATGCGGCCATCCCTAGCTTTTTCGAGAGGTAGTGATTCCACAACATTCATAGGCTTCACTCCTGCTACCCAAATCACGGTGCGGGTTGGTATGATCTGGCCATCAGAAGTCTGAATGCTGTCTGGCAAAGCTTTAATGATGCGAGTTCCCAACAATACATCAATTCCCTGGGAGCGCAATCGGGCTGTAGTTATTTCTCCCATCTTGGCCTTCATACCCAATAGGATTCTGTCTTGAGCCTCGACTAGGATCACCCGAGCATGGGGCTTTAGGGAAGGGTAGTCCCGTATCAATACCTTGCTCACGAACTCCTGAATAGACACTGCTAGTTCCACCCCTGTGGGCCCGCCACCTACCACTATGAAATTCAGCAGCTCACATTGGCGTTGCTCATCCTGCTCTAATAGCGCGGCTTCAAAGTTGTCAATAATTCGATTGTGAATGCTAACAGCATCTCTCAGAGATCTAAAGCGTAGCGCATTATTTTCAACCTCATCCATCCCGAAGAAATTGGAAGTGCTGCCCAGCGCTACTACAAGGTAGTCCCACTCCAACTCCCCATGATCAGTGATAACCAGCTTCCTTTCCAAATCTATACCCTGTACTCGGCTCTGCCTGAACACGACCCGCTGAGTATTACCTCTCTGTCGCAAAAGAACACGCAGTGGGAAAGAGATATGACTGGGTGCAACACTTCCCGTGAGTACTTGATATATTAAAGGCAGAACAAAGTGATAATTGTTTTGATCTACCAGTGTTAGTTCCAGATACTGTACACTAGCGGATGCCTTTTTAAGCTCCAGTGCCGCACCGATACCTGCTGAACCTGCCCCTAGGATTAGCACTCGTTTCTTGTCCATACTTATAACCATTGTATGCGCAACATAATATCTAAAATGATAGAGCTTCGCAAGAAATATCTTCGATAAGGCCCTTTACTCCAGACGTATCATTCGAGTTCCCTTCCCTTTGGCTAAGCTCGCTTATATTAATCGAGAGATATTAACGACGTTATTAGAAATGAAGATTTTTACCGGTGACTGTCAAATTTTCTTTAAGATTCACCCCTACATTGGCCTTAGTGTGCCAGCAAAAACCTGCCATGCGAGTGCGGACTTTGCTACTAAGCTAAGTATCATGTATACCTTCTCCCCGAATAGATAGTCCTTCCACTTCCATACCTTCTTGTACTGCAGCACCATATTGACCGCGAAGCAAGAAAAGAATACGAAAAGCGTAGGCAGTATAAAATAGACAAATGTGGGAACATTTTCAGAAGCATCGGCTATCGCTGTGAAAAAGTACCATGCTATAACTATCCACGGTACTATCCCCGCGAAAGTACCACAATAGAACGCTGTCCAGCTTACCTGCTTCCTATTCTGGTTATATAGCTCCATCATCAACCCGAAGAGATTCATTGCGGCAGTCAGTGAGAATAGCATTATCATACTGGGTGCATCGAAAACGCCGCTGAGCATACCGATGATAACCACCATAAGCGATGCGCTTAAGGCATACTCATACCAGCGCACATAATTGATATACTTTTTAAGGTAGTTCACATACAACTTGTAATATAGAGGTGATGCCATCAAAGCATGTGCGAAGGCAGATATTAATAGGAATATGCCAACAAGTGGGCCAACCGGTATTTCTATGAGCGTTTTTATTTCCGTTTCTAAGCTTCCCGATGACAGAAAGCTGGTGGTAACCGGCACGCTGAAATCATTGCTCATTATGAAGATAAGTATAGCCTGTGCCAGATGTAAAACAGCCAGTACTGCGTTCCAAACCCTAAGATTACTGAACTTTGAGAGATCTGACATATTACCCCTCCTATATTTAAGATAAGCTAAATAATGAAAGAAATTATGCCATTTGTCAATATATAAAGACTGCTGAAAAAGGCTTCTTCTGAGACATGGGCGAGTTCTATAAATGACCAAGAAGGACCGCATCTACCTTTGCGGCTGACACGATCAGTAACTGGGTTGACATTGTATTGCATTATATATTATAATATTATTATATAAATATATAGAGATATAACAGGACGGTGCTTGATGGATGAATTTAAAATGCTGCTTTTAAAGCTCCAGGCTGAGATCTGCAAGACCCTCGCTCACCCTAAGCGACTGATGATTATCCATCAGCTCCGAGAGGGGGAGATGTCAGTAGGACAACTGGCATCCGGCCTGGACCTGCCACAGGCAAATGTCTCGCAGCATCTGGCCATGCTTCGGGAGCGGGGCATCGTGTCCACGCGTCGCGAGGGGACAACCATTTACTATAGCCTTATCAGTCCTAAGATCAGCGAGGCCTGCGACCTAGTGCAGGGGGTACTACAGGAGCAGTTGGTAGGCAACCGGGTTCTGGCCGGTTCCCTTGGCTCTCTCGGCAGAGAAACGTAAGCACATAACGGGAGGTTGTGAAGGGTAAATTGAATACCAAGGAAAGAAGCTATCTCGAGGATAAATTCGGAAGCCGTGTATGCTTCCGTAAGAGTGAACGTAAACTATACGGCCATGATATCGCTGCCATGCCCAGCCTCATCAAACCACTCATTGGCGATACAACACCAGACGCCGTGGTCCAGCCGGAGTCAGAAGAGGAGCTGGTTAATCTGGTATGCTGGGCGGCGGAACGGAACGTACCTCTAACCCCACGAGGCAAGGCGTCGTCCGGCTATGGCGGCGTGTTGCCGGTGAAGAAAGGCGTAGTGGTGGACTTCTATCGCATGAACCGTATTATCCACATTGACCCCGAAGCCCAAACGGCCACGGTGCAGGCTGGTGTGGTGTGGGAGAAGCTGGACAGGGAGCTGGAGAAGCACGGCCTGACCCTGCGGCTATATCCCACCAGCTACCCGGCATCCACCGCCGGAGGGTGGCTGGCTCACGGTGGCGCCGGCATCGGCTCCTACGAGGCGGGCTGGTTCCCTGATAACGTGGTCAGAGCTCGAGTGGTGCTGCCCGATGGCATGGTCAGGGACTTTAGTGGCCCTGAGCTTGATCTGATCGCCGATGTCGATGGGATAACCGGCCTGATTAGCGAATTGACGGTTCGCGTTCAGCCACTTGAGGAACTGGAGCTGGTGGCTATCGGCTGCCCCGATGCCTACGACCTGCAGAAACTGGTTCAATCCATGATTGATGAAAAGCTGCCTATCTGGTCACTGATATTTATCAACCCGCGCATGGCAGAGCTTAAGAATAAGGCTCCGCTGATGGAGCACTACGGCCATCCTGTAGAGGAACGGGTGCTCTTGCCCGCTGCCTATATCATCACATTGGCTTTCCGCGCCAAAGATCGCGAGGGGGTGACGGGCCGGCTGCCGGAGCTATTGAAGCCCTGTGAGGCGGAGATACTCAGTGACCGCATCGCCCAGAATGAGTGGAAGAACCGCTTCAAGCTGATGGTGGTCAAACGCCTTGGGCCGAGCCTGGTGCCAGCTGAGGTGGTCATCCCGCTCTCGGCTCTGGGTGAGGTGATGACAGAGATCGAGCGAAAGATAGCTCAGCCCATCGTTAAGGAGGGTGTAGTCATCAGAGAAGGCCACAACGGACAGCCTGAGGTGGTAATTCTGGGCTTCATCCCCAGCGACCAGCGCAAGTTCAATTACAATTTCGTTTTCGGCTTATCCCTGAGCATCATGAAGATTGCCGAGAAGCACGGCGGGCGGGCCTACGCAACAGGGCTCTATTTCGCAAGGAAGGCGCCTCTGGTGTTGGGAGCGGACCGGGCTCGCCGGTTGAAGGCGTTCAAGGCCCAGGTGGATCCCAAGAATATCCTGAACCCAGGTAAGGTTATCGGCAATAGGCTAATAGGCGCATTTCTCGGCCTGGCGCAGGCCTTCGAGCCTCTAATACGTCCCCTTGGCAACAGGGTTATCCCGGAAATAGGCGAGCGGCCGGTAAAGCCGGTGCGCGATATTCCTGCCGACGTGGCCTGGTATGCCTACGGCTGTTCACAGTGCGGTTACTGTATAGAGGAGTGCGACCAGTTCTATGGACGGGGATGGGAGAGCCAGTCCCCGCGGGGTAAGTGGTACTGGCTGCGGGAGTACATGGAGGGTCGCGAGGAGTGGGACCAGTTCATGGTGGACACCATTCTGGTGTGTACTACTTGTGAACTATGCAACCTACGCTGCTCGGCTGCCCTGCCCATCGAGCAGTCGTGGATGAAGTTGCGCGGTTTGCTAATCGACGAGCAGAAGAAGATGACATTTCCTCCATTCGAGATGATGGCGGCAGCAGTTAGAAAGGAGGGAGATATCTGGGCAGGATATCGCAAGGATCGCTCTGCATGGTTTCCCCAGGACCTCGAGGAAAAGCATGGGACGGCTCACCGGGCAAGGGACGTGTACTTCGCTGGCTGTACGGCTAGCTACGTGGAGCATGATATCGCCATGGCCAGCGTTCGGCTGCTTGATGCGGCTGGTGTGGACTTCACCTACCTGGGCAATAGGGAGAGCTGTTGCGGGACGCCAATGCTGGTGGCCGGTATGTGGGATGTTTTCACTGAAGTAATGAGCAAGAATATCCAGGCGGTCAAGGACGCCGGCGCAGATACTGTAGTATCCTCATGTCCTGCCTGCGACATGATGTGGCGACATGTCTACCCGACATGGGCGAAAAAATTGGGTATGGAGTATGGTATTACGGCGAAGCACTACAGCGAGGTTCTGGCAGAGAAAATCCAGGCAGGTGAATTCGCCTTCCCCGAGAACAGCCACAGGCCATGTACGGTAACATGGCATGACTCGTGTCATATCGGCCGGGTGTCCGGCGTGTACGATGCCCCACGGCAGTGTATCGAGGCCATACCCAACACCAAACTGGTGGAGATGAGCCATAACCGTGAAGCGGCGCACTGTTGCGGCAGCGTTCTGACCCTGATCAAAGAACCACCGGTGGCTGCCGAGATAGGCAAGACGCGGCTTGATGAGGCGATAGAAGCGGGCGCGGAGAAGGTTCTGGCGTTATGCCCTTGCTGCGAGTTCCAGTTCCGCGTCAGCGCTGATAAGAAGCAGGTACCAATCGAGGTGGTGGACCTGGCGCGCTATGCGTCGTCAGCCCTGGGCTATGAGTTCCCCGACCCTAACCCGGAGGTGCAGAAACAGTGGGCGGTTTTTGAGGCTATGATCGCGCTGATGACCCCTCAGGGCTTCGCCGACCTTATGGGCACAATGTGGCCGGAACTTATCGTTGCTATGCCCTTCGGCATGGGGGGGATAATGCGATTCATGGGAAAGGTTCCGGGGGCGCTTAGTCTCATGAAACCCATGTTTCCTATACTGTTTCCTAGGCTTCTGCCTATGATGATGCCCAAGGTGATGCAGACCATGCTCGAGCGGGTTGCGGAGCATATCCCCATGCCCGATTACATGGCTGAGCAGATGCCAGAGATGATGCCTCAGGTTATGAACAACCTGATGCCACACATGATTGGCGATGTGGTGCCACTGGTCACTCAGCCGATGATCGATTACCTGAAAGGAAGAAGCGGGAAATAAAGCTATATCATCCAGATAGTTCAGATGTAACTGGAAAGGGTTATCATGTCTTCAATTAATGAACCGCTCCTTTTTAAACACATACTCGCTTTAGCTCCGTTTTTGTTTTGTACTCTAGTCTACTCAAGGATGACTCTCCAGTAAACAGCACTGATCTTCTAATCTTCGCTTATAGGCATAAACCAAGTCGGGGTCGGTTATCTGCTCTGTGCTTGACCTCGGCACTTGGTTACCTCCATTGTATTGCTTTCGTGTAAAAGTATATTAACTCCTTTTACCGATGATGTCTTGTTCGAATCCTAGGAATATTAAAGAAGAATGGATTTTTACCAGTGAAGGTCATAGGGGTTGTCAAATCTTATTTAATATATTTAATATGTATAATGAGTTAAATTTATGAATTGTGAATTTCATATAAGCTTGGAGGATGCTCAATAGGAGGCTGATATATGAAGAAGTATGACGTAATCGTAGTTGGGTCGGGATCTGGAATGATTATCGTAGATGAAGCCACCGACCGTAGTCTAAAAGTTGCTTTAGTGGATAAGGGGCCTTTTGGTGGGACTTGTATTAATACGGGCTGTATACCTTCAAAGATGTTGATATATCCGGCAGATAGGATAGTGGAAATACAGGAGGCAAAGAAGCTGGGTATCGAGGCAGAGACCAGAAATATAGACTTCGGCTTCATAATGCGGCGCATGAGAAAAAGCATTAAAGAAAGCCAAAGTCAAATGAGAGAGGCTCTTTCGCAAGCAGAGAATCTGGATTTCTATGAAGGTGAAGGGCATTTTGTGGGGGATTATACCATTGAGGTCAATAGAGAGAAGATTAAAGGGGAGAATATCTTTCTCGCGTCCGGCTCACGACCCTTTATACCCCCCATAAAGGGCTTAGACAGTGTTGACTATTTGACCAATGAAACGATGCTGCAGCTGGAAGAACTCCCAGATAGCCTCATCATCATTGGTGGTGGTTATATCGGCGTTGAATTCGGACACTTCTTCGCTGCTATGGGCACTAAGGTCACTATTCTAGAGATGATGGAAAGTCTTGTCCCGGTTGAGGAAACGGAGATACGTGAGCTATTGAAGGAACAGCTGCGCCGCCGTATGGATGTTTACACTAATACCCAGGCTGAGGAGGTATACCAGGAGGGCGGCAAGGTAAAAGTTGCGGTTAAGGAAAAGAATACCGATGAAGAGGGGGAGTTCACAGCACAACGAATTTTAATCGCCGTAGGAAGAAGGTCAAATGCCGATTTATTGAAGGTAGAAAATACCGGCGTGGAAATCGATGGGAGAGGATTTATTAAGGTTAACGAGTATCTCGAAACTACTAAAAATAACATATTTGCCGTGGGCGATGCTAATGGGCAACAAATGTTCACCCATGTGGCCAATCGCGAAGCGCTGGTGGTAGCGCAAAACGTGTTTCACGGAGCAGATTTGAAGATGGACTATAACGCCATACCCCATGCTGTTTATTCTCATCCTCAAATTGCATCGGTAGGGCTAACCGAGGCTCAGGCCAGAAAAGATCATGACATATCGGTAGGAAGGGTCAAGTATTTGGATGTCGCTAAAGGCGAAGCCATGATGGAAGAGGAGGGCTTTGCTAAGGCCATAGTGGAAAAAGATAGCAGGAGAGTATTGGGCTTTCATATTATAGGGCCCTATGCCCCGGTACTTATTCAGGAAGTGGTGAATGCCATGACATCCGGAGGTCATATAGATGAAATAAATGAGGGCATTCATATCCACCCTGCCCTTTCGGAATTGATCCAGACAACGGTCAATAGTCTTGAATAGTCGTAGGACCCAAAATATGGTTAGGATAAAAAGCGGATTGCAGTAATAATTGGAAGGACACGATAGTCGGAGCAATGATAAGCACTGAGAATAGTGAAAAGCGAGCTATATGCGGGATCTGTTCGGCCGGGTGTTGGGTCATAGTCACCTATGACAGCGAGGGAAAGATTAAGAGTGTCCGGGCGGATGAGACCTCAAACCTTGGAGCAATATGCAAAGTCGGTGAGAACTCGCGAGACATTGTATATTCCAAGGATCGCCTCCTGTATCCAATGAAACGCAGAGGCCCCAAGGGCAGCTATGAGTTTGAGCGAATCACCTGGGACCAGGCCTATGAAGCGATTGTGGCTAAACTCAACCAAATTAAGCAGGAGTCAGGTCCGGAGGCAACTGCCATTTATACCGGCAGCGGAAGCTTTGAGTCGGCTTTTTGTGACCTTTATCAGCCTGATGGGGTAGCGGTTTCCTCCGCAGCAAGCGTTCTGTTCCCCTTTGGGTCCCCTAATACCCTGGGGGTAGGTGCTCTATGTTACGTATCATTTGCAATGATAGCACCCCATGTAACCATGGGAGGCATGTTCATTAACATGTTCTCGGATATAGAAAACGCCAAGCTCATCGTTATTTGGGGGAAGAATCCTGCAGCGCACTGTCCACCACATGACTTTATCAGGATTGAGGAGGCTCACAGGCGGGGCGCTCAGATAGTGGTCATAGACCCACGAAAAACGGTGATGGCCAAATACTCAAATGCGGAATGGATCCCAATTCGTCCTGGAACGGATGGGGCGCTGGCTCTGGGGCTATGCAATGTAATTATCGAGGAGGAACTGTACGACGAGGAGTTTGTCAGTAACTGGACGGTGGGTTTTGATGACTTAAACCGGTATGTTCAGCATTTTCGACCGGAGGTGGTAGAAGGTATCACCGGCGTTCCGGCCGAAACGGTAAGGTCGCTGGCAAGAAGGATCGCAAATACCAGCGGTGTCGCTCCTGTCATGTACAGCGGCCTTGAGTACAGTGATGGAGCGGTTCAGGCCATTCGCGCGACAATGGTCCTCTGGGCCTTAGCTGGCCAGCTCGATGTGCCCGGTGGAAATTGTTTCGGCATGGTACAGAACAGGTTTTCCATAAATCGTGAGGGTCTCATACCCAATCCGGATGTACGAAAAGCAGCCGGGTACAACAATTTCCCCGTATATACAAAGTATCGTGGGGAGTTCCATGCAAATATTCTACCGGAGGCAGTGCTTAAGAAGAAGCCATATCCGATCCGATTGCTTATTAGCCTTGGGGCATCTATTATTACATCTTGGCCACAGTCCGATATCTGGCGAAAGACACTTGAGGCGCTTGATTTCTTGGTATGTATAGATCGTCAGCTTACCGCTGATGCGGCCTATGCCGATATCGTACTGCCGGCGACAACGTACTATGAGATCGAATCTTACATGGTATATGGCTCTGTCTTCAGGATCAGGGAGAAGGTGATAGAACCAATCGGTGAGGCCAGGAATGATTTCTTCATTCTGTCAGAGCTTGCCCGGCGCCTTGGCTATGGACATCTTTACCCACAAACCGAGGAGGAAATCCTTTCTCGGGTGCTGGAAGGTTCCGGCTTCACTCTCGAAGGTGTCCGTGCGGCGGGCGGAACAGTACAAATTCCCACGGTAATGATGCAGTACAAGAAGTGGGAGAAGGGACTTTTGCGCGCAGATGGGCACCCCGGATTTGATACACCATCAGGGAAGTTCGAGATCGCCTCATCTATCCTGGAGGAGCATGGATATGATGCATTACCAATCTACGTGGAACCGGGGGAAAGCCCCCTTTCTCAACCACAGCTGGCAAAACGATTTCCCCTCGTTTTTAATTCGGGGTCCCGTTCAAACGTTGATTTACACGCACTACACCAAACCATTCCAGCTTTGTCTGCGGAAAGACCGGTGCCCACGGTGATGATTAATACGCTGGATGCTAAAAAGCGTGGCATCGAAAGCGGTGATTTTGTCTACATAAAAACGAAGCGCGGCCAGGTGGGAATGTATGCCTTCGTCACCGATGACATTGTGCAGGGAGCCATAGAGGCCAGCGGCATGGGCGGTGGGGCCCTCGGTCCCAAAGAGTGGCGGGATGCTTGCATAAACGATATCACCGATCTTCAACGCTACGACCCTATTTCCGGCTTTCCGGTCTACAAGGCTTTGCTCTGTGATGTGGTTAAGTCATCGGACGGCGACAAAGTAGATATCAAGGGATCAGGGGAATATTCGCTTGACGATGCCGTCGAGGAGCAGCAGACAAGTTATCGAGTGTATCTTGATCATAACGCTACAACTCCTCTGTCTGCGGAAGTTAAGGAAGCCATGATAGAGTTCATGGACTGTTATGGAAATCCATCGAGCATTTATTCTGTGGGGAAAGAGGCTCGAATCGCAGTTGAGACAGCCCGCAGAAATGTGGCCGCACTAATCAACTGCACAGCAAGACGCTTAACTTTTACCGGAAGTGGTTCAGAGGCAAATAATCTTGCCATAAAGGGAGTAGCCTTCGCCAATATAAGTGTGAAAAATCATATCGTCACAAGTTCCATAGAGCACCCGTCAGTACTCAATGCCTGCCGATGGCTTGAAAAGCTCGGGTTTACGGCAACCTATCTTCCCGTGGATAAGGAGGGAAGAGTAAACCCGGATGACCTGAGAGCCGCAATCACGGGAAGGACTTGTCTGGTGAGTGTGATGCTTGCCAATAACGAGACAGGTGCCATCCAACCTGTTGTTGAACTAGCAGGTATTGCCAGAGAACGAGGCGTGCTCTTCCATACCGATGCAGTGCAGGCTATTGGTAAGATCCCTGTGGATTTAGAGGAGCTCGGGGTCGGTTTACTAACCATCTCAGGCCATAAGTTTCACGGCCCGAAGGGTATCGGTGCCCTGTTTGTACGAAAAGGGGTTGTTCTAGACCCCCTGGTCAGCGGGGGCCATCAGGAGAACGGACTTCGTGCTGGAACCGAAAATGTCATGGCGATGGTTGGATTGGGCAAAGCTGCTGAACTTGCTATCGATCATATTCCTCAGATGGATGGCATTCGGGAACTGCGCGATAAGCTAGAAAATGGTATTAAAGAGCTGATTCCTGACGCGAAGCTGAATGGTCATCGGGAGCAGCGGTTACCCAATACACTTAACCTGAACTTGCCGGGCATACGAGGGGAGTCACTGGTTCTTGCCCTAGACCAGAAGGGAGTTGCCATTTCATCTGGGTCTGCATGCAGTGCCGGTCTACCCGAGCCATCTCACGCATTAATGGCGATGGGCCTATCTGAGGAAGAGGCTCATTGTGCCGTGCGTTTCACGCTAGGTCTCGGTAATACGATAGACGATATCGATCACACCGTTTCAATTGTTGGCCAGGTAACTCGCGAAAGAAAGGATACGATACGGTTTGTATCATGTCGCTAGGCCTGGGAGGAAACGTCTGATGGAGGGATTTTAGGAATATGAGCTATCTAGCAAGAGTTAATGCCATTAAATCGAAACCTCGGCTGGTTGAGACGCTGAACTATCTTGATCTTGATGAAAAATATAAGAACGATATTGCCAGAGAAATTCGGGAGTCTCTAACAGCCTCGCAGAAATACATACCATGTAAATATTTCTATGACAAACGCGGGTCAAAGCTTTTCGAGGAGATCTGCCAGCTACCCGAGTATTATCCTACCCGCAAGGAGATATCCATTTTGAAGGACATCGCGCCCGAACTAATGGAGACATTTGCCCACAAAGACCTCGTAGAGCTTGGTTCCGGTGCAAACTTGAAAATACGGATACTGTTGGGTTCGGTGGACGAATCCGTCAGAGATACTTTGCGGTACATTCCGGTGGATATAAGCGAGTCAGCAGTGATAGAGGCCTCATGGGACTTACTTGAACGGTATCCAGAAATAAAGGTGCTGGGAATAATAGCTGATTTCACCTCACAGTTGGATGTCATTCCGACCGAGCGTCCCCTAATGTTCTGCTTGCTGGGGAGCACTATAGGCAACCTGGAGCAAGAGGAAGCAATCGAATTCTTGCATAGCATATCTGCGAATATGAAGCTGGATGACACACTACTGGTTGGCTTCGATATGGTCAAAGCCAGAGTAACTATGGAAGCTGCTTACAATGACAACCAGGGCGTAACCGCCGAATTTAACAAAAATATACTGAATGTGTTGAACAATGAGTTGAATGCTAACTTCGATTTATCCCATTTTGACCATGTGGCCTTCTTTAATGAAGATCATAACCGAATCGAAATGCACTTAAAGGCCAATCATGACAATAGAGTGAGGTTAAAATCGATCGATTTGGAAATAGAATTTAAAGGAGGAGAGACAATACATACGGAAAATTCAAGAAAATTCACCGCGGAGAGCATTAAAGATCTGGCTGCCCGGGCTGGGTTATCTATAGAAAATTGGTATTCAGATACTGGGGGCTGGTTTTCTCTCGTGGTAATGATGCGCCGACGTTAAGGAATCGGTTAATGAGATGAAATTATATATAGAATCGTCAGTATAAATGGGACACATTTAAAACAAGAGCTAGTGGAAGCATGGAAGCTTGCTTCTGCTTATGCTGATGATTTACAACCGTTTTTTCTCGTCAGCTAACAGGGCCTTCAGGTCCTTTTCAAACTTTTCTAGGACGCCAATATGAACTTCTTCCTCATAGGCCAATTTGTCGAAAATTTCCTTAATCGCTGGGCTTTTAGCTGCTTTCGCAGCTGACTGGTACTTAGCCCGTGCTGCTCTCTCATCTATCTTCATTACCTGGATAAATTGTCTCCAGTTCATTACACCTCCTTTTGTCATTGAAACTTGCGGGGCCTATTTTATCAGAGAAGCATATGCATTGTATACTGCTCAGAGACAATATTTCGCTACCCCTTTATCATGCTAGCAATAACTCACGATGTAGAGTTATAACTACATCATGAACCCCTACTTGCTCAGTTTAATTGTTATGAGACTTCTTTTTTGTGACGCAGTGCTATCGCTACGCCACTAAAAGCGATCCCAGTTGCAACCATAAATGCCCCACTAGCGATAACCATGTCTGTAACACCAAAGCCGAGAACCCCGAGATACAGGTAGTTCTCCATGTTCAATGCCTGGGCATAGGTTAAATGGTCAGGATTTGAAGCGTTATAGCGACCACCTCCAAGCAGCTCGTCGTAGGTTGGTGCTATTCCTCGGCGATGCTCCCTAATCATATCACCTGCAGCTTGTGCTTCGATAGCCGAATCTACTAGTTCACCGTTCGCTACTGCGGTCTCATCGAGTCCGACGGTTATTTGCTCCTGCTGCATAGCCTCTTTCATCCAATTGGCCTTTGTCATGCCTTGGACAATGAAGAATATGCCCATTACCACTGCGATAACTGCTACAATAATCACTATCATTGAAATTGGCGAGTACTGTCTTATTCTTGTCATTTTTACCTTCCCTTATTGCTCTTATTGAGTATCTCTTATAAGAAATCTACGGCGTCATTATAAGATAGATACAGAATGTGTAGTATGACTTTCATCACAATACTGGTTCTTGCATGTCCATATGGACCTGATGACAGCCAGGTTAAATTCCCTTTGCCATAGTATATCTGTCCCG
>DAOUEU010000165.1:0-19775 GCA_034430255.1 Dehalococcoidia bacterium | reverse complement strand
GAGAGCGTGACGCCTATCTTTGTCTCAGTAGTCTCACGGGTAATGGTAGCTGTTCTTTTTTTTTCACTTTGTCTTGCCATGTCTTCCCTCCACGAGCACATCTAAGCACAATACACTTCGCCTACCCAACCCAAGGTAGGAATGGACTCCGCTTAGATTAGCACATCTCCTTCAGTGCTTCAATGAGGGCATCGGTGTGCTCCGGCTTGCCAACGCTGATGCGGATCGAGTTCCTCAGGAGTGGGGTGTCGAAGTAGCGAATAAAGATGCCCTTTTTCTGCAGCCCCTGGTAAATATCCTGTGCATTCCCCTTGTTCACGGTGCAGAGGATGAAATTGGCCTGAGAGGGGAATGGATTTATAGATTTGAGCTCGCCGAGTTTTTGGGTAAGCCGCTCCCGTTCTGAGATGATTTTTTGCACCGTGCCCTGGAGGTATTCGATGTCGGCAAGCGACTCCTTAAGCGCAACCTGAGCCGCCAGGTTTATGTTATAGGGTTGCTTGATCTTTAAAAGCTGTTCTGCGATCGGGGTGGGAAATATCCCGTAGCCAATGCGCAGTCCGGCGAGCCCTGCCCATTTGCTGAAGCTGCGAAGCACGATCAGGTTTTCATGCTGGGGAACCAGTGGGGCGACGGTGGTCCCGCTGAATTCATAGTATGCCTCATCGATCACCACCACCTTGCCCAGCTTAACCAGTTCCAGGATATCGTGCTGGGGGGTGATATTCCCCGTGGGGTTATTCGGCGAGGCGATGAAGATGACCTTGGTTTTTTCATTTACGGCCTCTTTTATACCGGTGATGTCGACGGCATAGGATTTATCCCTGGGCACTTCGCTAACCTTACCCCCGCAAATCTCGGTGCAGAAGTGATACATGCCGAAGGTGGGAATGCAGTTGATAATGCCATCGCCGGGCTCGAGGAAGAGGCGCAGGATGAGGTCGATGAGCTCGTCGCTTCCGGCGCCTGCTATGATGTGTGCTGCGTCTACCCCGACATACCCCGCTAGTGCTTTTCGTATTTCACGCTGCTCCGGATCGGGGTAGATGTGATAGAAGGGGTAACCGGCAAGGGCACGTCCTACTCTCGGCGAGCAGCCATAGGGGTTCTCGTTGCCGTCGAGCTTTATCACCCCCTCGGTGGGGATACCAGCCCGCGCGCTGAGCACCTCGGGTGGTATGATGGGTTGGTATGCCTTGAGGCGAAAAAGGTCGCTGCGGATCATTTTTTCGATCCCCCCATCGCCAGAGTTCACTGTATCCTCCCCTGCTTGAGCCTTAGCTCTGCGGCTCGGGCGTGGGCGGTGAGCCCCTCGGCCATGGCGATGGTCACCGCAGCAGGGCCCAGCGCCTCAATATCCTCATCGCTTAGAGAGATGATGCTGGTGAGTTTGAGGAAATCGCTCACACCGAGGGAGGAGCAGAAGCGGGCAGTTCCTCCCGTAGGTAAAACATGGCTCGGCCCGGCAACGTAGTCGCCCAGTACCCCGGGTGAGTTTTCGCCGATGAAGATAGCTCCGGCGTGGCGGATCCGTTCTATATATGACGGGGCGTCGCGAACCATTAGAGAGACGTGCTCCGGGGCATAGATGTTAATCAGCTCAATCGCCTGCTCCATATCGCTGACCACGATTATCTTGCCCCTTTCCTCCAGAGAGCGGCGGGCAATTTGTGACCGCTCCAGCCCTTCGAGCTGGCGTGTCACCCCTTTATCCACAGCCTTGGCCAGCCTGGAGGAGGTGGTAATCAGTATCGCGGTGGCCAGCATATCATGCTCCGCCTGTGCCAGTAGGTCGGCAGCGCAGCGGTCAGGCGATGTGGAGTCATCTGCTAGTATCATAGTCTCGGTGGGCCCGGCGAGGCTATCGATGGCGACCGAGCCGAAGACCAAACGCTTTGCCAGGGTCACGAAAAGGCCTCCTGGCCCGCAGACCTTATCCACCCTGGGGATGGACTCGGTGCCATAGGCAAGGGCGGCGATGGCCTGAGCACCCCCCACCTTGAAAACCCGGTCTACCCCGGCTATATCGGCTGCCACTAGCGTCGCGGGCGGGACAATGCCTCCGCTGCCTGGGGGAGTGGTGAGGATGATCTCCTCCACCCCAGCGACCCGGGCGGGGATCGCCGTCATTAGTACCGTCGATGGATAGCAGGCAGTGCCGCCGGGGGCATAGACGCCTACCCTCTCCAGAGGGCGGACGGTCTGCCCCATCCCGCCCTCTATAAATTCCTTGAAGCTATGTCTAAGCTGTGCCTGGTGAAATGAGCGCACCCGCTCCGCAGCGATATTAAGCGCCGAGATGAGCTGCCGGTTCACCTTTCCATGGGCTTCGCGGCGTTCCTGCTCGCTTACCTCCAGAGATTCCAGCACTATTCCGTCGATCCTCCAGGTAAAGTGCAGCAGGGCTGCATCCCCTTTATCTCGCACCGCATCAATGATCCGGCACACCGCTTCCTCAGGGGTGAGTTCAACAGCGAAGGCCTCTTTTATCCTTCGCTTTACCTCAATAGGGGCTTTACCCAGGTCAAAGGTGGCACGCTGCAATACAGCTTTAGCCTTGTGAAAATCACTAATTATCTTCAAACAAATACTCCCTGGCCGCTTTCACAGACTGTCTTATGGCTTTCCCCCGGAAGGCGGTGAGCCGCCGGGGGGTAACATGCTGGATAGCCCAGTCCAGCTTATCCGGCACTGATGAAAGGAACGGCTCTAGCTGCTCAGCATCAATCTTTTTACTGGGGAGAAGGAAGCTTCGGGCAAATGGTGGAAAATCGGCCAATTTTACCTCCCGGTCCATCGCGTCGCAGGCAAAGTCCCGCCACTGGCGCAGGGTAGTGGTGACTAAAAAACCGATATTTACCCGTGGCTCCCACTGGCAGAGCTCAGCCCGAATCGCTGCCATCTTCGCTTTATCCTCCCTTTCTCTTCGGTCAAGCTCGAACTGAAGCAGCCTGTCGAGAGCGTTAGCCATCGGGTCACTGCTGAGCGGTGATAAATTGCCGAAGAAAGGGCGATAGACATCCTTAATCCAGACCTCGTCCACAATGAGGTGGGAGAGGTAGCCAGCAATAAAAGATCTCGTTTCCGCATCCAGACTATTCCCTCGGGCAAGCTCGGGATGAGCTTCAAACAGCCGACGTGTCCCGCTCTCATACTCTTCCTTGTCCAGGTCGAAAAAGTGAGTCTCGCTTCGTGAGACACTGCTAATGTGATGTGCATCCGGCGAGATGGTTCCAACCAGGTAGCCTCCCATGTTGTGGTCCACTACGGGATGATGCATCAACTCTGCTGCCTCCTGGGCAATGCTCAGGTGAAGATAAAGTAACGGCATCTTTTCTAGTTCATAAAACTATTCGAGCCTGTGTGGAAATTACCAATCGGGCGCTTTTCTACTTCTAGCAGCCCTTCCTTATGATATCTATTATACGTTCGATTCCGCCTTTCTTCGAGGTATGGGAAAGATTGTCCCGGTGTCCGATAAGGCATGCCGAGGACTCAAAGATGGTATCGATAACCGCCAGGTTATGCCTCGCCAGGGTCTCACCGGTCTCGGTGTTTTCGATCAGCAGGTCAGCATCCTCAGGCAGAAAGGCCTCGCTCGCCCCCCAGGTGGGGATTATCTTGAAGTGCCCCAGGTGATTGTCACGGGCATACTTATCAGCGATATTAACATACTCCGAAGCTACCCTGAGAGAGGGAATATAACCTCCCGTGACCAGATCCCTCAATTCATGGATATCGCGAGCGGGTATATCCTGGCTGACCACAGCAACCAGGGTTACCTTCCCAAACCCCAGTTTTAGTATTTCTGTTACCGGGCTTGAGGGGAAGCGATAGAGGTGGTCTTTAAGCCAGTCCTCGCCGGTGATCGCCAGGTCAAAGTTATCATTTGCTACCTGGAGCGGCATGTCCTGGGGCCTGATCACCTTGATCGTAACTCCGGGCAAATCAGTAGTCAGCCTGCGGGTGGCGGGGGCCCCTGAGTATCCCTGGATGTTTAGTCCGGCTTTCTGGAGGAACTCTGCGGCCGATTTCAAAAGGTGTCCATCGGGCAGGGCTAGGCGAGTTACTTCACTGTCTCTGGGTCTGCCCTCTACCTTGTCCCCTGGCCCTTTAACCGCGTGCATTTTTACTCCTGTTACCTCGCCAGCAGCGGGTAAAACTGTCCCCGCTTTGGTTTCCGCTGCAAAGGGCTGCAGGCATCCCAGGAACTCGCTGAGATCAGCCTTTGCCAGGCTGTTCCTATTGGCGATTAAGCTAGCATTTGAGCTAAGGATCCTCGACAGTGGAACCAGGTCGTAGCTTGCAAAGCTGCCCGCAGAGGCTTTAGTGATAATTGCCAGGTCGGCGCTCTCCGGCGGGTAGACCTCACCAGCACCGCATATTGGGAGAATACTGAAACGCCTGAGCCTCTGCCTTCGTGCGAATGATTCCGCCATGTTCTGATACTCGCTTACGATGCGCACCCGAGCAAATCTATCGTTGATCTCCTCAAGCGATGAGACACCGGAATGGCCGCTGGTAACTACATAGATATCACTCCTACCATACCCCAGGTCCCTCAGCTTCACCAGTTCGCCGCTGGGGTATCTCGCCATGAGTTCCTCCACCCAGTCCAGCCCGCAGATCCCCAAGTCGTAGTTCCCAATAGCCACCTGAATGGGGATGTCCCGTTCCTGGAACACCTTGAAAAAAATGCCGGGGAATCTGGATGATTTCAGGCGATAGGATCGCGACCGCTTATCATACCCCTCAAGCCCGACATCTGCCCTCTCCAGTAAAGACGCACTATCCTTTAAGAGTCGCCCCTTCGGTAACGCCAGCTTCACCCGGAACTCTCCATTGCCTGCCGAATCTCCGCCTCGGAGGCAAGTTCATGCTTTACACCGGTAGCCTGATCGGTTAAGCGGAAGAGGCCCTTCCCTGACACCGTAAGAAGCCATCGATAATCGCCCACTGCCTTCTGTCCCTGGTCAAGCTGAACGATATATCCCGATTCCCTCAGCGAGCGAGCCACCTCAAAGCAGGACTTGAGCCCGGTCGCACTGTCTTCCTGGCACTGGATCAGGATCCTGGGCACAGGCCTCTCCTCCAGCTTCAGGAGATCCATCAATTGGTCTATATACAGCGCAAAACCCGATGCTGGAATGGAAGGTCCACCCACCAGCGAGATCAGGTCATCGTATCTTCCCCCTCCTCCAACCCGCTTATTAGAGATGTCGAAATGAAATATTACCCCGGTATAGTATTCAAAGCCCCTACCTGAAGCGATATCTATCTGGTAGGCGCAATCCATAGCGCCAAGTAGCTCAGCAATGCTGGCAAGGTCTCTCAGGCTAGGCTCAAACCTGGGCAGGGCATTTCCCAGGAGCATCCTTACGTTCTTCAGAAAGCCGGGCGAGCTCCCGGTGACATCCATTAAAAGGGCCAGCGCCCGTTTCAGGTCAGCATCCTGGGTCTCAATCTCACCTAATGCCTTTATATTACCCTCCAGCACCTGGTCCAATATCTGGGTCTGCTCCGCAGCCCCCAATCCGAGCTCCTCTATGAGCGCCTTGATCAAGCCGGCATGGGATAGCTTTACCTGCAGGGGACCGAGTCTCAGCTTACCAAGCACCTCAGAGGCTAGAAGCATAAGCTCCACATCAGCTAGGGGCTGGCTTTTTCCGATGAGCTCAACACCGCACTGCCAGCGCTCCCTCTGCTCCGTTCCTGTTTCTTCGAAGGTAAAGGTATTTCCTACATAGGAAAGCCGGGATATCTCGTCACCAGCGAGGTCTTCTAGATATAGCCTCGCGGTAGGGATAGTGCCCTCCGGTCGCAGTACCACCCTTTCGCCGCTCCAGCCATTCCAGTCAAGGAAGGAATACACCCTGCCAAGCATGCCTGGGGTCAGCGTCCCGGTGGCGGTAAAAAGGTGGAGATACTCGAGCATCGGGGTTCTCACCTCCTCATAGCCCCACTTTATCGAGCAGTGGCGAAAAACCTCCTCGATCTGCCGAAACTTCACCATGTCATCGGGAAGCAGATCGCGCATCCCTTTACACCTTGGCACTTTCATCCCTACCACCTTTTTAAAAGCTTTGATTATTCTACAATAATATGCTACCGCCTTCAATAACGCGGCCTGATGAGGGGGGGGTGTCCAGAGGGGTCTCCCCTCTGGCGGGGGCATGGGGGTGTCCCCCATAAATACATATCAGGGAGGGCGGGTGGGAAATATTAGATTCCTTTCCTCGACCCCGATTATATCGGGGGATGCTTCGGCCTAAATCGTCCGATAAATCGGACTCTCGCAAAGAGGAGGGGTCGCGATGACGGGTTCAATAAACGAGTGATAATGTATCACCAGTGTAATGGATGAGCACACTTGATTGTAAAAAGAATATCACCCAACTATAATGAATTGATAATGTAAGGTAGCATACGGTATGAGAAAGCTCTGGCTTTTCCTTATAGCGGTCGGGTTACTCATCCTCTTTATACCCGGTGAAGCTGGTGCGGCCGCTCCACAGGTGGATGTCCTCAGGGTTGAGGGGACGGTAAACCCTGTCCTCGCTGGATATATTGACCGCGGGATCGGGCTGGCGGAGGAGCATGACGCCACTGCCTGCGTCATTGAGATGGATACTCCAGGGGGGTTAGACAGTGCCATGCGCGACATTGTGCAGCGTATCCTGAAGGCCGATGTTCCGGTAGTGGTCTATGTGCCACCGGGGTCAAGGGCCGCCTCGGCGGGGGCCTTTATCACACTGGCTGCTCACGTCGCGGCGATGGCGCCGGGAACCGAAGTTGGGGCAGCCCACCCCGTAACTGTGGGCGAGGATGGGATGGATGAGACCATGGAGCAGAAGGTGGTAAACGACGCCGTTGCATATATCATCAGCATTGCAGAGGCAAGAGGTCGCAATGTAGACTGGGCCGAGGCTGCGGTAAGGGAGAGCAGGTCCAGTCACGCCTCGGAGGCCCTCGAGCTGGGGGTTATAGATATTGTGGCGGATAATTTGGATGATCTCCTCATTCAGCTTGACGGATGGCAGGTCACACTGTTAGGTGGGGAGGAGGTCACCCTGAAGACCGATGGTGTTAAAACTACTTACACCGACATGGGCGCCGTGGAGCGCTTTCTCTTCATCATCGCGGACCCGAATATCGCCTATATCCTGCTGAGCCTGGGGATGCTCGGTATCATGCTGGAGCTGTTTCATCCGGGGACGATCTTCCCCGGGGTTGTTGGTGCCATCTGTCTTTTTCTTTCCTTCTATTCTCTAGGGATGCTCCCGGTCAACTATGCCGGGGTATTACTGATCGTGCTCGCCTTTGGACTATTTGTGGCAGAGGTTTTTATCACCAGTCACGGGTTGCTCGCTATAGGCGGCATTGTAACGTTTACCGTCGGCTCGATGATCCTGATGGGCAGTCCCTTTTTCCAGATAAGTCCAGGTGTTATCGCAGGGGTGGTGATCGTGTTCATCATCGTTGGCGTCTTTGTCATCGGGGCCATCGTGCGAACCCACCGGAGGCGACAGCAGACGGGGCGAGAGGCGATGGTGGGCATGGTGGCGGTAGCCAGAACAACCCTCGACCCGACAGGAACCGTGTTCGTGCACGGGGAACGCTGGCAGGCAACACTGGACGAAGGAAAGGTCGAGATAGGAGAGGAGGTGGTGATAACCAGCGTCGATGGCTTAAGACTAAGTGTAACCAAGAAAAATAGAGGAGGTAAGTAATATGGATTGGGTGATAATTGTTGCCGTAGTGGCGGCGCTACTGCTCATGGTGCTGCCGGCGTCCATAAAGATAGTCTACCAGTATGAGGCTGGCGTTGTGTTTAGGCTGGGTCGATTGGAGAAGACCAGAGGACCGGGGATACGCTTCATCATCCCATTCCTCGACCGCATGCGCAAGATAGACACTCGTACTATCACTATGGATGTTCCCTCTCAGGAAGCCATTACCAGGGACAATGTAACCCTCAAGGTGAACGCGGTGGTCTACTTCAGGGTGATGCACCCGGAGGCTGCTGTCGTTGAGGTCTTTGACTACAGGCTGGCCACCTATCAGATCGCTCAGACCACCTTGAGGAGCGTGCTGGGCCAATCCGAGCTTGATGATCTTTTGGCGCACCGCGAAAAGATAAATCAGCAGCTGCAGAAGATCATCGATGAGCAGACGGAGCCCTGGGGAATCAAGGTGAGTGTGGTGGAGGTAAAGGATGTGGAGCTTCCCAGCACGATGCAGCGGGCGATGGCGGCACAGGCTGAGGCGGAACGCGAGCGGCGCGCCAAGATCATCCACGCTGAGGGTGAGCTGCAGGCTTCTGTAAAGCTAGCTGAGGCGGGCGCTATAATCGGCAAGGAGCCGACGACGCTGCAACTGCGCTATCTACAGACCCTCACCGAGATCGCTACCGAGAAGACCAATACCCTGGTATTCCCCCTGCCCCTGGATCTGCTCAGCGCCTTCATACCAAAGAAGGATTGAGGGGGGACAGATCTGATTTATGGTCTAAACTGAGAAATTAGGGGTAGCTGAAAAACTGTAATTAGACAGGCACTCTGCTTAGCCGAACATTGGGCAGAGATGGAGATCTGGGACAGCGGTAACAATAGATAATTGTAACTAGATCGCCAGGTCGATACGGCAATTCCTATAGTCCGACCGGCTGCACCATGCGTTGTGCCTCGGTTATATAGGGAAGCAGGATGATATCCCACTGGGACTCAACGCCTGCTACTGCAGTATAGTGGAGCATGGTGTGTAGTACTATTCACCGCCCTAGCGTTCGGCTCGCTGCTTGTTAAGGCGATCTCCTAAGTGGCATAACTTATGGCATTCCTGCCGGTTGGGATCGTGAGTTACAAGAATAGCGATATAGGGCATAAACGGTGTCCTCTATAGGAGTTAATTGGAGGAGGAAATGACTCATTCCAAAGGGTATGCAGGAAGCATTTTGCGGGTAAATCTCTCTGATGGTAGTTTTGACAGGGTGCCAACCGAGGGTTATCGGGACCTCTTTCTGGGAGGGAGAGGGATAGCTGCTAAAATCTATTGGGATGAGGTTCCACCGGGGATCGCTGCCTTCGATCCGGAAAACAGGCTGATCTTCATAACCGGTCCCGTTGCTGGGGTTCCGGGTCTCGCTGGCTCAAGGTGGCAGGTTTGCGGCAAATCCCCCATTCACGATCGATTTTCCTACTCGAATCTGGGTGGCTCCTGGGGTGCCGAGTTAAAATTTGCCGGTTACGATGGCCTGGTGGTCTATGGGAAGGCGGATGGGCCGGTCTATCTATTTATCGATGGGGAGCGGGTGGAGATAAGGGAGGCGGCTCATCTTACCGGCATGGGCGCCATCTCCTGCCGGGAGAGGCTGAAGCAGGAACTGGGAAAGGCATTTCGCGTGGTGACCGTAGGTGCGGCGGGTGAGAACGGAGTGGTCTTTGCTATTCTGATGGCGGATGGTGATTCCACCGGCTCAAGTGGGTTAGGCGCAGTGATGGGCTCCAAGAACCTGAAGGCCATTGCAGTAAGGGGAAACAGGCGAAAGATCGACGTGGATGATGCGGAGAAGACCCGGAAACTGAGGGAACGGCTGCGTCTTGAACTCAAGAGCAGGTTTTCGTTCGAGCAGATGATATTGCCCTCCCTGGCGAACCCGGACATGATGAAGAAGGATGTGTGCTATGGATGTAGCAGCGGGTGTATGCGCCTGAACTACAGGGCGATGAGCGGGGTGACCGGCAAATTCATGTGCCAGGCCAGTCTTTTCTATCAGGTTCGAGCACAGCGCTATTATGGGGAGCTAAACGAGGTTCCCTTTGAGGCCACCAAGCTCTGCGATGAATACGGGGTCGATACCCATGCCATCGAGACCATGATAATGTGGCTCTCGAGGTGCTATAAGGCCAAAGTCCTGACCGAGGAGCAGACCGGTATACCCCTCTCCAAGATGGGGAGCAGGGAATTCATCGAGACATTAGTAAGGAAAGTATCCCACCGCGAGGGGTTTGGCGATGTTCTTGCCGGTGGCACCCATAAAGCGGCGGAAACCCTGGGCAGTAAGGCCAAAGAATTGATCACCGACTATATCACCAGGACTGGCTACAATAACAATTATGGGGCCAGGTTATATATTACCACCGGCCTCTTCTATGCCATGGAACCGAGGCAGCCCATTCAACAGCTTCATGAGATCAGTATTCTGAACATGTTGTGGGCGATGCGGGCGGCAGGGATGGAGAATATCTGTGTTACATCCGAAGTTATGCGCGCTATAGCGAAGCGTTTCTGGGGGGGCGAGATAGCCGCCGACTTTTCCACCTATGAGGGTAAGGCCCTGGCCGCTGCCAAGATTCAGGAGCGTCAGTATGCCAAGGAGTGCCTCATCCTGTGCGATTTCACCTGGCCCATTTCCTACAGCGGGCTCTCTGAAGACCATGTTGGAGACCCCACCTTAGAGAGTCAGGTTTGTGCTGCACTAACGGGAAGGGATGTCGATGAGCAGGGGCTGTACAAAATCGGGGAGAGAGCATTTAACCTGCAGCGGGCTATTCATATCAGGGAAGGACACAGGGGAAGAGAAGGTGACTGTCTGGAGGAGTTCAATTTCACCGTCCCCTTAAAGGGAGACTTTGGCAACCCTGGTTGCATCGTGCCGGGCAGGGATGGCGAAACCCTTTCCAGGAAGGGAATGGTGGTGGAACGGGATAAATTTGAACAGATGAAGGATGAGTATTACCAGATCCGTGGTTGGGATGTCCCTACGGGTTTTCAAAAAAGGGCTAAGCTGGAGGAGCTGGGCCTGGGAGGGGTTGCCGAGAAACTGAAGAGCGAGGGCCTGCTGGTTCAGTAGTTCGATGATTTGAGTGTGACATCACCTGCGGCAATGGTTGCTAGGCTGCCATCGGAGTGCCTGAGCAGGAGGTTGCCATCCTCGTCCACCCCTTCGGCAACGCCCTCCTGGACCTCATCGCCGCAGCGCACCGAAATATTTTTACCCAGTGTCTCGAGGCGGCGGCGCCACTCCCGGTCGATCGGCTCGCCGCGGCGTAGCGCACTATATAGCGCTTCAAATTCGCCCAGAAGGACTATCAGTACCTCCCTGCGGGACACTTTCCTGCCCAGCATCTGCTTGAGGCTGGTGGCCGTTTCTGAAATCTCAGGGATGGTGGTGGGGTCAAGATTAACATTTAGGGCGATGCCCACAATGGCGTAGTTAACCCTGTCACCGTGAGCATCGCTCTCGATTAAGATACCGCTCACCTTTTTCCCTGCGATGAGGACATCGTTTGGCCACTTGATGGAGGGCTCAAGACCGCTAACCTTCTCGATGCTCTGTGCCACCGCAAGGCAAGCGGCTATGGTAAGGCGGGGCAGCTGTTCCAGCTTTGGATAGAGAATGATAGATAGCAGGATGCCGCTATCTAGAGGTGAAAGCCACTCACGGCCCAGGCGCCCCCGGCCTGCAGTCTGGTGGTCGGCGATGATAACGGTTCCCTCCGCTGCACCTTCCCTTATTGCCTGCTTTGCCGCATCCATAGTGGAGGGGGTGGTAGGATAATGGAGGATATCTTGACCGATGAGCTTGGTTCTTAGCTCCCGGCGGAGAATGTCTGGGGATAGGTCATTCTCCATCATGGTTCACTCTTAAACAGGTTCCTACAAGTGCGTTCAAGCGTTCAGGATTGCTGTTACAGGCGGTCGCCCCAGGGCGAAAAAGGGCCAGGCAAACCTGTAAGCCGAGTTCTGTACCCCGATTTAATCGGGGTGGTGACCATCTATCTAGCCCCGATGTTACCATCGGGGTCAAGCGACCTACCCGAGGGTTGTAACGAGGCCGGGCGTCCTCTTCCCTTCTATTTGGTCTTGCTCCGAAGGGGGTTTACCCGCCACCGATGTCACCACCAGCGCGGTGAGCTCTTACCTCACCATTTCACCCTTGCCCCGGCGAGCCGGGGTGGTATGTTTCTGTGGCACTTTCCGTATCCGATAACTTACATTACCGGACCCTGGGTGTTACCCAGCCTCCTGCCCGGTGGAGCTCGGACTTTCCTCCCCCCAACATAATCGGGGGGCGGTCACCCGGTTCACCTGGCCCACTAAGATTTTACTATATAGGCCATAATGAGTCAAAGATGTGGGCTAGCTTGTTACCCCTGCAAGTCAAAGTCAGCGATGGCGCCGCTTCTGTTTACGAATTCCCAATTCTTCCCGAAGTCACTGTATTTCCAGAAATGAGTGTTGCAGATCTTGATATCCTGTAACATCGCGCTGAATATAGAGTTCTCCAGGCGCTGAGGATTCTTCCCATCGCCGCCGACCGTCAGTGACAGCTTCATTTCCCCGTAGGGCATGGTAATGTGGTAGGTGTTGCCTTCCTGGCTCAGATTGATGTCAACAAACCTGATGCCAAGAGTCTTCCTTAACATTATCATTCCTGGCACATTGTTCGTAAAGAAAGGCTCCACGACCCTTCTTTGCTCCTCTGAGGCAGCCTCACTTATGTATAAGCCCCCTTCGCCTCCCTGGAGCATTACCTCACTGAACTTGGGGGAGAAGAGGTCGACCACCGTGATCACCAGGATTCCACCTACATCCACATTGTCGATTTGGCCCTCTTTGATCTGGAACAGTTGAAATGACTTGCAGGGCGCTTCCATGTCCCTGGCAAAGTATATGGAGCAGAGGCCCTCTGAGGCACAGGCTTCGTACCAGCTACCTTTCGTTTTCCAACTCATAACATCCCTCCTTTAACCTTTTAAACGCCCCTTCGGACACTACGCATAGTGGCTCACGTAATGGCATCACCCCTTTTCTTTGCGTATTAACCGCCTGCTTTGCGAAGCGCCCCGCGGCTTAGCACAATGGTCAGGTCTTCCCTCACGAATTATGGGAGGCCACAGCGCGCGCTACTTCTTCGCTACTTTCGCTAAAAAATCCATCACTGCCTGATTGAACCTGTCCGCAATCTCGACCAGGAGACCGTGTCCTCCCCCATCAAGGACAGCCAGTTCGGAATTTGGGATTCCTGCTGCCAGCTCCTCCGACATCTTGACCGGGAGCAGCATATCCTCCCTGCCCACGAGCACCAGCGTTGGAGCGGTTATCTGGCCGATGCGTCCCCGCGTGTCATGCTCATTTGCTGCAGAAAACTGTCGAGCGTAGGCGTGCACCGGCTGTGGATGGGGGTTTGCCAGCATGGTATCGATCACCGTGCGAACCAGTTCCGGGTTGTTAAAAAACTTATCGGTAAATAGCCAGGAGACCCTAAGAGTGGTAAACGTCTCCGGTGTGACTCCCTCCTGGGCCAGCCGTAGCATAGTACCAAGAAGGTGCGTAGCCCATGCGTAGGGACAGGCTGCGGTCGCTGCCAGGACCAGGCTTTTCACCCGCTGCGGGTATTTAAGTGCAATCTCCTGTGCGATGAAGCCACCCATAGATAGTCCTAAAATATGGGCCCTCTCGATGCCCAATGAATCCAGGAGTCCGATGGTGTCATCTGCCATCATCGCAGTGGAGTATGGCACATCGGGTGCATCGGTGCGCCCCACGCCGCGGTTGTCGAAGGGTATCACCTGGTACTTTTTTGAGAACTCTGGAATCTGAAGTATCCAGCTTGTCAGGTCACTGCCCAATCCCATAATCAAGAGCAGGGGTTCGCCCTTTCCATGAATCTCGTAATAAATGTTAATGTCGCCAACCTTTATAGTGGGCATATTAATCTCCTTTCCTGGTGATTTAATTGCCCGCGCTGCGGAGCGCCCGGCGGCATAAGGCATCTGCTGCTCGGTTATGCTCCCGGGGAATATGCTGGATGCTTGAGGACTGAAATTTTCTGAGAAGCTGGAAGGCCTCTGTAAATAGCGGCTTTAACGCTGGATTTCTTACCCGGTATTTGCCGGTAAGTTGCCTCACGATGAGCTCGGAGTCCATTTTGAGATCCGCGCTCTCCGCACCGAGTTTCAGCGCCTCTTTGAGGCCTGCGATGAGGGCGAGGTACTCCGCTCGATTGTTAGTGGTTATGCCGATTGACTTTGAAATCCTGGCGACCACTCTCCCCTGCTCATTCTCTATAACAACCCCGATGGCAGAGGGTCCCGGGTTTCCCCTTGAAGCCCCGTCAGCATGAATGATCAGGTTTTTTACGCTCATCATAGCCTGAGCATTGGGTCTATGTGGTCATCGTAGACCACAATGCGTTCTATTACATACTGAAGCAGGGCTCGTCTCGCTGGGAAGGTCATTGACTGCCACTGATGCTGAAGGTTCTCTAGCGTCTCGAGGGTAGACCGCCGGCGTTGCTCTGTGGTGATCTCCCCGCTCGCCTCAGCCTGAAGGACGGCGAGCCTTTGCTGTAAAAACTGCCTCTCCCTCACCAGATTCCCACCAGCAGCGCGCAGCTCCTCCAGGGATACAACGCCCCGGGATGCCCGGTCGAGGTACCCGCGGAATTTTCTTCCCAGGGCCTTCAGCTTTTTATCTAATTCGGGCTGATCTACTGTTTTGTGGTCAACGGGGGGTATGGGTTGCTTAATCAATTGCTCCCGTACATCAGGGCTGCTGAATCTCCATAGCGTGGCAAGGACGGTGCTCTCTAGACCTTCAGCTCTCCGTGTGTGGTACTGGCAGACGCCCTGGTTGGCTCTCGACTGGCACTGATAATAGCGATACTCCCCCTTGCTCTTCACCCCATCCCTCTTACGGGTCCAGGTCTGGCTACGGTTCACCCCGATCATCTTATTGCCGCAATAACCGCAGTGGGCAAGGCCACTCAGGAGGAAGGGCTGCCTGCGGGCATATACCCCCTGCCTGGGCTTTGCTGAGAGCCGCTCCTGTACCCTGCTGAAGACGCTGGTGGGGATTATCGGGGGATGACTGCCTGGAACCTTTAAGCCGAAACGAGAGTAGGTCCCCAGATATGCTCGATTGCGCAGGATATCGCGAATCCCCACGATGCTCCACCGGTTACCCTTCCTGGTAGTTATATCCTTCTCATTAAGATAGCGAGCGATGCGGCGCACGCCCATATTCTCCTGCAGATATAGTCGGTAGATAAGACCAACGGTTTCCGCCTCCTCGGGCATGATCTCCAGCTTCTGGTTGGTGCCGATCCGATAGCCAAAAGGGGGTTTGCCCAGTCCCTTTCCATGTATCGCTCTCATCCTCATTGCTTCTCTCACCCTCTCCCCACTTCCTTTGCCCTGGCGCTGGGTAGACCACATATTTAAGGCTGCTGCCAGGGGTTCGTCGAGCGCTTCATCTGTGGAGATAACCATGGCTCCGAGGCCGTCGAGTTCCAGGATACAGCGCACGGTTTCCTCAGGGTCGGGGTGGAGATAACGGAGGCTTTTCACCACAACGATTAGGTTCTCCTGCTGATCTCTGATGTGGCGGAGCATGCGTCGGTACTCTGTGTCGTTAAGCCTTCCTTCTGAGTCCGTATCGGTGAATGTCTTTAGCGGCATATAACCGTGCTCTTTACAAAATTGGTAAAAGCTCTCTTGCTGCTCCGCCTGGGGAGATGGAGCACCCTGCTCGGCATCTGAAAAAACGTGGAAGTAGCCGATCGCTTTCATCGCCTAGCTCAGATAGAGAATCCTCTCACAGCTACTACACTGCACGAGTTCCTGCCCTATCTTGGCGCGCTGCAGTTCGCTCATCGGAAGGGCAATTCGGCATCCCTGACATACCCCCTGCTCCACCTTGGCCACAGCCCTCCCCTGCCGTATTCGCCTCAGTGACTGATAAAGCTCCAGAGTCGCTTTATCCAGCTTGGAAGCGAGGTCTTTTCTCTTTTGCTCCAGGGTGGCAAGGGCAGAGCTTAGCTCATCTCGCTCCTGAGATAGCGATGCCTGCTCTTCCTGCCATTTCTCCTCGACCTTTGCCAGCTTCTGGCGTTTTGAGGATACCTGTTGCTGCACTGTCCCAACCTCATCCATTATGTCAAGCGTTTTATCGTCCAAATCCTTCATTCTCCGCTTGAAGTTTGCTACCTGCTCCTGCAGGCTTGCCAGTTCCTTGGGAATCTTCACCGTTCCGCCATAGAGCCTCTCCTCCGAAGCGGCTGCCTTGGCCTGCAGGTCTTCAACCTCCCTCTCAAGCTCTCGCTGACTCCTCTCCAGCTCAGAGAGACGCTCCTCGTCCCTGGCAAGGGATAGGCGCGACTGATCCACAACCTCGCTATCGTCCAAGCGGCTCATAACCTCGGAGAGCGCACCCCGCTTCGCATCCATCTCCAAATCAATCTCCTGGAGATCATATAGCTGTTTTCCCTTGCTCAATTCATGTATGCCCTTTCCAGTCCCATTCTAAGTTACGGCTAGGGGGCTGTCAACAACAACAAAAATCCCCCCCATGGGTCATGGGGGGTTATATAGAGATCTATTATGTATGGTGGGCCTGCCAGGGCTCGAACCTGGAACCGACCGGTTATGAGCCGGGCGCTCTGCCATTGAGCTACAGGCCCTCAGGGCATCAGTAGTCTATTGAATCTCAAGGCGAAAGTCAAGCTGAAAGGCTTTGTTTTTTCGCTATATTAGCTTATAATATGTTGACTTACAATGAGCGGTAACCAGTCGGCAGCAATAAGGGTGATAGTTTAGTGGTAGTAAAAAGCGAACGGATGCCAAGATACAGCCCCAGGGAGATAGAGCAAAAGTGGCAGCAGCAGTGGGCCCAGGACCGCCTCTATGAGGTTCCTGACGATGACCCCCGCCCCAAGTGGTATGAGCTAACCATGTTCCCCTATACCTCGGGAGACCTCCACATAGGGCACTGGTATGCCATGGCACCTGCCGATGTTCATGCCCGTTTCAAGAGGATGAAAGGCTACAATGTGCTTCACCCCATGGGCTTCGATGCCTTCGGACTGCCTGCAGAGAACGCAGCCATCAGCCGGGGTATACACCCCTTCACCTGGACAATGCAGAACATCGAGCGGATGAGAGCTCAACTCAAGAGTCTGGGCGCTATCTATGACTGGCAGCGTGAGGTGATCACCTGTCTCCCCGATTACTATAAGTGGACCCAGTGGTTCTTCTTAAAGCTCCATGAGGCAGGACTCGCTTATCGGGGAAAAGCCCCGGTGAACTGGTGCCCCAAGTGTCAGACGGTGCTTGCCAATGAGCAGGTGGTTGGTGAAGGTTCATGCGAGCGCTGTGGGTCACCGGTCAGCAGAAAAGACCTGGAGCAGTGGTTCTTCCGCATCACCAAATACGCAGAGAAGCTCCTCGACTTCAGCCGTATCCAGTGGCCGGAGCGGATAAAGACAATGCAGAAAAACTGGGTCGGGAGGAGTGAAGGGGTGGAGATCACCTTTGGAATCGAAGGAGGGATGGGGGGATCGAAAGAGGAGTTCAGCGTTTTCACCACCCGTCCCGACACCATCTACGGGGTCACCTTCGTTGTCCTTGCCCCGGAGCACCCGCTGGTTGAGCATCTTACCACGACGGACCATGAAGACCAGGTGGCGCGTTATATAGAGGGGGCGCGGAGCCGATCGGAGATCGAGCGAACTTCCCTGGAGCGGGACAAGAGCGGCGTTTTCACTGGCTCCTATGCCATAAACAGGCTGAATGGGGAGCGGGTACCTATCTGGATCGCTGACTACGTGCTGCTGAGCTACGGCACCGGGGCAGTGATGGCGGTCCCCGCCCATGATGAACGCGACTTCGAGTTTGCCAAACGCTTCGATATCCCCATAAAGGTGGTCATTGCCCCGCCAAACTGGTCTGGAGAGGAGTTAACGGAGGCCTACATCGAGCCGGGCACCATGGTTAATTCAGGCCAGTTTGACGGGCTGCTCAGTGAGCAGGGGATGTCGGAGGTGGCCGACTATATAGCGGAAAAGGGCTATGGGGGGCGGCAGATAACCTACCGCCTTCGCGACTGGCTCATCTCCCGGCAGCGCTACTGGGGTGCCCCCATCCCCATGGTTTATTGCGATAGGTGCGGGCTGGTCCCGGTACCCGAGGATGAGCTGCCGGTGTTACTGCCGCAGGATGCCGAGTTTAGACCCACCGGAGAGTCGCCCTTAAAATACTGCGAGTTTTTTGTGAACACCACCTGCCCCAACTGTGGAAATTCGGCACAGCGGGAGACCGATACCATGGATACCTTCATGTGCTCCTCCTGGTACTTCCTGCGCTATTCAAGCGCGGACTATAAAGATGCTCCCTTCGACGGCGCCAGGCTGAGATACTGGCTTCCCGTGGATCAATACACCGGTGGTGCGGAGCATGCCACCATGCATCTCCTGTATGCCCGCTTCTTCATTAAGGCACTTCACGACCTGGGAATTGTGGATTTCGATGAGCCCTTCATCAGGCTTTTCAATCAGGGTACTATCGTCATTGAGAAGCAGAAGATGAGCAAGTCGCGGGGCAGGGTGATAACACCCGATGAGTATGTGGCTGAACTGGGGGCCGATGCGGTCCGTGCCTATCTCATGTTCATTGGTCCCTGGGACCAGGGTGGGGAGTGGGACGACCGCGGAATCAAGGGGATCGCCCGCTGGCTGAATCGCATCTGGTCTCTCGTCCTGGGGGACTATGCTCCAGGCGGGCCGAAGGAAGCGGATACTAAAAATCTGAGGCATATTACACATAAGACCATCAAGCGGGTAACGAGTGACCTGGATAAGTTCAGGTTCAACACCATGATCGCCGCCCTGATGGAGTTCACCAACTATCTGGGCAGGGTGCATGATGAGAGATCCGTTGCCAAACCCGCTTTCCAGGAGGCTGTCGATACCCTTATGCTGCTCCTTGCCCCTACCGCACCCCATCTTGCTGAGGAGCTGTGGATGAGGAGCGGTCACTCCTACAGCGTTCACAACCAGCCTTTCCCCACGTGGGACGATGGACTTGCTGCTGAGGAGGAGTTCACCCTGGTGATTCAGGTAAATGGCAAGCTGCGCGATCGGGTCACGGTTCCGGTCACCGTAACCAGGGAGGAGGCCCAGGAGCTGGCGCTCAACAGGGAGCGGATAAAGGCGTATCTCATGGATAGGGAGGTTTCCAGGGTAATATACGTGCCTAAAAGGCTGGTGAATGTAATAGTGGCTTGAGCTTATCTTTAATTTAGTGTATACTACTGCTACTTTCTCTGGGGGTGAGTATGAAGCTGACATGTCTTCAGGAGAATCTAAGTAAGGGATTGGGCATTGTGGGGAGAGCGGTGGCCACCAGGACAACCCTGCCGATAACAAATAACATTCTTTTAGTCACCGAAAAGTCCCGCCTCAAGCTGGCGGCTACCAATCTGGAGATCGCCATCAGCTGCTGGCTGGGTGCCAAGGTGGAAGAGAAGGGTGCCATCACCATTCCGGCACGGCTTCTCACCGACTTTGTCAACTCCTTGCCCAATGACAAGATCGAAATTAACCTTTCGCAGGGGACCAAAACCATGGAGCTTAAGTGCACTCGCTTTTCGGGGCGCATTAACGGTGTGGATGCTGATGAGTTTCCCCCGATACCGACGATAGGGGAAGGGGTGACGACAAAGGTCGATCCCGAGGCGCTAAGGTTAGCGATAGCCCAGGTGGTTTTTGCTGCCGCCACTGAGGAGACGCGGCCGGTGCTTACCGGCATTCACAGTGCGTTCGATGGCACCACGCTTACACTTGCCGCTGCCGACGGATTCAGGCTTGCGGTGCATAAGGCGCCCCTGGCGGAGCCTGTGGCGGAGCGAATCGAGGTAATCATCCCGGCACGTGCCCTGAGCGAGCTTCAGCGCCTTATCACCGATCAGGAGGAGCCGGTTGAGCTAACCATCAA
>DAOUEU010000164.1:0-5376 GCA_034430255.1 Dehalococcoidia bacterium | reverse complement strand
GGAGCAAGTGGCCAGTTCCTGCGATGTGATGCTAGCGCTGGGTACATCGGGTGTTGTTACCCCGGCCGCCCTTCTCCCCGGCTATGCTAAGAGGGCTGGCGCCAGGGTGATAGAGGTCAATGCCACCGGTAGCTACTTCTCCAGCATTGACGATTTTGCCATAGTGGAAAAGACGGGGGATGCCCTGCCCCGGATAGTGGCAGCGGTGCGTGAGATACTGGGTTAGCCTCGCTGCTAATGAGTCTAGCTTCCTTTTCGAAAATTTGGGCTAAAAATAAGGAGGGATTAGTATGACAATGGCGCTCGAAGGGATTAAGATCATCGACCTTACCCGGCTGGGGCCGGGGCCCTACTGTACCATGCTGCTTGCCGACATGGGGGCCGATGTGATAAAGGTCGAGGCCGGCGGCGGGCGCGCCGCCCAGGTGATTGAAACCATGGACGCTGAGGTGGAGGAAAGGAGGCGAGCATTTAACCCTGAGGGGCGAAACAAGCGCAGCATCGTTTTCAACCTGAAGATGGGTGGGGCTCGCGAGGTATTTTATAAACTGGTTACGGATTCCGATGTGGTGGTCGAGGAGTTCCGCCCCGGGGTGTTGAAACGCCTGGGCGCGGATTACGAAACCATCAGTAAGATAAATCCAGGGATAATACTCTGTTCCATTACCGGCTATGGTCAGGATGGACCCTATGCGCAGATTCCCGGGCATGACATAAACTACATGTCAACGGCAGGTGCACAGAGCATGATCGGCCCCCGCGGCGGTCCTCCCGTGATGACGTTCAATCTAATCGGCGATTATTCGGGGGGTAGCATGCAGGCGGCCTTGGGGATAACGCTGGCGCTTATAGCCCGGGAGCGCACGGGTAAGGGGCAGCACGTGGACATCTCAATGACGGACGGCATTATTTCGCTTATGCACGGAGAGGCTGCAGGCTATTTTGATACCGGCAGGGTACCTACACGTGGCGATCTGCTGAGTATCGGCGGTGCTCCATTTTATGGGGTCTACGAGACCAAAGACGGTATGTATGTGAGCATCGCTGCCCTGGAGCCATGGTTTTACGCTAACCTCTGTGAGTTGCTCGGTCGCGAGGATCTCCTTCCTTACGAGTGGGACGCGGCGAAGTGGGATGAGCTTAGCGCCGAGTTCCGTAAGATATTCCGCACCAAGACCAGGGATGAGTGGGTTAAGCTACTGCGGCAAAAGGACGTCTGCGTGGCCCCTGTTAATTCAGTGAACGAGGTCTTCGAAGACCCCCAGGTGATTCAGCGCGAGATGGCGGTGGATATCGAACACCCAACGCTGGGCAGGGTTAAGCAGGTGGGTATCGGCATCAAGCTATCGGGTACTCCTGGAGCGGTAAGAAGCGTTGCCCCCAAGCCGGGCCAGCACACCGATGAGATTATGCTGGGGCTGGGCTATACCAGGGAAAATATCGCTGAATTGCGTGGGTCAGGGGCCATAGCATAGATTCAGCTTGATTCTAGCACCAGGGCCACACCCCCCAGGGCCTCGGCATCGGCCCCCAGTCGGGCCAATTCGATACGGACTGCTGCGACTGGCAGCTCATAGGCACGATCCCTGACCACTTTACTGGCCGGTTCTAGAAGCAGCCGACCCATTCTAGATAGGCCACCCCCGATGAGGATGAGCTGGGGGTTGAAGATGTTGACGATACTAACCAGCCCTACCCCCAGATAGTAGGCGGTCTGCGATATCAATTCATTCGCCAGGGGGTCGCCCTCCTGCGCCGCAAGAAAAACCCGTTGCGCGCTAACTTTTTGGAGCTCTCCATCGGCGAAATTCAATATACTGGTCTGGGTGCCGGCCTTGATCTGCTTTACTGCCTCCCTGGCCAGGGCTGTCCCGGATGCCAGGGTCTCCCAGCAGCCTATGTTGCCACAGCTGCAACGAGGGCCATTGATATCGATGGTCATGTGCCCGATCTCGCCAGCACTGCCCGATGCGCCGTGATATAGCTGACCATCTATCATTATGCCACCACCGATACCGGTGCCTACACATAAGTAAATGAGATTGGCGATGCCCACTGCGCCGCCAAAGTAGTGCTCCCCCAATGCGGCCACAGTGGCATCATTTTCCAGGTAGATGGGAGGGTCGAATTCTCGCTGGAGAATGTCTTTTAAGGGGATATTATGCCACCCCGGCAGGTTTGGGGAGAAGGTGATTATGCCGTTTACCACATCGCAGGCCCCGGCAGCACCAATACCTATGCCCGCTATATCCGCTCCAGAAGCTACTTGCTTGATACAGCCGATGACCCGCTTTATGACCTCATCCGGTCCCTCTTGGGCCAGGGTGTCCTTCAGCCCCTGTCTTAGAACGTTGCCGCTGGGGTCCGCCAGGATTGCATTTATCTTGCTGCCCCCTAGATCGACACCGACAATCATTTTTTCGAGCTTCTTGGGCATGTCATTACTAGGATATAGCATAAACAGTGGCAGGTCAAATGGGAGAAGCGGCGCTCAGTCTGATGTTTCACGCTGTTTTGGGTAACCTAAGGTATTCCAAAGGACTTTCAGACCAGGTTAAAGTAGGGCTGAAGCTCAGAGGAGCTCCTGCTCGCTGAGTTCGATGGCGCGCTGCATTTGAGCGCTGAGCTCCGGCGGTAAGCCCTCGATGTCAACGCTTAAGAAACCCCTTACAATGACCGCGACAGCATCGTCCCGGGAGAGGCCCCGCGCCATGAGGTACTCTATCTCTTCCTCCGCAATCTTGCCCACCGCTGCCTCATGAGAAAGGTCTACCCCTTCTACCCATCCCTCAAGCTCGGGAATGGCGTGAATTACCCCCTCCTCCGATAGGATCAGGCCGCGGCACTCCAGGTGTCCCTTGACATCGGGAACCTGCCCTACCAGGTGACCCCGGGCGATGATGCTCCCCCCGGTGGTGATCGCCCGCGATATAATCTCCGCCCTGCTTCCCCTGGACTCCAGGATGGCACGGGAGCCGACATCCATTGTTGCTCCAGTAGCGGCAACAAGAATGCTGTTGAAACGTATCAGGGCGTTTTCCCCGACTAATCGCGCCCTGGGGTACATCTGCAGGGTGCGCACCGGCTTGAGGCAGATGTAGTTGCTTAAGAATGTGCCGTCCTCTTCAACGATTATCCCGCTGCGGGGGCGTACTGCCATCTTGGGCGCCCAGTTGTGGATCATGGTGAAGGTAATCTTGGCCCCCTTCTTCACATAGAACTCGGAAATCCCTATGTGGAGGCCCTCCCTCTCTATCTTGGCCGTGGCACAGCCGGTAATTATATGAAGCTCCGAGCCCTCCTCGGCGATAATGACATTGTGCACGTTCTGGGCCAGACCATGCTGAGAGATATAAAGACAGGCCTGGACCGGCTGTATGGCCTTTACCCCGGGGAGCGTGCGGATGAAATAGCCATGATGCTGGTTGCGCTCCGCCTCGGCGGTGAATTTATCGGCACCGGGAGATACTGCCTGCCACCAGTAATCCGGGAGCCAGGGGTATTTCTCCAGCGCCGCAACGGTGCTCATGAGCTCCAGCCCTTCCTGCTCCGCTTTGCTGTGAACCACCGAGTGGTCGATCTGGAGGAAGGTACCGGAGCGCTGTGCTGGGTCATCCAGCATCACCCCCGAATCCAGGATGCGCTCTTTTACTTGAGGCGAAAGCCGAGAGGGGTCTTCCTGATACGGATGTTCCTCTGCTACTTGGGAGTAGGCATCTAGGTCGATGCTATCCCCGGGGGAAGGGTGTTTTCTTTCCTCCGTTTCTCGAGGGCGTTTTATTTCTGACATACGGCACAGCCCTCGTACCCATGGCTCTTTATGCTGGTCAGAATCTCCCGCGGATTTCCGCGACACCAGATGCCGCCATTGAGCAGGACGCAGGCCCGGTCAACATTGACATAGTCCAGGATGTGTCCTGTGTGTGTGATAATCAGGCCGGAGCTGGTTCTATTGCGCATATGGGTCTTCTGTAAAAGCTCGTTGATCATTTCCCCGACCAGTGAGATGTTCACCAGGTCGACCCCGGAATCGGGCTCATCGAGCAGGACGAATTCCGGGCTCTGGGCGATTAGCTGGAGTAGCTCCGAACGCTTGACCTCGCCGCCGGAAAACCCGTAATTGACCTCTCGATCCAGGAGCTCGACCATATTTGCCTGCTCGGCAAGCTGCTCGACAACGGCACCGTCTTCCCTGCCGCCCAGGCAGGCCCGTACCATATCCCTCATCTTCACGCCGCGAACCACCGGAGGGCGCTGGAAGAGGATGCCGATACCCATCCGGGAACGCTCATCCACCGGCAAATGGGTAATATCCTCCCCATTGAAGAGGATACGCCCCCTGGTTACCTTGTAGCGGGGGAAGCCCATAATCGCCATCAGCAATGTGGTCTTGCCACTGGCGTTGGGACCGAAGAGTGCAAGTGTCTCACCGATGTCGATGTTGAAGCTAACGTCATGAATTACCTCCCTACCCCCAACATCTATGGTTAAATCTTCCACCTCTAGCATGTGTCTACCTCCGCTATATAACACTAGTTTATGTTGTTTTCGGTTTTTTAGCAAGGACGAGTACTTCAGGACTCGTGGTGACGGGGTTGACAATTGACCAGGGTTTATGATATATTTCCATCTTAGAATATTTTTATTATGGAATATTATGGTAGATGATTCTCAGCGACAGGCTGACGATAGCCGGATAGCCAGTCTGGTACATGACTTCCAACAGATAGGGATGAAGTTCGATGCTATGTTGCCCAGGGAGCTTGAGCAACTGCTAGATCTTCTTGACGGGATACAAATTGGAGATAAACCTAATCGCTTCATAAATTGCAACCTTTTTTATCGTACAAGCTTCAATCTCTATCGGGTAACTAACATGACAATGGGTGAGTTAGGCCAGGCACTATCGGTGCCGTTCAGCACTGCGACGAGGATGGTCGATTGGTTTGTGGATAACGGGTACGCACAGAGGTTGCCCGATCCGGAAGATAGGAGGGTTGTTCGTGTAGCTCTCACAGATAGTGGACGGGAGCTTTACCAGACTATTGAGAGATACATGGTACAGCATTTTCGTTTGATGCTGTCCCCTCTAACGGTCAAGGAGCAAAACATTCTCTTGACAATTATGGAGAAAGTGGTTAAAGGCATACAAGAGACGGAACGCTAGGTTTCAACAGCATGTACCCACACACGAAGTGTTTCCGCGTGATAGAGGATGACTAAATAATGCCTTCATGGTTTCTACTACTCTGGACCCATAGGAAAGTACATGCACTTAATACAGTTTACAACTAGGACGAAAGCCACCACCGATAGTTGTGGTTATAGACCTGAAGGGAGAGAGTATGTGGTATCTAACTAAGCTAGGTATAAAAA
>DAOUEU010000163.1:0-15434 GCA_034430255.1 Dehalococcoidia bacterium | reverse complement strand
GCCAGCATCATGAACATTCTTAACCATCTCCTTGGCTAGTATCCCTATTGTATCCCAGTACTGTTGACGCAAGTCCATGGCAACCCGGTGCCGCTCCAGTACTCCTCTTTGAGAACAACGCCCCTGGAGCGACTCGAACGCTCGCCCCCAGCTCCGGAGGCTGGTGCTCTATCCTCTGAGCTACAGGGGCTGTTTTTAGTATACTGCATTTGTAGCGCTGGTGGCAAGGCAGTGTACCCGTCAAGTATATTAGTGATACGTTAGTGACACATTATCACTGGCTCATTGAACCCAACATTGCGCACCCGCTATAGGCCGAAGTGTTGGCTGAACTGTCAACCTCGGGGAAAGCAATCGTAACATTTCCTACTCATCCGCCCTGATATGTATTTCTGCTCCGACATGTCGGAGAGACCCCTGCCTCCGATTACATCAGAGAACTCCCCTGTCTAATATATACCTATTTAAACCTACAGTATGGCGTCGATGCTATCTCTAAACTTATCCGATGTTGTTTCTCTGTAGAGCTCCCGGTATATTAAAAAAGCGAAATCAACGATACCGTAGGTCACCTATATATCTCAACGATATCAGGCAAGGTCAGGTCTTAGCCAACTTCTTCCCGAAAAAGGGCTTCAGCATCGTAGGGGTGATTAGCGTGGTAAACAGACTAACCGCCACTGCAGCCCCAAACAGCTGGCTTGCCATATCCCCGGTTCCCAGTGCCCCAGGGATCAGCAGGGCCACACCAGCGACGATAAGTCCCACCTCTCCACGTGGCACCATCCCCACACCCACGATAATCGCCTCGGTATTGGAAAGTCGCCCCACGAACTTGGCAGGGAGGTAGCAACCGATTACTTTTCCCACTGTAGCTAGAACGATAAGGATAAAGGCGATCAAGGCAGCCGAGGCCAGAAGAGGCATATCGACCTGCATTCCCAGATAGCAGAAGAAGAATGGGGCCAGGAAGAGCATTATAGGCCTCGTTTTCTCGATTATCTCCTCTTTCTCTCCACAGGCAGCGAACATCAGCCCGGCCACGTATGCACCCACCACTGGGTGTAAATCTACCAGCGTAACCAGATAGGCAATAAGAAAGCCGATGAGAATTGCCACTATAGGCATAGTGCCCGACCGCTTGAACGGATTCAGGAATATCTTCGATATATATTTGTGAAACCTGACCCCGATTATTAGCAGGGCCAACCAGACAGCAAAACCTATCAGGGTAATGCGAACAATTTGCAGGGGTTCCACTGTACCCGTCGACGCCATCGAGGCGATAACGGATAGGATCACTATGCCGATGATGTCATCGATAACCGCAGCAACCAGTATAGTTGTCCCCGCCTTGGTATTTAGCCTCCCCATATCCATCAGTATCCTCACCGTTATCCCGATACTGGTGGCTACCAGAACCGCCCCCATGAATAGCCACGCGGTTGAAGGGCCATCGGGGTAGAAGAGCTTGGTGATTAAATAACCAAATACGAAGGGTAGGATAACCCCACCCACCGCTACCAGTGTCCCGGTTTTCCCCTGCCTTACAAAATCCCTGACATTGGTCTCCACGCCGGCCACGAATAGTAGTGCGATAACGGCCAGCTCGGAGATAACCTCCATGACATGGAATTCGGAGACGGCCTCTCCAGTTTCAACGAACTGACCGCTGATAGTCGCGAAGTTCAGTATTATGGGGTCATTCCCGAAGATAAGCCCACCGAGGGCAAATGGTGATATTGCGATACCAGCCACCAGTTCCCCCAGAACCGCTGGCTGCTTGAGGTAGCGTTCCGCAATCTCCCCTCCCAGTCGGGCGGCGATTAGGATCAACGCGAAGCTAAGTATAAACTTAAAATATATCTCAATTTCCATTGACTATTCTCTTCCTGTATCGCGCTGCCAGACAGAGTGGGAAATTATGTCCATGAAATTTACCTCACCGACTACCCTGCTATCTTTGTCGACTACCGGAATCTCATAGAGGTTATTATAGAGCATGAGGTCGATCGCCTTTTGCACCTCGTCATCAGGCTTTACACTGACCGGAGAACTCATAATATCACGCGCATAATCTGAGCTCAGCAGGTGCAGCGCCTCACGACCCGAAAAGAAAGGGTGTCTAACACCCCTATACCCGGACACCTCAGCCGCCTTCAATAATTCTCTGGGGGTGATGATGCCGACAAGCTTGCCATTTTTATCTACCACACAGGCAAGCAAGGTCTCACGATCCTCAGCGACCTTAGCCGCAGCCTCAAATATCTGGTCATCCTCATACACCTTAACAAACTTATTGCTCATCAGTTCCTTAACCAGTTTTGCCATATTAACCCCCTATAGAGCCTTGAAATCGGCTTATTTACCATACTACAAACGTGATGCGAAAACAACATTCGGCTCACTTCCATGGTTCGGTGAAAAGAGCATATGCCCCTCCCAGATAGACAATTATCAATGCCACGGAATGCCAGCTTATCCTCAGTGGCATTACTCGGCCAGGGCGCGAGATGAGACCGGCGATTACGATAAAGGTCATCAAAATGACGATGCAAGCGGTGAAGACATTGCTCTGGGATACCATGGAAAATATTGAGCTACCTCGAGAGAAAATGTCATAGCAGAATATGCCGATGCCCATGTTGAACATGTTGCTGCCGAGCACATCGGCGATGGCCATATCCGTTGCGCCAATCCGCAGTGCAGCGATGCAAACCACCAACTCGGGGAGCGATGTGGTCACCGCCAGGAAAAGGCTGCCGACAAATGTTTCATCCCAGCCGGTGCCACGAGCGATCTCATCCCCGATGTATGCCAGCCATGTCCCCGCACCGATGATGACCAGCGCTGAGACGGCGAATCCCAGATAAGCTCTCCGCGATGATATCTTTTCATACCGCATCGGAGTGGCCTCTATCTCCTGCCCGCGTTCAGAGCGAAAAATCCTACGTGATCCCCATATATACAACAGGACGAGCACCACACTGTAGATGCTCACCCAGCCTATCGCTCCATTCCATACATTAGTGCCGAGCATAATGCTCCCGCCGGCAAAAGCGATAAGTATTATACCCAGTCCTGCCGAAAAGCCCTGTCGGCGAGCCACCATACTGAGCAAGGGGCCGGAACGATACATAATGTCTAAAATAGCGACGATAAAGAGGTTAAGCGCGTTGCTGCCGAAGATAGTCCCCATTGCCAGATCAGCCCCCGCCCTACCGCCGACCAAGGTGACAGCGCTGACTCCGGTGATTATCTCGGGAAGGGAGGTAATCACGGCAATAAGCAGAAGCCCCACCCATATCCCACTCAGACCTGTCTTCTCGGCAATGATATCTCCGTTGCGAGAAAGCTTCGCCCCGAAAAATACTATCAGCAGGATACAGATGGCGAATTGAATCCAAACCAAGAGCAAAACTTGCTTCCCCTAAACTGGTTACTTCGAGCGATTATATCATAGCTTTGAGCGAATTCACAAACGAAGACTTCTGTTTGATTACTAACTTATGTATAATAGTGAAGGGAGAGGTGTCCGAGTGGTTGATGGTGCCGCTCTCGAAAAGCGGTCTCGCTTTTAGCGAGCGTGGGTTCGAATCCCACCCTCTCCGCTTTTTCGAACTTTACGGTTGTGGGAGGTTGAGAGATGAAAAATAGAAAGAGATGCTATGTAATTATGCCATTCTCAGATACCAAATCGTGCACCGAGAAGGAATGGACAGAGATATTTGAGGATGTGGTTAAGCCAGCGGTTGAGGAAAGCGGGCTTGGCTATAAGTGCGAGCGCTCGAGAGCAAAAAGGGAGAATATCATTAAAGCCATAGTGAATGACCTAAATACAGCACAGGCGGTAATAGCTGATTTAACCGATGACAATCCCAATGTATTCTATGAACTGGGCGTCAGGCACACATTACAAAGGCGCACAATCCTCATCGCTCAGCACGAAGAGGACATTCCCTTTGATCTAAAACCATACCCCACCATAATATATAACCGTTCACCAGCAGGGGTTCGTCAATTCAAGCAGGAGATAAAGGGAAATTTTAAAGATATGGAGGGAAATCCTGAAAGAGCAGACAACCCAGTAGCCGATTTTCTAGCGGAGAGAAATATTGACTTGCTTTCTTCTGAGAAAAAGGTGAATTTAGCAAAGCTATCTGCGTTAGTGTCTGAGCTATCCTATGACATAGAATCAGTTGACATTATCCTTGATGCAGTAAAGAAAAGCGAAGAGACGAGCAAAAAGGACAAAACCAGATTCTATGTTTCAAATGTGCGTTTTGACAATGCCTGCTTAGAATTGATTCTTTCTACCGCATATATCATGCTTCCTAAGCAATTGTTGGAAGTGATCAAGAAATCTAATGATGCAATTAGGATGATCAACAGCCGATTTGACTTATGGGGACAGGAAGCGTTTAGAAAGCATGTTGAGGAAAATTTGAAAAATGACCTCCCTAAGATTAAGGAAGGCTTGGCATCCCTACTACAAGAAATAGGCAAACTCTTAGTTGACTATCAAAATGATAATTATGTGGAGCCCAAGGCACCTGTCATTTTGTTAAGCAGCCCAGAGCATAAAAAATACATCGAGGAAAGCAAGTAGGCTGAAAACTCTAGCCTAATATCTAGCGCGGAGAGGTGCTGGAGTGGCCGATCAGGCGCGCCTGGAGAGCGCGTGTCGCCTTTGGCGACCGTGGGTTCGAATCCCACCCTCTCCGCTTTTTTCGCCCTCTACATTTGCGGAGCTAAAAAGAGGCGCTAGTGATATCATGCCAACGTTTAAAAACCTTCCATGCCCCATTTCTACCCTTTCGCTCGCTGCAGTCATGGCACTGGAAGATATGCCACATCATCAGACCAGTACCGAAAGCCCCTCTCTTTTTTCCAACACTGCGTCACGTCAGAAGAGACCACCGGAATTGGTATATCGTATCGTTTAGTACGAAGAAGGGAGCTTGCCAGCGATTGAATATTATGTTATAATGCACCAATTCAGCAAAGAACCCGGAGGGAAAAATGAAGATATCCCTAGTTGAGCCAAAGACACCATTCTATAATTTTTACAGCGCTGTTGTTAAACACCTGCCCCTATTGGGACCCATCTACCTCGGCACCATACTTAAAAACGATGGGCACGACGTAACCGTCTATAACGAGAATATCAAAGATATCGACTACTCCCGACTTAAAGACTCGGATGTCCTCGGTATCTCGATGATTACATCTACAGCCCCCCGCGGTTATGATATAGCCGAGAAATTCAGGCAGCTCAACCCCAGGGGGAGAGTGATCATCGGCGGCAGCCACGCCACCTTTCTACCCGAGGAGGCAGTTCAATATGCAGATCACGTGGTAACAGGAGAGGGTGAATCGGTAATCTGCGATCTGGTCAGGGATGGTGGAGATAAGATTATTAACGGCAGCCCGGTGGAGAACCTCGACGACCTACCATTCCCCGATTTCTCTATAGTGGATGGTGTGGACATTAGTAAGAAACGCATGCCGATCACTCCGGTTTCTACATCCAGGGGTTGTCCATTTAACTGCACCTTCTGCTCCGTCACCGCTATGTTCGGCAGGAAATACCGCCACCGCTCCACGGAGAGCGTAATCGAAGAGATATCGCGGATCAAGCACCGGCGCATCTTCTTCTATGACGACAATTTCGATGCTAATAAGGCCAGGATAAGGGACCTGCTGGAGAAGATGATAGAGAATAAGATAACACCTAAGTGGATAGCTCAGGTCAGGGCAGATGTGGCCAAGGATGAGGAACTGGTGGCACTGATGTCCCGAGCAAACTGCAGTCAACTGTGTATCGGGTTCGAGTCGTTAAACCCGGAGGTACTGAAGAAATATAATAAGAAACAAAACCCGGAGGACATCAGTTTCTGCATCGATATGCTACACAAGTACGGCATTAAAGTACACGGGATGTTCATATCGGATGGCTATACCGACATCTACCATAGGCTGGGAATAGACAGCCTTCAGCTCTGTATTCTGGTCCCAATACTGGGCAGCAAGCTATACACCGCAGTAAAGAGCAGTGGTCGATTCGTCACAGACAGGTTTCCCACCGACTGGAAACTATTCGATGGTGGTCATGTGGTCCACTGGCCTGACAATCTATCGCCCCTGGAGATGCAGCGCCAAACCGTACAAGCACTGGGAAGCTACTACTCGCGGGTCAACATGACCAAACTGTTCTTTAAGGGACAGTGGGTGAATTTCCGCTTCAGGCAGATGGGGCGTGGCGTGCTTAAGAAGTGGGAGGCAGAAAACAGGGACTACTTCGCCAAACTAAAAAAAACCTCACGCTCGCCATTAGGCTATCTTCAATAAGACCCGTAATTATCCCCCCGAATATCACTATCTACTCATAATACCCCTGCTTCGTATCGCAGGGGTATTTGGCTTGCTCCAATGACTGTGCTACAATAATCTAACTTATGAGCGATACGAAGTACTGGGTAGGTTTCACCCTGATTCCGGGTATCGGGCGGGTCAGGTTCTCACGACTCGAGCACCATTTCGGTAAGCTTGAGCGTGCTTGGCAGGCAAGTGCCACCGAGCTCGAGATGGCCGGCTTGGACAATCGCTCCATCGAGTCGGTCATATCAAATCGCCCCAAGATCTCCCTTGATGACGAGATGGCGAAGCTAGAGCGTTACAAGGTAACTGTACTCACCATTAAAGATAAGGCCTACCCCTTTAGACTTAAGGAAATTTACGAACCTCCCCCGGTGATCTATGTCAGGGGAAATCTTACACCAGAGGATGATTTGTCAGTGGCAGTAGTGGGCACCCGCCGACCTACATTCTACGGGAGGGAGGTTAGTGAACAAATCGCAGGCGATCTAGCGCGAAACCGGATCACCATCATTAGCGGCCTGGCCAAAGGGATCGATGCTACCGCTCACCGCGCTGCCCTGGATTCCGGGGGACGGAGCATCGCAGTCTTCGGCTGCGGCCTGGATATCGTCTATCCCAGAGATCACGTGAAACTGGCACGCCAGATTATGGAGAACGGGGCGCTCATAAGCGAATTTCCCCTGGGAACAACTCCCAGGCGAGAGAACTTCCCTCGAAGAAACAGGATCATGAGCGGGCTTAGCCTTGGGGTTTTAGTGGTGGAGGCTGGAGAAGTAAGCGGCGCCCTTATCACCGCAGGCCATGCTCTGGAGCAAAACCGCGAGGTCTTTGCTGTTCCCGGGAGTGTGCTCTCCGCAGCGAGTCGGGGAACCAATCGATTGATTCAGGATGGGGCAAAGTTGGTGAGTGGGGCTAATGATATACTTGAGGAACTCAACCTCACAATGGCAGTAAAACAAATTGAGGTGAAGGAACTGGTTCCCGCTACGGAGACCGAGTCCATAATTTTGCAGATCTTGAGCAATCTCTCCCCGGAGCCAACCCATATCGATGAGGTGGGACACCAGTCACGCCTCCCTATCGCTACAGTCTCAAGCGCCTTATCTATGATGGAGCTTAAAGGAATGGTAAAGCAGGTTGGCAGTATGAACTATATCATTGCCCGTGAGGCCAGGGCGGACTACCGGATTAAGGTGGAATAGTGACGAAAAATTTAGTCATCGTCGAATCTCCAGCTAAAGCCAGGACGGTTAGCAGGATGCTGGGTAGCAGCTATATTGTGAAAGCCTCAGTGGGACACGTGCGAGATCTGCCCAAGAAGAGTTTAGGGGTTGATGTAAAAAGGGGCTTCACCCCCAGGTATGAGGTTCCCCATGAGAAGAGAGCGGTGATAAAGGAAATAAAGGAGTCAGCAAAGGAGACTACCGCGATATTCCTCGCCACCGACCCCGATCGTGAGGGTGAGGCCATCTCCTGGCACCTGGTTCAGGCAGCCAAGCTGGACAGTATGCCAGTTAAGCGGGTGGTTTTCCATGAACTCACCGGGGAGGCGGTGGTAGAAGCCTTTCGACACCCCAGGGATATCGACATGGACATGGTTTATGCCCAGCAGGCACGCCGCATCCTGGATAGACTGGTCGGCTATAAGATAAGCCCCCTACTGGGGCAGAAGGTGAGACGCGGGCTTTCAGCAGGAAGGGTACAATCGGTGGCCTTAAGAATGATCGTTGACCGGGAACGGGAGATCGAGAACTTCATACCACAGGAGTACTGGTCCATCGATGCCCAGCTTGAAAAGGTCGCCACCAAAGAAGGCTTTACTGCTACTCTTATCGGTTCTGTCGATGGTAAGAAGATCAATATTGGAAGCAGCGAGGAGGCGGAAAGGATTGTCTCCCAGCTCAAGCATGCAAGCTACACTGTGGCACAGGTGCGGAAAAAGGATGTGGCTCGCCAGCCAGCGCCACCCTTCACCACCAGCACCCTGCAGCAGGAAGGGTGGCGCAAACTTCGTCTCAGCGCCAAGCGCACCATGGCACTCGCCCAGCAGCTCTACGAAGGCTTGCCAATAGGCAAAGAGGGATCGGTAGGACTGATTACTTACATGCGCACCGATTCGGTCAGGGTGGCCCCCACAGCACTGGAGGAAACGCGCAAATACATCAGGGAAAAATATGGCGCTAAGTTCCTGCCAACCCGCCCTCGTATCTTCAGCAAGAAGGCTAAGGGAGCCCAGGAGGCCCATGAGGCTATCCGGCCTACCTCGATAGGGCGGGAACCTGAAGCGATTAAGGGCTATCTCACCAGGGATCAATTCAGGCTCTATGAGCTCATTTGGAAGCGGATGGTCTCTAGCCAGATGTCCCCCGCCATACTCGATACCACCGCGGTAGATATAGAGGCAACGGGTGAAAAAAGACAAAAACCCTATCTGCTTAGGGCTACCAGTTCCACTATGAAGTTCCCCGGTTTTACTGTCCTCTATAGCGAGGGAAGGGATGAGGCTGAGGTGGAAAAGGAGAAGCCTCCCCTCCCCGAGTTAGCCAGAGACGAGCCACTTAAGCTCCTGGGACTATTACCAGAGCAGCATTTTACCCAGCCACCGCACCGCTATACAGCGGCAACCCTGGTCAAGTCGCTGGAGGAGAAAGGGATCGGACGACCTTCAACCTACGCCCCCACGATTGCCACCATTCAGGAGAGGGGTTACGTGGAGCAGGATAGTGGCAGGTTCTACCCCACGGAGCTCGGGCTTCTGGTGAGCGATATGCTTTGCCAGCATTTCCCCGACATCGTGGATTTTGGGTTTACTGCTCAGATGGAAAAGGGGCTAGACCGGATCGCCCAAGGGGAGAGGGAGTGGGTCCCCTTCCTCGAGGAGTTTTATGACCCCTTTGAAAAGGCGCTGCAGTCGGCAAAAGAAAAAATGGAAAGGGTCAAGATAGCGGACGAACCCACTGACGAGATCTGCACACTATGCGGCAGACCTATGGTGATTAAGCTGGGACGCTATGGAAGGTTTATAGCCTGCTCAGGCTACCCGGAATGCAAGAACACAAAACCGCTCCTGGTAAAAATTGGCGTCGCCTGCCCCAAATGTGGCAGCGAATTGGTTGTGCGGCAGAACAGGAAAAAGCGCACCTTCTACGGCTGCTCAGGTTACCCCGATTGCGATTTCACCACGGGCGGCAGGCCTATCTCACAGCCATGCCCTGAGTGCGGTGGGCTGCTGGTGATGCGAGGCAAGACGATGGCAAGATGCACAAAATGTGAGTTCAGCGGCAGAGCAGATGAGCTGGAGAGGGAGGCTCTCAAGATATGATCCCGCTAATCCAAAGTAAGGAAAGCGTGGAGAAACTGCTTAATAACTACACACGCTACCTTGAGGTGGAGCGCCATGCTTCACCATACACGGTACGTAATTATATCCATGACCTGCGCCACTTCCTGGAGTTCCTTAATATGGAGAATGTTGCCACTCTGGAGGATGTAGATCGAAAACTGCTGCGGCGCTATATCGCCTCACTACAGGAGCAGGGTTTTGAGAAATCCAGCTTGTCCCGCAAACTGAGCGCACTACGTTCTTTCTACTTCTATCTGATGCAGCGTAACTTCACATCCTCAAACCCACTGCTCACCGTCTCCTCTCCCAAGCTTGAAAAGAGATTGCCCTCCTTCCTATCTAGCGACGAGGTCGTCCGACTCCTAGAGGCGCCCGATTCCACCACCCCCCAAGGGCAGCGAGACCAGGCGATGCTTGAGCTCCTCTATGCCTCCGGGCTAAGGGTAAGCGAGATAGTGGGCCTTGACCTGGGAAACGTCAATATTGAAGCGCATGAGGTTCGCGTCTGGGGCAAGGGCTCCAAGGAGCGGATGGTGCTAATCGGCAAGCCGGCAGCCACCGCCCTCGAACGATATATTAATGAAGGCCGCCGTGAACTACAGGGTAATTCAAGTACTAACGCCCTGTTTATCAATCGATACGGCAGAAGGCTATCGGCGCGCTTCTTGCAGAAGGCAATCTCAAGATATGCCATAGCGGCAGGACTTGGTAAAAGGGTATTCCCCCACATGGTGCGCCATAGCTTTGCTACCCATCTCCTCGATGGTGGCGCCGACCTGCGGGTTGTTCAGGAGCTTCTGGGCCATGCCAACCTCGCAACCACCCAGATCTATACCCATGTCACACAGAGCCAGGCGCGAAAGGTATATCTGGCAGCCCATCCCAGGGCACGGAAAGACGGGGAATAGTATGAAAATCCTGTTGATCCACGGGCCGAATCTGAACATGCTGGGTAAGAGAGACCCCGCCATTTATGGCGACCAGACCCTCGCTGAGCTTGAGTCCCTGGTGACAAAAAAGGCCAAGGAACTTGGCGCAGAAATTCTGTCCTTCCAGTCGAATAGCGAGGGAGCACTCATCGACTTTATCCAGGCCAAAATACCAGAAGCAGCAGGCATCATCATAAATCCCGGGGCGCTCACCCACTACGGCCTCTCGCTGAGGGACGCCCTCGAAGATAGCACCCTCCCCGTGGTCGAGGTGCACCTATCGGATATCCACGCCAGGGAGGAGTGGCGGCATAAGTCAGTTATCTTGCCCATCGCCCAGAAGCAGATCACCGGTAAAGGTATACAGGGTTATATCGACGCCCTGGAGATACTGGTCACCAGATCGAAAGAGAGTAAATGAGCCATCGCCTGGATAGGCTGCGCGAGCGGCTTTTTGTCAATGGAGAAGCGGGGCTTGATGCCAGCCTGATATCTCAGAAAGAGAATCGCCGCTACATAAGCGGGTTCACCGGTTCGGCTGGATTCCTCCTTATATCAGAGAAGAGTGCCATACTGGCCACCGACTTCCGCTACATCGAGCAGGCGAAGAGCCAGGCTCCTAATTTCGTAACTTTTAAAACCGAGGGAGACCCTTCGAAGTGGCTACCTGAACTTATATCCTCCCTGGAGGTAAAAAGAGTCGGTGTGGAGGCAAACGACCTCTCCATTGCCACATATAGAAAGCTGGTAGCAGCCACAGGCTCAAAAAGCGAAATAGTGCCCACCGAAGGAATAGTGGAATCTCTGCGTGCTGTGAAGGATCACGGGGAGAGGGAATTTATACTGAAGGCGGTGGAGATCTCAGATGACGCTTTTAAGGAGTTTACGTCGTTGCTACGTCCCGGGATGACCGAGAAAGAGGCAGCATGGCAAATAGAGAGGTTGCTCAGGGAAAAGGGCAGCGAAGGTGTCCCCTTCGATGTGATAGTTGCCTCAGGCCCCAATTCTGCCCTCCCACATCACCATCCCACTGACCGCGCCATGCTTTCCGGTGAACCTGTGGTCATCGACATGGGCGCTCGCGTTGACGGCTATTCCAGCGATCTCTCCAGAACCATCTGCCCAGGAAATGGGAGTAAAAGCTTTAACAAAATATATGATCTTGTCCTCGGTGCCCAGCTCACCGCCATCGCCACCATCGAGGCGGGGATGAGTGGGGAGCAGGCGGACAGCCTAGCGAGAACAGTTATAGAACAGGGGGGCTACGGTGAGAATTTTGGTCATGGACTGGGGCACGGCATCGGGTTAGCCGCCCACGAAGCGCCACACCTGGGAAGAGGCTCCGAAGACGTGCTAGCCGAGGACATGGTCTTTACCATAGAGCCCGGCATCTATATAAATGGCTGGGGCGGGGTGCGGATCGAGGACGTAGTAATCTTGGAGCAGGGGAGAGTTAAGGTGCTCTCCAACGCGAGGAAGATAGAGTGACCTGCTGAGCTAATTGGCATCGGCAAAACGAGAACACGTAGGAGAAAAGTCACATGCTCGGTGAGAATAGAATAGTTCAAATAGCAGGAGCGGCTGCCAATAATAGAGGATATGCTGTTTATGATGATTACAATGAAGCTTTGAGGCAGTTAATTTGCCAAGAGGGATCACTTGAGCCTACACATGCGGGTTGGTACCTCTTCATCATTAGGCGCACTATGATTCAAAGGGGACGGAGATTTCAGAAACATCGCCCTGCACGATTCTATCCACCAAGTTCACTATGAGGAATTAACTAGATACTGTAAGTTATAAGGTATCACAACAAAATCTAAGGAGTAGTTTAGGAAAATGATCAGCACAGGCGAGCTTAAGAAAGGGATTACCATCGAGCTGGAGGGTGAGCTTTATCAGATCATTGACTGGCAGCATATCAAGATAGGGCGGGGCAGTGCTCAGGTCAGGCTGAAGCTTCGCGACATCCGCGGAGGTCACACCACCGAGCGCACATTCCAGGCGGGCGAGAAATTCCACCGAGCCAGGTTAGACCGCCACGTAGTGCAATACCTTTATAGCGACGGCGACCTTTTTTACTTCATGGACACGGAAAGCTACGAGCAGACCATGCTCAATAGGCAGCAGCTCGGCGATGCCATAAATTATCTCAAGGAAGGAGTATCACTGGAGTTGCTCTTCTACCAGGACCAACCGATAGACGTGGAACTACCCAACTCATTAGCGCTGGAGGTTGTGGAAACTGAACCCGGATTCAGGGGGGATACAGCAACCAATCTGAACAAGCCCGCCAGGCTGGAGACAGGCATCACCATCCAGGTTCCCCTTTTCGTAAATAAAGGTGATATCATTCGCGTGGATACGCGCACCGGAGAATACATAACACGGGAAAGCTAGATGAAGGTCTATTCGGTAGCCGAGGTAACCGGGTACCTGCGGGAACTCCTGGAGTCCGACACACTTCTTGCCGACCTCTGGATCAGCGGCGAGATCTCCAATCTGTTGGAGTCAGCAGCAGGGCACCTCTACTTTACACTTAAGGACGAGGCCAGCCAGTTGCGGTGTGTGTTCTTCAGACCAAAACTGGCCGTCGCTCTGGAAAATGGGTCGGCGGCGGTGGCGCACGGGCGCATTTCCATCTATGAAGTCTCCGGTGCCCTTCAGTTCTATGTTGATGTGGTGCAACCGGAAGGGGTGGGCATGCTTCAGCTTGAGTTTGAGCGCCTCAAGGCAAAACTGGCAGATGAAGGGCTATTCGAGCAGGCGCGAAAGCGAGCTCTACCCTCATTCCCCAGACGTATCGGAGTGATCACTTCGCCCGATAGCGCCGCACTCCATGATATCATCAATATAATAAGCAGGCGCTATCCCCTCGTTGAGCTCGTTCTTGCTCCAACCCAGGTGCAGGGGGATGCTGCAGCACCGGGCATCGTTCAGGCCTTCGATGCTATAAACCGTACCGAGGGAATCGACCTGGTGATCCTGGCGCGCGGTGGGGGGTCCCTTGAGGAGCTATGGGCTTTTAATGATGAAAAGGTGGCGCGTGCTATATATGCTAGCAGGGCACCAGTGGTCAGTGGGGTAGGCCATGACACCGATTTCACAATCGCCGATTTTGTCGCTGACAAGCGTGCGCCCACTCCCTCAGCGGCAGCGGAGCTTGCCGTTCCCCAACGTGCCGAACTCGAAGCCCGCCTCCAATCCCTCAGCAGGACGCTGGTGGCCGCCCTTTCAAGGGAGCTAGGGCAGTATCGCCAGCGCATCGACGATCTTACCAGGGTTACCTCAATACACCTTAGAAACTTCACCAACATAAGTCGGGAGAAACTCCGTGGTCAAGAGCTGAAGCTCGGTTCGCTGAGTCCGCTCGCCACCCTGGGACGCGGCTACGCGCTGGTGCAGCATTCCGCCACCAGTGAGGTTATTTGCCACATCGACCAGGTTCAGCGCGGCGATGCCATCCAGGTTAAAGTGAGCGATGGCCAATTTAGCAGCAGAGTCACTGGATTCAAGAAAGGACTCCAGGCATGGATGAACGGCTTTCCTTCGAAGAAGCGCTAAAGCGACTAGAGAATATAACACAAACCATGGAGGGAGGCGGGCTAAAACTGGAGGAGGCCATCGGCCTCTTCGAGGATGGAATGAGGCTTGCCAAGATATGCAATGAGCAATTGAATGCCGCTGAGCTCAAGATAAGCCAGCTCCAGACTATCCCTGAGCAAGAACTGGAAGGCAAAGGCGAATCCCCTTGATAAGAGCCGACCTACACCTCCACACCGTTTACTCCGGTGACTCCAATACATCGCTGGAGCAGGTTATCGCTCGCTGCCTCGAGATTGGAATCAACTGCATTGCCATAACCGACCACAATACCATAGCCGGTGCCGTAAAGATGCAGCGGATCGCCCCATTCCAGGTTATCGTGGGCGATGAGATTCAAACCAGTTCTGGAGAGATCATCGGTTACTTTCTATCAGAGGAGGTCCCTAAGGGGCTTCCCGCGGAGGAGACGGCACGCAGGATCAAGGAGCAGGGCGGGCTGGTTGGCATCCCCCACCCCTTCGACCGGCTGCGGAGATCCACCATTCATCGTCAAACCATGGATGAAATACTGCCCTACATTGACATAATAGAGGTGCTCAATTCACGCCTCATGTTGCTCCGATACTCTGTCAGGGCTGAGCGCTTCGCTCAGGCGCACGGGCTTCTCGCCAGTGCCGGCAGCGATGCCCATACACCTGGCGAGATTGGCAACGCCTACATGGAGATGCCAAGTTTCAACGACAGGGACCAGTTCCTCACCTCCCTGGCAAAGGGAAGGGTCATGGGGCATAGGACTACCCCCTGGACTCACCTGCAGAGCACCCGGGTTAAATTGGTAAAGGCGCTTAGGGTGACTAGACCGAATTCAGCATGAGCTAATCTATGGCTGAAGAGCTAAAGGGCGACTATCGCATCGGATGGTTTTCCACCGGGAGGGATGAAGCAGCACGCCACCTTCTTCGAGCAGTCTGGCACAGCATAGAGGAAGGTGAGATAAAGGCAGAGATTACCTTTGTCTTCAGCAATCGCGAGCCCGGGGAGACCGCGGAAAGTGACCTCTTTTTCGAACTGGTCAAGAGCTACCGGATACCGCTCATCTGCCTATCGTCTAAAAGGTCAAAGAAAAGCAATGTTGAGGGATGGAGGGGGGAGTTCGAAAAAGAGGCGATGCGGAAGCTTGAGGGTTCTCGTCCCGGCCCTGACCTTTGCGTCCTCGCCGGGTACATGCTAATCGT
>DAOUEU010000162.1:0-32056 GCA_034430255.1 Dehalococcoidia bacterium | reverse complement strand
TCGTCATGCTCCTCCTTTTGGTAACACTTTTTTTGAGGCAATGATACCACTTTCGGTAACAATAATTATGAGTCAATTCGGCAACTTGACTAACCGCAATCGAATCAGTAAACTACGGACACACCGCTTGAAAAGGGGGATTCTCAGCATGGATTGGGGAATGAAAAACCGCATGGCGCAGCTTATCCAATCGGACGGCCGCTGTCTTTTTATGCCCATCGATCACGGGTATTTCCAGGGGCCTACCCGAAAATTGGAGAAACCGAGCGATACTCTAAAGCCGCTCCTCCCTTACTGCGACGCCGTTTTCGTTACCCGGGGTGTATTGCGCTCATCGATAGATCCCGATAGCGCTAAGCCGGTCATCCTCAGGGTTTCCGGGGGCACCAGCATGGTGGGGAAAGACCTGGCCAATGAAGGTATCACGACCTCCATGGAGGAGGCTATTCGGCTTAATGTGGCTGCCATAGGCATCTCCATCTTTGTCGGCAGTGACTATGAGCGTGAATCGCTGCTGAACCTGTCCAAGCTGGTCGATGAGGGTGAGAAATACGGCATCCCGGTGATGGCGGTTACCGCTGTGGGCAAAGAGATGGAGAAGCGAGACGCCCGCTACCTTGCTCTGTGCTCTCGCATCGCCGCCGAGCTCGGCGCACGTGTGGTAAAAACCTACTGGTGTGAAGGCTTTGAGAAGATTACCGCGGGCTGTCCGGTTCCGGTGGTTATGGCGGGCGGGCCTCAGGTGGATACCGAGCGTGAGGTTTTCGATTTCGTTCACGATGGCATTCAGAGGGGGGCGGTGGGAGTGAACCTGGGCAGGAACGTGTGGCAGAACGACTATCCGGTGGCAATGATCCGTGCGCTGCGCGCCATCATTCACGAAAATGCCACCCCGGAAGAGGCCCAAGGAATATACGATAGTACGAAGACTGCTTAGAAAGGAGGAGGGCTATGAGCATTTTCAAAGCCATGCTGGGGATCTGCGAGACCAAGCCGTTGAGCACCAACCTGTGGAGCCTTAAGGGGAACAAGGTGAAGGTAAAGCTCAGCCAGGTGCCTGAGCCCCTGCCCAAGGGGGATGCAGTCTATCTCAAAGGCGGCGGACTTCCCAAACCTGTTCTCCTGCTGAGAACCGAGGATGACCGCTATCTCGCCTTTGAGGACCGCTGCACGCACTTCGGGCGCAAGCTTGACCCGGTACCCGGTGAGGCCAAGCTTCGCTGCTGCAGTCTCTTCCATTCTACCTATGACCTTGATGGCAAGAACATCAGCGGTGCGGCCAAGAATCCTTTGAAGTGCTATACGGTTGAGCAGAGCAACGGCGACCTCCAAATAACGCTGTAGATAATTCATCTTTCTGCGGCGAGCGGTTGAGGAGGGGGATCGTCCGAAAAAGGCGCGGGCTTAAAGCGACTGGCGTAAAGGGCGAAGTCGCGTGCATCGACGCGGATGGTGCTTGCTATTTTTCAGTGGTAAAAGAGGAGGAGCTTTAATGCATCCTGGGTTTATTAGCTTCCCCGATGGCTTTATCTGGGGAGCAGCCACATCAGCGTACCAGATAGAGGGTGCGTGGAATGAGGATGGTAAGGGCGAATCGATCTGGGATCGCTTTTCCCACACCCCTGGCACCATTGAAGATGGCAGCACCGGCGATATGGCCTGTGACCACTACCACCGCTGGCACGAAGACGTTGCCCTGATGAAGGAGCTTGGCCTTGAGGCCTATCGCTTCTCCGTGTCCTGGCCCCGCATACTTCCCGCCGGACGGGGGAAAGTGAATCAGGCGGGGATTGATTTCTACAGCCGCCTGGTGGATGGGCTGCTGGAGGCAGGAATCCAGCCTTTTCCCACTCTGTATCACTGGGACCTGCCGCAGGTTCTGCAAGACGAGGGTGGATGGGCGGCACGTTCGACGGCCGAAGCCTTCGTCGAGTATGCCGATATCCTGAGCCGCCACCTTGGGGACCGGGTGAACCACTGGATTACCCACAACGAGCCGTTTGCGGTAGCGGTTATGGGATATCAAAAAGGCGAACATGCACCTGGGCTGATAAATGCCGAGGCTTCACTCAAGGTCATTCACCATCTGCTGCTCTCCCATGGTTGGGCAGTGCCGGTGCTGCGCCGCAACAGCCCCGATGCAGAGGTTGGTATAACCCTATTCTTCATTCCCATTGTGATTGCCTCATCCGCTGCTGCCAACCTTCATACCGCCCGTCAATTAGACGGCAACTCAAACCGCTGGTATCTGGACCCGCTTTATGGACGCCACTACCCCGCTGACCTCGTGGCCGAGCACATCGCCGCCGGCAATTTACCTCCCGAGGGCCTGACCTTTATCCAGCCAGGCGACCTGGATGCCATCGCCGCCCCCACCGATTTCCTGGGGGTAAACTATTACACTGCTATAGTGCTGCAAGATGAAGGCGAGAACCGGTCGCCGGTCTCCCCGGAGCCCGACGTGGAGTGCACCGAGATGGGCTTGCCGGTCAAACCCGATGGACTCTACCGGTTGCTGAACCGGCTGTATTTTGAGTATCAGCCGGGGAGGCTTTATATCACCGAGAACGGTGCGAGCTATTCGGATGGTCCCGGCGGCGACGGACGTATACGGGACCAGCGGCGCTTGAGCTATCTGCGCCAGCATTTTATGGCTGCCCATCGTGCCATTGAGTGCGGCATTCCATTGGCGGGCTATTTTGTCTGGTCGCTCATTGATAATTTCGAGTGGAACAGGGGCTACACGCAGCGCTTTGGCATTGTCTGGGTGGACTACGAGACCCAGCGGCGCATTCCTAAAGATAGCGCGCTCTGGTACCAGCAGGTCATTGCTGAAAATGGGCTTGTGACACCAGCGTGATCGGGCTGAAAAACGCTGTTCAGGTTTGCTGTCGGTGATGTGTGGAGAACAGGAAAGTATAATTTTAACAAGTTCACCTGTAGGGCTGTTATATGGAATTAGCGTATTCATCCTATTAAGAAAGGGGGAACAAATATGGCGAAACAGGATACGTTCGTCGAACTCGATGTCACCGCGCAGGCCGAGATGGTGCGGCGTAGAGAGGTAAAGCCCATCGAACTCGTGGATGCCGCTATAGAGCGGATCGAGCGTCTGAACCCGACCATCAATGCGGTGGTAACGCCGATGTTTAAGGAGGCGAGCGCCGCTGCCAGCGGAGAGCTACCCGATGGACCCTTTACCGGCGTGCCCTACCTGCTCAAGGACATATTTGCCGCTTACGCCGGGGTGCGGATGACGTCGGGGTCAACCTTCCTGCGCGACTTTGTGCCCGATCATGACAGTGAATTTGTGGCACGGCTTAAGCGTGCCGGACTCATCATACTGGGGAAGACTAACACGCCGGAATTCGGCTTCGTCCCGACAACCGAGCCGCTTCTGTTCGGCCCCAGCCGCAATCCCTGGAACACTGACTACAGCACGGGCGGCTCCAGCGGGGGCTCTGCCGCCGCAGTGGCCGCGGGTATGGTTCCCGCGGCGCATGGCAACGACGGTGGTGGATCGATACGGATTCCGGCCTCATGCTGCGGCGTATTCGGGCTGAAGCCGACCAGGGCGCGCACCCCAGCCGGCCCAGACTACGGCGATATTCTCGGTGGGCTTGCTATCGACCACGCTCTAACCCGCTCGGTGCGGGACAGTGCTGCCCTGCTGGATGCCACCGCTGGCCCCGATATCGGCGACCCTTACTGGGCGCCGCCGCAGGCGCGCCCGTTCCTTGAGGAGGTGGGCGACGACCCTGGGAGGCTGCGTATCGCCTTTACCACCGAGGCCTTCACCGGTGGAAAGGTACATGACGACTGCGTTCGCGCGGTGCGCGAGGCGGCAGGTCTGTGCGCCGATCTCGGCCACGATGTGGAAGAGGCGTCCCCGGCCATAGTCGGTGAGATGGTGGTGCAGACGTTCCTCACTGTGTGGGCGGCAGGTGCGGCCATGGCCGTGGATGGCTATGCCCTTCTAACTGGCCGGACTGCCACCCCGGACCAGTTTGAACCCAGCACTTGGGCCCTCTGCGAGAGGGGTCGCCAGGTTAGCGCATCGTCCTATCTCATCGCAGTGACATTGCTCCAGCAGATTGCCCGTAACATGGGGCGTTTCCTCGTCGACTATGATATATGGCTCACCCCGACGCTGGCCGAGCCGCCAGTACCACTGGGCACCTTCGACTCTCCGCCGGAGAACCTCCTGAAGTGGCTGGATCGTGCGGTAGAGTACATGCCTTTCCCGCCGATCTGCAATGTCACCGGACAGCCCGCCATGTCGGTGCCCCTGTACTGGAATGCCGAGGGGCTGCCAGTGGGCACCCACTTTATCGGGCGCTTTGGGGATGAGGCGACGCTGTTCCGCCTTGCCGCGCAGATGGAGGAGGCGCGTCCCTGGGCCAACCGCCGGCCACCGGTATCGGCCTGAGGGGTCATGTGCCGGGCCCGCTGGGGGTGGAGAATCCCTACAGGAGCTGTGATTATAGGACAACTGTAAGAGTGAATGAGATAAAGTACAAGTCGGTCGGAGTCATCCATTCTCCTTTCAAGGAACCTAAGGGGACACCAATACAGCCTGCAGGCGCTAAGGGTATCGATGGGACGGTCGAGGTATTCCCGGAATACGCTGAGGGCATAAAAGATGTTGAAGGCTTCTCTCATATCATTCTGATATACCACTTTCACCTGTCTAAGGGAGCGTCCTTGAGGGTGAAGCCGTATATGGATAGTGAAGCTCGCGGTATCTTTGCCACCCGGGCTCAGGGGAGACCAAACCCAATCGGCATCTCGATAGTGCGTCTTATCGGGATTGATGCTAACATTCTGCATATTCAGGATGTGGATATTGTAGATGGAACCCCTCTCTTGGATATTAAACCCTATGTCCCAGAGTTTGACATAAGAGCAGCGGAGAAAATAGGGTGGCTTGAGAGCAATGTGCATAAGCTATCGGCATCGAAGGACGATGGGCGGTTCGTAAAATGATTTGCGCCGATGCTGGTGAAATGGATTTGCCAGGCGGTTAAGCGATGAGAGGTTAGGCGAAAGGGAAAATCATCGTGCGTGTCGCGGTTTATTACAATAACAACGATGTGCGGCTGGAGGAGATGCCCGTGCCACGGATCGGCCCCGGCGAGCTTCTGGTGCGGGTGGAAGCTTGCGGCATCTGTGGCAGCGATGTGATGGAATGGGATCGTGTCCCCAGGGCTCCCCTGGTTCTGGGCCACGAGATCGCCGGCGTTGTCGTCGAGCTAGGGGGAGGACTGGAGGGGGAGTTTGCAAAAGGAGACCGCGTCACTGCGGCCCATCATGTCCCCTGTAATACCTGTCGTTATTGCCTCAGCGGCCATCACACCGTCTGCGAAACGCTGAGACGTACGCATTTCGACCCGGGTGGCTTCGCCGAGTTCCTGCGGCTGCCCGCAATCAATGTTGACCGGGGGGTGTTTCGCTTGCCCGATGAGGTGTCCTTCGAGGAGGCATGCTTCACTGAGCCGCTGGCCTGCGTGCTGCGCGGGCAGATGATAGCGCGCCTCCAGCCGGGACAGAGCGTGCTCGTCATCGGGAGCGGCATTGCCGGGCTGATTCATGTTCAACTGGCGGTTAAGCTGGGGGCATCTCGTGTTGTAGCTACTGACATAACGCCATATCGACTGGAGGCGGCGAAGCGGTTTGGGGCCGATTCCACTATCCATGCGGACGAGGATGTGCCGCCTCGCCTTCGCCAGCTAAACGAGGGTCGCCTCGCTGATCTGGTGGTGGTATGCACCGGAGCGCCATCTGCCCTGGCTCAGGCGCTAAATTCAGTGGAGCGCGGGGGCACAGTTCTCTTTTTTGCAGCGACAGAGCCCTCTGTAACCCTACCCGTACCGGTGACCCAGCTCTTCTACAAGAACGATATAACGCTTACCACATCCTATGCTGGTAGCCCTGACGACTATGCAACGGCGCTGGAACTGATCCGCAGTCGCAGGGTACGCTTTGGCGAGATGATAACCCACCGCCTGAGCCTGGCGGAGACGGGACTGGGCTTTCAGCTCGTCGCTGCCGCCCAGGAGTCCATGAAGGTCATCGTCGAGCCCCAGCGTTAGCGCATTCACTACAGTTTTCGGAGGACACCGATGACCCTCCCCTGGATTAACACGTCCTTCGGGTCGACGTATATGGGTGGCATATCCTCATTGGCCGGCTGCAGGCGGACTCGCCCTGATTCCAGGTAAAACCGCTTAAGTGTAGCCTCCCCATCTCGCTTCAGCCATGCGGCGACCATCTCCCCGTTCTCTGCGGTAGCCGCATGCTGCATCAGCACCAGGTCTCCCTCTCCGATCAGGGCATCGATCATCGATGTTCCCTTCACCCTGAGGGCATAGACCCCCTCTTTACCCCCGGTGAGCTCCTCGGTGAGCTCCAGAGAATCCAACTCCTCCATGTTCCAGCTATCGGAGGTGGGCACGGGTATAGGTTCGCCGGCGGCGATGTGTCCGACGATAGGTACGCGCACGACTCGCCGCACCCCCAGCTCAATGCCGCGGGAAATCTCCCGGGCCCTTCGGATATGCCCCTCCCGCTCCAGGATCCTCAGGTTGTATTCCACCACCGATGTGGAGCTTATCTGGCACCCGCTCTGGATGTCCCTGATGGTGGGCGGGTAACCCTGCTCATGTAGAAAGCGGTGGAGGAAATTTATGATGCGAGACTGCTTATCAGAAAGCTGTTTCATACCTCTCTCCTCGAACACATGTTCTAAGAGATTAACACGGATATGGGTTTTTGTCAACCCATCTTACTTGTCCAGCACATTAGTGATACATCACAGTAAGCCGACTTTTCACTGTCATTGCGAGGAGCGGAGCGACGTGGCAATCTCAGGTGTGGTTTGTAATGAGACGCGGAGATAGCTACGCCGCGGCAAATCGGGATTCGCAATGTACTATGAGGTTTCTGTCAATGACAGATCGTTTCCATCCGCCCGCCCTGCTATGTATTATACATTGGGTAGCCTGGAGCATCCAATCCAGGCGTTGTTGGAGCCGATGCTCCAACCTACCCAAATAGCCATAAGCCATGAGCGGTTAGGCTGGCCGATTGCCCCATCAAGTTGGGCAACAGGCTTGGCCAGCCTAACCCCGGACACCCGCTTTTGGATTTTGCTCATTATTATTTGTTCTTGTTTCGGAATCTGAAGATTGGGATGCTGAAATAAGTTCAGCATGACAAGGTGGAGGAAATCAGCTATATGAGGGGATTCCCTCTGGATAGGGAGTATCGCTCTCGGGGGAGGCCTTTCTTCAGTCGCCAGTGGCCTGGCTTAATCTTCCTGCCTGGTGCTGGCGGTGAGCGCCTGGTTAAGCTGCTTCATGAGGCGGGACTTGCGACGGGCGGCATTATTGGGGTGGAGCACCCCCTTTTGGGCTGCCCTGTCCAGAGCCTGTGTTGCATCCTTTACTGCTACCTGAGCGGCATCGAGGTCGTTTTGTAGGATCAGCTTCCTTGCCTTGGTAACGGCGGTCTTCACCGAGCTGCGAATGGGTCTATTGCGCTGTGCATTTCTTTCAGCCACTTTTGCTGACTTCTGTGCTGATTTTTTACCGGTCAAGCTTCATACCTCCTATGTGTGTCGTGTCACGCTGAGCACCCCGCGCACACCCTCCAGCTTGGAGAAGAGCCGGCTTAACTGCTCGATACCTTTGGTCTGAAGGGTGAGTAATATCGAGGTGGTGTGGTCTTCGTGGTCGGCTACATTCGCCGCAGCTATGTTCACCCCCTCCTCGGCGACGAGGGCGGAAATATCCCGAAGTAGGCCCACCCGGTCCAACGCCTCAATGTGAACCGGCACGGAATGAAACTCTTCCCGTGGACCCCATTCCACCTCAATCAGGCGCTCCTTCTCATCTGTGTGAGCTATGTTAGGGCAATCCCTGCGGTGTATGCTTATCCCCTTGGATCGGCTCACATAGCCGATGATCTCCTCGCCGGGCAACGGATTGCAGCAGGGAGCGATGTGGGTCAACAGGTCCCCTACTCCCATAACTTGCACTGCCGGGGGAGCTCCCTGCTTAGGCGGCTCAGCCTGGGGGAGCGGTTTCTCTTGCTGAACGGCGAGCTTGGTGGCAATTTGATGGGTGCTGATGTCGCCATATCCGATGGCGGCAAAGAAATCATCCACGCTGGCACGCTTGAACAGCTCGGCAAGCTCCGCCTCGGATATGGATATTCCCAGCCGCCGCAGCTCCTTCTCCAGAAGTTCCCTGCCCCGCTGGATGTTCTCGCTGCGCTCCTGCTTCCTGAACCACTGCCTGACCTTTTCCCTGGCGTGTGATGTCTTGAGGTAGCCCAGGTCGGGGTTGAGCCAATCACGGCTCGGCCCCTTGCTCCCCTTGGCAGACAGGATCTCTACGGTATCGCCGTTTTGGAGATGGTAGGTGAGGGGGACCATTTTACCGTTAACCTTTGCTCCAATGCAGCGATGACCCAGGTCGGTGTGGACCCGATAGGCGAAATCGAGGGGGGTGGAGGAAGCGGGCAGGTCCTCTATATCTCCCATGGGGGTATATACTAGAACGCGGTCGCCAAAGATATCGGCACTTATGGACTCAATAAACTCGGTGCCACCAACATCCTTGTACCAATCAAGGAGCTGACGCAGTACTGCCAGCCTCTCCTCAAACACCCCGTCCCCTTTCGTCCCCTCCTTATAGCGCCAGTGAGCAGCGATGCCATATTCGGCAACCTGGTGCATCTCACGGGTACGGATCTGTATCTCGAGGGGCGTAGTTCCCAGGCACATTACCGTAGTATGAAGCGCCCGATATACCCTCCCTCTAGGGTGTACGATGTAATCGTTAAACTCCCCGGGGAGTGGGCGCCAGAGGCTGTGTACAACCCCCAGTGCGCTGTAGCAATCGGCCACCTCACTCACCAGGACGCGGAAACCCAAAAGGTCGTAGATATCGCTAAACTCCTTACCCTGGGAGGCATACTTCTCCATCTTTCTATCTATGCCGTAGATGTGCTTCGGCCTCCCCGTAACCTCTGCCTCTATCCCTGCCTGTCTCAACTCCTCCTTGAGTATCCTGGTTACCTGAGCTATATACCTCTCCCTCTCCTCCCGCTGGGAGGCGACGAATCTAACGATTTTACGGTATTTCTCAGGCTCCAGATAGCGGAAGGCGAGGTCCTCAAGCTGCCACTTTAGCTGCCAGATGCCCAGGCGATGGGCTACCGGGGCGTAGATCTCCATGGTCTCCTGGGCGATGGCACGCCGCTTCGAGGGGGGTGTCCGCTTCAGGACGCGCATCTCGTGCAGCCGACAGGCAAGCTTTATAAACACCACCCGGATATCCTCGGACATCGCCACCAGCATCTTTCGCAGGCTCTCGGCGTGGGTTTCAATATCGATGGAGCCCTTTTTAGTCTTGAGCTCCTCGGGCCATGAGACCTTGCCCAGTTTCATCAGCCCTTCAACCAGCTTTGCCACATCGGGGCTAAACTCATCCTCTATCTGGGTCAGGGTTACCCCGCATCGCTGGGGTACTTCATGAAGTAATGCCGCAGCGATACAGTGCTCATCTAGCTGAAGCTCAGCGATGGTACTCGCGGTGTTGAGGGCATGTTCCACATCCCCCTGGCATGCCCGAGAGGTAAACTCGTAGGCATCCTCGATGAGCACCAGGGTCTCGCTGGCCAGATACTCCTGCGTCTTATCGATAAGCGCCCTGATATCGGTCTTCCTTGCCATGGCGTTACAGCCCGCTTTAGTATACCGCAGGTATGGAGGTTTAGCAATTATCTGTAACAACATGATAATATTCTTGACAAATACTTAATTATATGTTATAAATAATATAATAATGTATAAAATAGTATAATATAGATTATGCAAAACTGCCCCGAAAGGAGGTGAAGAGCAGTGACAATTGCAGAGGCTATCAGAACTATTGAGATTCTACTGGTGGAGGATAACCCCGGTGACGCACGCCTTGCAGTTGAGGCGTTAAAGGAAAGCAAGATGCCCAACAACCTGCACACAGTAGTGGATGGCGAGGAGGCCATGGCCTTCTTGCACCGGGAGGGCAAGTATGCAGATGAGCTTCTTCCTGACCTCATCCTGCTGGATTTGAATCTGCCCAAGAAGGATGGCCGGGAGGTGCTGGCCGAGATCAAGGAGGATCCTGACCTCAGACGCATCCCGGTGGTGATAATGACAATCTCGAATGCCGAGGAAGACATCCTAAATACCTACAACCTGCACGTCAACTGCTATATCACTAAGCCAGTTGACCTGGATAACTTTATGAACGTGTTTAAGTCACTCGAGGATTTCTGGCTTAACGTCGTCAGGCTGCCATCGCGGTGAATGAAATGGAAAGTGAAAAAATCAAAGTCCTTCTGATCGAGGACAACCCAGGAGACGCTCGCCTGATACAGGAGATGCTGACCGAACCGGGCCAGGAGAGGTACCAATTTGAGTATGCTGACCGGCTGTCCCGAGGGTTGGAGCATCTTGAAAATGGAGGAGTCGATGTGGTCTTGTTGGACCTTAGCCTACCCGACGTCCAGGGGCTCGAAGCGTTCGATAAGGTTCAGGCTAAGGTACCAGCAGTACCGGTTGTGGTGCTGACCGGTTTCGATGATGAAACGCTTGCCATCGAAGCAATGCGTCACGGCGCACAGGACTATTTAGTTAAAGGAGACGTCGACAGCACAGTGCTGTATCGTGCCGTGCGCTATTCTGTGGAGCGCAAGCGGGCGGTGGAGGATGCCAAGCGCTATAGCAAGCGGGTGGAGGCTCTCTACGCAGTTGCCCAGGCTGTAAGCCATTCCCTGAATATGGACGAAGTGCTGAACAACGCTCTGGATAGAGTGTATGAGGCGCTGGAGGAAATCAGACGCTGCTCCGGAAACCAATTCGATCCCCAGGTAGTTGAAGCATTTCTCCAGGCCATTAATGAGGATAACCGGAAGGACTGACAACGTGAACATAGATGAAATGTTGCGCGTTATGGTAGAGAAAGGGGCCTCGGACCTGCATCTGAGGGTGCCGAGTCCCCCTATTATTCGCATCGATGGTCATCTGATGCCTTTAGATGGATTAACCGCTATCACGCCCCAGGATTTGGAGGAAGCCCTAGAGAATATAACCACCGAAATCCAGAGAGAGACTTTCCACGAAGATCTCGAGCTGGATCTAGCCTACAGCATTCACGGTTTAGCCCGTTTCAGGGTCAATGCCTCCCTCCAGCGAGGGACAATAAACCTGGCTTTTCGTCAGATCCCGGTGCGAATACCCACTATCGATGAGCTGGGACTTCCCGACGTTTGCAAGACGCTGGTGCTCAAGCCAAAGGGCCTGGTACTGGTAACCGGCCCTACTGGAAGCGGAAAGTCCACGACGCTGGCCGCCATGATCGACCACCTGAACAAGAACGAAACACGAAACGTGATAACCATCGAGGACCCGATTGAGTACCTGCATAGCAACGACAAATGCATTATTGCCCAGCGGGAACTGGGGGACGATACCAGGTCCTTCGCCTCTGCGCTTAAACATGTGCTTCGCCAGGATCCTGACGTTATCCTTGTTGGAGAAATGCGGGACCTGGAAAGCATAGCTACGGCGGTCACGGCTGCTGAAACAGGCCACCTGGTATTGAGCACGTTGCATACTCCGAATGCACCTCAAACCATCGACCGCATAATTGATGTTTTTCCCCCGCACCAGCAGACACAAATTCGGACTCAGCTAGCCCTGGCTCTGGAAGGGGTGCTGTCGCAGATTCTACTACCCAAAGCTAACGGTGGGGGCAGGGTAGCTGTCTTCGAGGTGATGCTCGCCACTGATGCTATCCGGAATCTGATAAGAGAGGGCAAGAGCGAACAGATTCCCACTTATATACAAACTAGTGGGCAATCTGGCATGAATACCATGGATCAACACCTGGATGATCTTTCGAAGTCCGGTATCATCACCTGGGAGGAAGCGGCCGCCAGAATGAGCAGGTCGTATAAACACCCTGCAGAAGTAGATAGACAGGGTGCTTCGCCTGGAGGCCCTTCGCCTGGAGGCCCTTCTGTTAAGTATCGCGGATTTGAAAAGAGATAGGCTGTGAAGGATCTGGGATTCTGGGTAGGTCGGAGCATCCGCTATCCTCAAAGCTGAAAAAAAAGCACTTGACAAAAATATGATATTATGGTATATTTTCGCAAAATAAAATTGAAATAATATTTTAATACAGAATATTTATACAGGATATACCAAAAAATGTAGTGGTTTTACACACACAATAATGCAAGTCTCCTGACAGAGAAACCGAGCGGTTAGATTTAATAATATAAAATTCGTGCAAATTGCCGGTATACAAATAGAATTGAGGGACTGAATATTTTAGTCCGGGAAAGGTAAACCGATGGAGAGAGGTTTTTTTATCTGGTGGAATAAGATATCTCAATATATCTCCGCAAAGACTATTCTTAACATATCTTCATAAAGGATATAGTATGTCAACAGAAATTAATGGCAAAATTTACTACAGGACTCAGGAAGCCTGCAGGCAGGCTGGCATAAGTCGAGCTACCTTCTTCCGATGGATCGAGGAGGGCATTATCGAGGATATGGCCACCAGAGATAGAAGGGGATGGAGACTGTTCACTGAGGAGGACATAAATAGAATCAGAGCCGAGGCTGGCAGGATCAAAGATTGGTAGCAATGTGAAGGGGTAAGGAGCTAGCGACTGTCTACAGAAATGTAGGTCAAGTGTTAAAGGTGCCAAGTTATTTAGCAAAGGAATTAAAGTAATACCATCCCCAAAGGAGGTGAAGAGCAGTGCCGAACGGAGATACTGGCAGGCCCATTGAGGTTTTGCTGGTGGAGGACAACCCCGGTGACGCCCGCCTTGTCATCGAAGCGTTCAAGGGCAGCGAGGTGCTTCACAACCTGCACACAGTGGGGGATGGCGAGGGGGCCATGGCCTTCCTGCACCGGGAGGGCAAGTATGCCGATGCGCCTCTTCCCGACATCATCCTGCTGGATTTGAATCTGCCCAAGAAGGATGGTCGGGAGGTGCTGGCCGAAATCAAGGGGGATCCCGACATCAGACGCATCCCGGTGGTGATAATGACAATCTCGAATGCCGAGGAGGACATCCTCAATTCCTATGGCCATTACGCTAACAGCTATATCACCAAGCCGGTTGACCCGGAAAACTTTATGAACACGTTTAGGTCCATCGAGGATTTCTGGCTTAGGGTCGTCAGGCTGCCGTCGCGGTGAATGAAATGGAGAGTGAAAGGCTTTCAATCAGGGCAACGGGAGAGGGGGATATGTTGGATATAGAAAAGGGACACCATAACAAGAGGATAACACGCCGGGGTCGTAACAGGGGGATGACATACCAGGGTCATCATCCGGCTTGACCGGATGATCCAAGGAGCATGCTGAAGCAGTTTCTGGATTGCCCGATCGAGTCGGGCAATGACAGGTACGGTGTAGGGAGGGCAATGACAGGTACAGTGAAAGGCGGGCAATGAAAGGTACGGTGGAAGTGACCAAAATAAACGGAGAAATAAGGGATGAAAAAGCAATCTAGGGATAGCAACAGAGCAGGCAAAGCACCGATGTCCGGTACAATTCTCGTCGTTGAGGATGACCAGGGTTTATCACGTCTGATCCAGGGGCATCTAGAGCGCCTCAACTTTCATGTCGAAAGGGCCATAAGTGGTGCGCAGGCGATCGAATGGTTGGCTAGCAATCGAGTCGCACTAGCACTATTGGACTACGGTCTGCCAGACATGACCGGCACTGAACTGATTAAAGCCCTGGCCAAAAATAAGTGCAGCGTTCCCTTTATCATGGTCACTGGCCGAGGTGACGAAGCGCTAGCCGTGGAGATGATGAAGCTGGGTGCACGGGATTATATGGTAAAGGACACCACATTTCTTGACCGCCTGCCCATAGCAGTTCAGCGAACGTTTGAACAGCTGGCGACTGAGCAGAAACTGGCCGAGGCGGTGGAGGAGCTTAGGGGAAGCGAGGAGAAATATCGAACAGTTCTTGACACCATGGAAGAGGCCTACTATGAGGTTGACCTCGCCGGGAACTTCACCTTTTTCAATGATTCCCTGTGCAGGATTATCGGATATCCCCGTGATGAATTGATGGGGATGAATAACCGCCAGTATCTGGACGATGAGACGGCCAAGGCGGTGTATGAGGTCTTTAACGGGGTCTACCGTACAGGGGAACCGGACAGAGCATTCGGTTGGGAGGCTATCAGGAAAGACGGGACCAGGATATTCGTTGAGTCATCCATATCCCTGATGCGCGGGTCCTCAGGTGAGCCGGTGGGGTTTCGAGGGATTATTCGAGACATCACCGAGCGCAAGCAGGCGGAGGAGGCGCTTAAGGCGAGCGAGGAGAAGCTGCGTGTAATATTTGAATCCATTACAGATGGGATTATAGTCAGTGATTTAGAGGGCCAAATAATAGACGAGAATGAGGCCGCAGTTCGTCTGCAAGGCTACAGTGATAAGGTTGAAGTTATTGGGCGAGATGGCTTCGAATTCATTGCCGAAAAGGACCGCGCCAGGGCAACTGAGGACGCGATGAGGTCAATTGAAATGGGGTATGGCCCTGCACATGAGTATACGTTTGTGGACAAGGACGGGAGGGAATATGATGCAGAGGCCAGCGCCTCTCTGCTACGTGATAGCGCTGGAAATACAACGGGATTCATTAGTGTTTTTCGAGACATCACCGAGCGCAAGCAGGCGGAGCAGGAGCTTAAGGCGAGCGAGGAGAAGCTGCGTGCGATGTTTGAATCCATTACCGACGGGATCGTGGTTACCGATTTGAAGGGTATAATTTTAGACGTGAATGATGTAGTGGTTCAGATGTCCGGGCTAAGCAGGGAGGAGATTATCGGTAAAGACGGCTTTGCACTGATACCGCGCGAAGACCGGGATAAGGTAGTAGAAGGAGGGAAGAAGATAGTTAGAGGGGAGACCGGCCCGGTAAGGATGGAGCATGAGATATCCCCCCAGGTTGGTAGCTCACAAAATACTAATCTAGTCCTCGGCACAATGCATGATAGCGACGGAAAACCAAGCGGGTTCGTTGCCATTGCCCAGGACTTCACCGAGCGCAAGAAGGCGGAGATTGCGCTCAGGGAGAGCGAGGCAAAGTACCGCGACCTGGTGGAGAGCATAAGCGATGTCATCTACTCTGTGGATGCAAACGGAGCAACTACATATATCAGCCCCGTAGTAGAATCAGTCCTGGGATATACTCCTTCAGAGTTAACCGGTAGCTCATTTGCCGATTTCATGTATCAGGAGGACCTGAAATCGGCGACAGAGGGTTTCATGAACACCCTCTCCGGAAATACCCAGATAGGTGAGTTTCGGGTTGTGACCAAGTCAGGTGAAGTCCGCTGGGTGCGTTCCTCCAACCATCCCGTCTTCGAGGAAGACCGTGTAATCGGCGTTACTGGAGTGATAACCGACATCACCGAGCGCAAGAAGGCGGAGGAGGCGCTGCAGGTATCAGAGAAAAGATTCCAGGATATAGCGCTTAGTTCAGGCGACTGGATCTGGGAGGTTGATGCCAATGGGAAATACGTTTTTACATCAGGGCGCGTTAAGGAGATTCTTGGATATTCTCCCGAGGAACTCATTGGTAAAACCCCTTTTGAACTGATGCCAGAAGAAGAAGCGAAGCATATTGGTCAGATATTCCAAAAAACTGTAGCTAAAAAGAAAGTGATCGTTGATTTAGAAAACTGGAATTTAACTAAAAACGGAGAGCTTGTTTGCTTACTAACTAGAGGTGTGCCTATGTTAGATAACACAGGTTCTTTAATAGGCTACCGTGGCATAGATAAAGACATCACCGAGCGCAAGAAGGCGGAGGAGGCGCTCAGGGAGTCAGAGGAAAAAATGCGCGTTACATTTGAATCCATTGGCGATGCTGTTGCCGTCATTGACCTGGAGGGACATTTTGTACAGGTGAATGAGGCAGCAGCCCGTATGTCCGGATACACCAGGGAAGAGCTGGTGGGAAGGAATGTCCTTGAAACTATTATAGCCAAGAAAGACCGTGATAAGATCGTGTTGGACATGGCTCAGACGTTGGGAGAGGGAGATGCCCTGGGAGTACGGTCGTATACACTTGTAGACAGGGATGGCAGGGAATTTGAAAGCGAGTTTAGCACCGCCGTGCTTCGTGATAGCTCCGGAAACATCATCAATTTTGTTGGCGTCGCCCGGGATGTCACCGAGCGCAAGCGGGCGGAGGAGGAGCGTGAGCGCCTGCTTCACGAGTTGGAGCGCTCCAATGCCGAGCTGCAACAGTTTGCCCATGTGGCCTCGCACGACCTGCAGGAGCCTCTGCGCATGGTGGCCAGTTACACCCAGCTACTGGAGAAGCGCTACAAGGACAAACTGGATGCCGATGCCGGGGAGTTCATCGCCTACGCTGTGGATGGTGCCAAGAGGATGCAGAACCTTATACAGGGGCTGCTGTCCTATTCCCGTGTGGGTAGCCGTGCCAAACCCCTCCAGCCAACCGAGTGTGAGTCCGTCTTTGAACAGGCGCTGGCCAATCTGAAACTGACCATCGATGAGAGCGGCGCTGAGGTGACCCATGACCCGCTGCCGCGGGTAATGGCCGACGAGACGCAGCTAATTCAGCTATTCCAGAACCTGCTGGCCAACGCCATCAAGTTTCGCGACGAGAAGCAGCCGCGTATTCATGTCTCAGCCAAAGAGGATACAAATGAGTGTCTCTTCTCCGTCAGTGATAATGGCATTGGGATCAGCCCCGAGTATTTCGACCGCATCTTCGTTATCTTCCAGCGCCTGCACGGGAGGGAAGAGTATCCTGGAACCGGCATTGGCCTGTCGGTCTGCAAGAGGATTGTAGAGCGTCACGGCGGGCGCATCTGGGTGGAGTCTCAGCCTGGAGAAGGCTCGACGTTCTGTTTCACAATCCCCAAAGGAGGTGAAGAGCAGTGACAACCGGAGAGGCTGGAAGACCCATTGGGATTTTGCTGATCGAGGACAACCCCGGTGATGCCCGTTTGATAAAGGAAATGCTGGCCGAACCGGGAAAAGCAGATTATCACCTTGAGCACGCCGACAGGCTGTCCCAGGGATTGGAGCGCTTTTTAGAGGGAGGTATCGATGTGGTGCTGCTGGACCTTAACCTGCCCGATAGCCAGGGGCTGGAAACACTGGGCAAGGTGCGCGCTCAGGCGTCGGCGGTGCCGATTATTGTGCTTACTGGTCTGGATGATGAGATAACTGCTGTGGAAGCGGTGCGCCAGGGCGCACAGGATTACCTGGTAAAGGGCGATGTCGATAGCAAGCTGCTGTGGCGTGCCTTGCGCTATTCTATGGAGCGCAAACGGTCGGAGGAGGCATTGCGGAAGTCGGAGGAGAAACTGCGGCAACTTTTTAAGTCCGCCACCGATGGCATATTCACTCTTGACCTGAATGGCGCCTATACGGAACTAAATGAAAGAATGCTGGAGATGCTCGGGGTTGGCTCCAAGGATGATATCCTGGGGAAAAATTACTTTGAGTTTTTTAATGCAAGTGATATTAACACGGCGATAGTCGAAATGCAGAGAACCCTGGAACAAGGGACAGTCATGCATCTGGAATATACTTCCCTGAGAGCAGATTTTTCCGAATTTGATGCTGAATTGACTGGAGCGTTGTTGAGGGATGCTTCGGACAATCCAATTGGCTTCGTGGGAATCTTAAGGGATATCACCGAGCGCAAGAAAATTGAGGCAATGAAAAGCGATTTCGTTTCCCTTGTTTCTCATCAGTTGCAAACACCTGTGGTGGGGATAAAGCTGGGTATAGAAAACATGCTGGGGGGACTTACCGGTGAGCTGACCGCCAAGCAGAAGCGGTATCTTCAGGAGATGTACGAGATTTGCTCAAGGAACCACCGTTTAATTACCGACTTGCTCAACGTGTCAAGGATTGAGCGCGGGGTGTTATCGGCGGATATAGAGCCTGTCAAGCTCAGGGAGATTGTGGACCTGGCCCTACGAGATTACCAGAGGGATATCAAGAAAAAAGGATTGTCCCTGAATATTGAGGAGGTGGATGAAGGGGCCGTTGTTCTTGCAGATGTGGATAAGATGGTTGAGGCGCTGAGCAATGTCATCAATAATGCGGTGAAGTTCACCGATAAAGGCTCGATTGCCATTAGGATTACTGATGAGGTAACCAGCAAAGGTAAATATGGGAATATTGAGGTCAGGGATACCGGGATTGGGATGTCCGATAGAGTTCTAAATAATTTGTTCACCAAAGAGAAAGTTCTTAACGGTCCCCCAACAGCAGGAGGCGGTGTGGGCATTGGCCTTTATATTGCCAAGAATTTTATGGAGGCACAGAAGGGAGATATTACGGCAATCTCTGTTGTTGGCGAAGGAAGCACCTTTGTTTTAAGGGTTCCGAGAGAGCGGCGTGGTCAATCCAAGTAGAAACATATGGGGTAAAAGTATATGACCGACACTGGTAACCAAGTGAGTAAGGGAAGGGTACTGGTTATCGAAGATGAGAGCGTTTTCCGGATGGTTTATAAGGATGCTCTTACCAATTATGGTTATAAGGCTCTAACGGCTGAAGATGGCGAGAGTGGATGGCAAATGGCAAAAACAGAGAAGCCAGACCTGATCCTGCTGGATTTGAATCTGCCCAAACTTCATGGATTGGAAGTGTTGAAAAATATTCGTTGTGACGACGAAATAAAAGCCATACCTGTTATTATTCTAACAGTGCTGGGTCAACGGGAGGACATTCGCAAAGGTCTGGATTTGGGAGCAAATGACTATCTGGTGAAGGGTTTTTACTCACCACGTGAGGTATTCAGGAAGATTGACGCACTACTGGAACAGGCTGATGTGAAAAAAGCTATTAGCTCATATAGACTTCTGGTGAAGGAATCAAAGGCAGATGCAGTAAAGTTGGGGATGGATATCGGTCTAGCCGAGCAATTTAGCTGTCCTGACTGTTCAGAAGAATTAGCTATGGAGCTTATGCCGGATTATACCAGGACCGGGGGGCACTGGTTCGTAGCGCATTTTGTGTGCCCGAAATGTCAGAGGTCGTTCTAGGCCGCGTTGGGTAATTAGTAAGAGACCGCTGGAAAAGAGGTGCCCCGATTATATCGGGGCCGGGGGTCTGGGGGTGTCCCCCAGCTTTAACGAGTCCCCCCAAGATTGGGGGATTAGGGGGTTGATTGAGACTATTTCAGCAGTTTCAGTAATTAGGGATTAGTGATTGGTAATTGGGGGTTGTAACCATAGGTCATTCCGAGCTTGCGGCGGTTCAGTTGAACATTACCGGAGGGTAGAAAAATCGATGGACTGAAAGGTGTTTTTTATTTACCAGCCATTGATAATACCGCTTTGGGAATAGAGACATGCGAGGTAGGAATACATGAGCACCACTGGTAACGAAGTGAATAAGGGAACGATATTAGTTATCGAAGATGAAACCGTATTCAAGATGGTGTATGAGGATGCTCTCACCGATTATGGTTATAAGGCTCTAACGGCTGAGGATGGTGAGAGTGGACTGCAAATGGCAAAAACCGAGAAGCCGGACCTGATCCTGCTGGATTTAAAGCTGCCCAGAGTTCAGGGATTGGAAGTGTTGAAAAACATTCGTTGTGACGATGAATTAAAAGATATTCCTGTTATTATTCTAACCATATTGGGTCAATGGGAAGATATTCGCAAAGGTCTGCATTTGGGGGCGAATGACTATCTGTTAAAGGGTTTTTACTCGCCAAGCGAGGTAATGAAAAAGATTGACACAATACTGGAACAGGCTGAGATCAGAAAAGCAATTAGCCCATTTAGAGTCCTGGTGAAGGAAGAGAAGGTAGATGCGATAAAGTTAGCGCACGGTATCGGTATAACCGGGCCGTTTAGTTGTCCTGACTGTTCAGAAGAATTAGTTATGGAGCTTGTGCCCGATTATACCCGGACCGATGGGCACTGGTTCTTAGCGCATTTCGTATGCCCGAAATGTCAGAGGTCGTTCTAGGCCGTGTTGTGTGACGGTCTAGGGGTTTGTAACCATATGTCATTCCGAACTTATTTCGGAAGTGCCTAATGTGTAATGTCCAGGCTACCGGTGCCACGGAACCGCTGGCCGACTTTTTAACTGTCATTGCCCTCCCTACACCGTACCTGTCATTGCCCGACTCGTCCGAATGAAATATCGGACTCCGATGCTTTGCTCGGAGATCGGGCAATCCAGAAACTGGCTCAGTATGCTCCCTGGATCATCCGGTCAAGCCGGATGATGACCCCCAGACCCCCGGCCCCAATATAGGCCGAAGCGTCCCCCGACCTGTCGGCCTCGGGGACGTGGCAATCTCAGTGATGTTCCGTCATGAAGTAGGGGATGCTGAAACAAGTTCAGCATGACAACCAGCACTAAATTCGGTTGGCACAAGGTCATTGCCCCGCAATCCCCAAATGGTTGAAGCTATACGCGAACGGTCAGTAAAACTTAACGTGCCAATTGGGAAAATAATTAACCAATTTGCTGAAATATGCTTAATATGGGTTGACAAAAATAATCATATATTATATAATAACCCAATATAGTTAAAAATAATATAAATAAATATGTTATATAGGGAAAATAATCATGGTGTTATGAATTAAATGGTTGCCAGCTTCGGGGAACGGTGGCGACTAAAATTTGTCAGGGAAGGGGGTGTTGAACCTAAATTAAGAGATAATTTGAAACTATGGGAGACGATTTTACGGGGGCGTAGAAGCGTAGCCTGTTAGATGGTTGCTGGGGCTTCGTGGAGCCAATAGCAAAACCGACCGTAAGGGTTGGTTTTTATTGTATATAGGGGGTGAGAGATGAAAGCGATGAAGAAAAGGGTAGTCATGAAGCCTATCATAGCGGTGCAGCTGCTGGTGATAGTGCTGCTGGGTGGTGTCGGTATCGCCTCTGCCTTTACGGTGAATACAGTAACGCCGGGCACCACGCCCTGGGCCGGAGAGGCGACGATTTCGGAATCCGGTGATTTGTCGGTGACCGACTATGAGTTAGTTTACAATGGTGAGCTAACCGAGGTAACCCAGGTAAAGGTCACGGTGAATAATACCGATACTTCCGATCATACGGCGGATATCGATGTCGCCATTCTCGATGGCACCAGCACGCTCCAGGCCAGCGGGACGGCAGCTGATGAGACTATTACTGCATCAACCACTACCGAGGTTACTGTAAGTCTTGGCAGCAATGTTGCCCTGGAAGATGTAGACAAGCTGAACATAATCTTAACCGATGAGGGCTAAGGTAATCGATGGCTATAGGGTTATAATTAGCTGATGGGGTGCCGATGCGTGGTGCCCCATCAGCCCTTAGCTGATTTCGCCGGTGGGGGCGATCTGATGGGTAAATCGAGAAGCTGTAAGGATCCAGCGATGAGGGATTCCAAGGGAATCAGCATCGCCATAGTCCCCTTAATTGTAATTGTAGTGGCGATAATAGGTTATGGCTACCTAATTGGGGGCGTGATTAAAGGGGGGGATTATATTCTGGTGGCGGTTATTGCCGGGGCTGCGGTCATCGGCGCCGGCATCACAATTTTCGCTTCAAGAAAGCCTGCGGTGTGTCAGATCAGGAGCAAAATCACCAATGCGGACTCCATCATGGTGAATGATTACCGCCTGGCTTACGCTACTAAGAGAATCAAGGGGAAAGCTATAGAGGCCATTAGCAAGGTGAGCGGTGTCATTGTAAAGGTTACCAATGGTGATACCTGCCCCCATAGAGTAGCTGTGGATGTCGACATAAATGATGAACCCGTGAACCGCGTCATTCGATGTGTGGATATAGACCCCGGCGCCACTGTGTATGTTACTGTGCCCCTGCCCCGGAAGTTCCCGCTTGAGAATATAGACTCGCTGAGCATAGTGCTGAATCAAAACGGTGATCGGGCTAATGGCTTATGAAAAACCTTTTTACCAGTATATTCCCTCTCCTTGTTCTAGCGTTGCTATTTGCTCTTACCAGCAGCGGTAATGTGTATGCCCTCAAGTCCCCACGAATCGTCCCCAACGGGGCTATCGACCTTCCATCGCTCCTTTGGCCTGTGGGTAGTAAACAACGAGTCAGAATGTACCAGATGGTATATTTTATTAGAAAATTGCTGAATAAGATTTGACAAATGTCATTATATGATATATAATGCGCCAACATAGTATTCGAATATATAATAATATGCTTATATAGAGAAAATAATTATGGTGCTATGAATTATAAGGTTGCCAGCTTCGGGGAACGGTGGCGACCAAAAATAGCCGGGGAAGGGGTGCTGGACATAGATTAAGAGATAATTTAAAACTGGGGGAGATGATTTTTCGGGGGCGTAGAAGCGCAGCCTGGTAGATGGTTGCTGGGGCTTCGTGGAGCCAATAGCAAAACCGACCGTAAGGGTCGGTTTTTATTATATATAGGGGGTGAGAGATGAAAGCGATGAAGAAAAGGGTGGTCGTGACGCCTATAATAGCGGTGGAGCTGCTGGTAATAGTGCTGCTGGCTGGCGTTGGTGTCGCCTTTGCATTAACGGTGAATACCGTAACGCCAGGTACAGTGCCCTGGGCAGGAGAGGCGACGATTTCGGAATCCGGTGATTTGTCGGTGACCGACTACGAGTTAGTTTACAATAGTGAGCTGACCGAGGTAACCCAGGTAAAGGTCACGGTGAATAATACCGATACTTCCAATCATACGGCGGATATCGATGTCGCCATTCTCGATGGCACTAGCACGCTCCAGGCCAGCGGGACGGCAGCTGATGAGACTATTACTGCATCAACCACTACCGAGGTTACTGTAAGTCTTGGCAGCAATGTTGCCCTGGAAGATGTAGAGAAGCTGAACATAATCTTAACCGATGAGGGCTAAGGTAATAGGCAGCGAGGCATCAGGGTTAGCGGGGGTGGCATCGAGAGCAAATGCCACCCTTGCCGGAGGATTTGTTATAGACGCCTGATTAGAGAAATGTGGTTTCTTAAGTTATTGCGCGATTGTGCGGGATAAATCAGGCAACTACAAGGATTTGGTGATGAAACAGCACGAAGGGAAGAGCGTTGGCTTAATCCCTCTTGTTGTCTTTCTATTGGCGACAGGGTGTATGAGCTTTGTTCTTGCTTCCCTGATTAAGGTAGGGGGTTTTAGCTGGCAGGCAGCCATTTTGCTGGTAGCCATTGCCGGGGCTGTTGTTGTGGGGGCCGGAATTGCATATTTTACCATCGGGGCACGACCCGCGGTGCATCAGATCAGGACCAAGCTCACTCATGCGAAGCCTGTCGTCGTAAAGGATTACCGCCTGGCTTACGCTACCAGGAGAAGCAAGGGGAGAGCTATAAAGGCCATCAACAAGGTTAGCGGTGTCATTGTAAAGGTTTCCAATGGTGATGCTTGCCCCCATAGAGTAGCTGTAGATGTCGACATAAATGATGCACCCGTCAACCGCGTCATTCGGGAAGTGGATATAGACCCCGGTGCCACTACGTATGTTGCCGTGACCCTGCCCCGAAAGTTCCCGCTTGAGGATATAGACTCACTAATTATCGTGCTGCACCGGACTTTGTAAATCGGGCAGAGCGCTTATGAAAAAACTTTTTACCAAGAGATTCTCTCTCCTTGTTTTAGCGCTGCTATTTGTACTTGCCAGTAGCGGTATTGTGTATGCCCTCACTGTCCACGAATTGCCCCCAACGGGGCTATCGACCTCCAATCGCTCCTTCGGCCTGTGGGTAGTAAACACCGAGTCAGAGTTTAATGATGGCGTTCTCAATAATGTCGATACCTCCTCGAGCCCTGGAGATGTAAAGCTTGGAGCGCCTGATGATTGGTATAGTGCGTCCTGGAGCCGGCGGGCACCGGTAACTATAAGTAACTCGGGCTCTGCCCTCACCGATTATCAGGTCAGGGTCGATGTAACCTACGACGCTGACATGCAGCCCAACTTCGATGACGTCCGCTTCACCGATAGTAATGGTATCACTTTATTCTCATATTGGCGTGAGAGTTATACTGCCAACACTTCGGCGGTGTTCTGGGTCAAAGTCTCCTCCATCCCTGCTGGTGATTCTACCATCTATATATATTATGGGAACGCAGGGGTGAGTTCTACGAGCAACGGAACGAACACCTTTGTCTTCTTTGATGATTTTTCCGGGGACTTAAGCAAGTGGACTATTCACATCGACACCGACGTTGCGATTAGCCCCAGTGTCGGTAATCCCGCTCCCTGCCTGGAAATCAGTGGAGGCACAACAAGCTCTCCCTATGGATTTGCCGCTATCGGCTCAGATGTGACCTACACCGGATTTCAGGACGGGATAATTGAGGCTGATATTTATCCATCCACAAATGCCCTTCCGGAGATTATATTCCGGGGGAGTTATGCTGCAAACACTGGATATAAAGGAAGGTGGGATTGTCGCTCTGGGAATGAACCGCCGTGGATGAAACCCCCATACAGCGGATGGGGAGCTTTTGGTACATCGGTGCCAAGATTTGGTATCGCAGGTCAGTGGCAAGAGGTAAAACTGGTGATAAGTGGCTCGACGTTTGGGATGTACAGCGATGGCAGCCTTAAGTCCACGGTAACCGACACAAGCTATTCTGGACCAGGTGAGGTTGGCTTTGCAAACCACTACGGGGACTATGCCAGATTTGACAATGTCAGGGTTCGCAAATACGCCGACCCGGAGCCGGGCGCCAGCGTGGGGGCAGAGGTGGGGCTTTATAGCTCCACCGGTACCATTGCCTCCAAGGTCTATGATACTGGGGAGGTGAATGCCGGCTGGGACCTGCTGGGATGGGACAAAACGCTTCCCTCGGGAACCGACATAACCTTTGAGGTTAGAGCATCGGATACCATATTTCTTAAAGGTGATGCCACACCGGCGTGGCAGGATGCCTCTGTCCTGCCAACCGGGAGGTATCAGCAGTGGCGGGCAACCTTGACCACTACGGATAGCGCCAGCACTCCCGTTTTACATGAGGTGTGGGATTTGTACTCCTGGTAAGGCTTTTTTCGCACTTCCTCGATGTTACTCCTTTCCAACTCACTTAAATCTTTGGCGTAACCTGTCTGGTTTCAAGCAGCTAGTTAGGCACCCTTTACAATCCCCTTTACCCTAGTGTATGCTAAGCGAGTTAAGGGGTTTTTTTGTATAAAGCACCGAGAGGCACAGCGGATATCCTGCCCGCGGAACAGGCTTATTTCAGATACGTAGAGGAGCGGGCAGCGGAGATTTGCCAGCGTTATGGCTACATGCGCATCGATACCCCGGTCTTTGAGGATTCCCGCCTTTTTATTCGTACCATCGGCCCGGGCACGGACATCGTGGAGAAGGAGACCTACAGCTTTTACGATCGCAGTGGGCACATAATGACCCTGCGCCCCGAGGGCACTGCCCCGATATGTCGTGCTTACCTGGAGCATGGTATGCATAACCTGCCCAAGCCGGTAAGGCTCTATTACTTCGCAGCTATCTTCAGATACGAGCGGCCCCAGAAGGGTAGATACCGACAGCATCAGCAGTTTGGCTATGAGGCGCTGGGCGAGGGTGACCCAGCCCTGGATGCCGAGATAATCGATATGGCACGGTGCTTCTTCAAGTCACTCGGCTTGCGCAGGCTTTCCATGCAGGTAAACAGCATCGGTTGCAATAAGTGTCGCCCTGGCTATCTGAAGAAGCTCAAGGGGTATTACTCCAAATATATCGACCAGCTGTGCCCCGAGTGTAAAGGAAGGTATCGCAAGAATCCTATACGCCTGCTTGACTGTAAGAAGCCCTCATGTCAGGGTGCAGCCAACGGTGCTCCTAAGAGCACAGCGTCCCTGTGCCCCGAATGCAGAGAGCATTTTAAAGATGTGTTGGGGTATCTCCGTCTTATGAAGATACCCTTCAAGCAGAACCATCGTCTGGTGAGGGGCCTGGACTACTATACAAGGACTGTCTTCGAGGTCCAGCCTCAGGGTGACGGGGGTGCACAGAGCGCCCTGGGTGGCGGTGGTCGCTACGATGACCTCATCGAGGAGCTGGGGGGAAAGCCCACACCGGCAATCGGCTTCGCTGCGGGGATAGAGCGGACTGTGCTCAATCTGAAGGAGCATGGCATCACCCCGCCGGCACCCAAAGCGCAGGGGATATACATTGCCTACGTGGGGGATAAGGCGAGAGAGGAGGCGGTTAAACTGGCTGCCCAGTTGCGCAGTGCCGGCCTACCAGTTTACCGGAGCTTTGGTCAAAAGAGTCTGAAGGCCCAGATGCGTCAGGCGAATGCCTCAGGGGCAGACCAGGCCTTCATATTTGGAGAGGACGAGATTAAAAACGGTAAGGTGGTCTACCGGGACATGGTGGAGGGGGAGCAGTGGGAGATTTCGGTGGATGAGGTGATTGCCCTGCTAACGCAGGTTTAATAAATAGCTCGGTTATGGTATAATTGAAAATGACCCCTTCGGGGTTTTTTTACTAAAGAGGATGAAGTAGCGGTGATAAAAGCAGGTCGGGAAAAGCAAGAGGAGTGTTGGGGGGAGCACGTTAAAGAAGGTAGGTAAATTTACTAAGCCAGTCATCTGCCATAGTGCTGAGATAGCCGAGGCACATTCTTAGCGATTGGGAAGGGTCCTATCCTAAGAAAATCATGAATATTGGATTCCCTGTTTGGATCACAATCGCAGGGAAGGAACGCTATGGTCACTATGCTCCCATGATCGGGGCGGGTTCTATGCTCGAGCTGTGACAAGAGGCGATAGGGCAGGATACTTTATTGCGATTATGTCAGGCAATCGAGGTGAAGAGGGCGAGAAATGCTGGAGAGACTGGAAACCCTGGAAGATCGCTATGAGGAGCTGAACCGGCTCATGGCCCAGCCAGGAGTTATCGCCGATAGAGAGCGCCTGCATGGCCTGGCTAAGGAGCAGGCGGGGATTAGCGACCTGGTGGCTAAATATAGGAATTATAAGAAGACGTCTCAGGACCTTGAAGAAACGCGCGCTATGCTGGAAAAGGGCATGGACGATGAGATGGCGGCGCTGGTGCGGGAAGAGGTGGCAAGCCTCGAAGCGCGCTTCGAGAGCCTGAGCGGGGAATTGGAGGAGGCCCTTACCCCCCGAGATGCCTATGGTGAGAAGGATGTCATTGTGGAGATTCGCGCTGGTGCCGGTGGTGAGGAGGCCGCCCTCTTTGCCGCAGATTTGCTCCGGATGTACACCCGATACGCTGAAACCAGGGGTTGGCAGGTGGACGTGATCGACAGTAGCCAGAGCGGCGTTGGTGGCTTTAAGGAGATCATATTCGAGGTCAAGGGGAAGGGTGCCTATAGCAGGCTCAAGTACGAGCGAGGTGTGCACCGGGTGCAGCGGGTGCCGGTCACCGAGTCAAGCGGTCGCATTCACACCTCCACCGCTACCGTCGCCGTCATGCCCGAGGCTGAGGACGTGGAGGTGAATATCAAACCCGATGACCTCAGGGTGGACATCTTCTGCAGCGGGGGTCATGGGGGGCAGAACGTGAATAAGGTAGCCACCGCGGTGCGCATCACCCATCTACCTACGGGGATTATGGCCATCTGTCAGGATGAGCGCTCCCAGTCCAGGAACAAGACGAGGGCAATGGCGGTGCTGCGGGCTCGCGTCTTCGACCAGGAGCAAAGAAGGCATTTTGAGGAGATCGCCAGAGAGCGACGCTCTCAGGTTGGCACCGGGGATCGCTCCGAGAAGATTCGCACCTACAACTTCCCCCAGGGAAGGGTAACCGACCACCGCATCGGGCTCAACCTTCACAACCTGGAAAGTATCCTTGGTGGGGAGATCGACTTCCTCATCGACTCTCTGGCTTCGCACGATCGGGCAGATCGCCTGGAGGGGGCGTGACCACAAGCATCAAAAGGGCCTGCCACCAGGCTTTGCAGACCCTGGCTGCTAACGCTATCGATGATGCCCCACTAGAGGCAGAGCTGCTTCTCATGCACGTTCTGGGCATCGACCGCGCTCACCTCTATGTCCGACTCGAGGATGAACTCTTACCCGATGATGAGCAGGCCCTTGACCGGCTGATAGATCGTCGCCTCTCTCGTGAGCCTATGTCCTATATTACCGGTCACCGGGAGTTTTTCGGCGAGGACTTCTACGTAGCCCCCGGCGTGCTAATCCCCAGACCAGAGAGTGAGCTCCTGGTGGAGGAGGCACTCGGTTTGGTGGAGCGCCGTCACCCGGATAATTTACACTGCTCACAGGGGTTTCAAGAGGTTGAAACGTCAGGGGAAGAACTGCCAGCCGGGCATATACCGGTGACGCTAGAAAAGGTTCAGAAAATCGCCGATATCGGAACTGGCTGTGGGGCCATCGCCATCTCACTGGCACTGCGCCTGCCGTGGGCGACAGTCTATGCCACCGACATCTCACCGCGCGCATTGGAGATTGCGGCGATTAATTGCCATCGGCATAGGGCTGAGGTCCATCTCTTGGAAGGTGACCTGCTGGATCCACTTCCTGAGCCGGTGGATATCATCATCGCCAACCTGCCCTATGTCAGGGACGAGGAACTGGGGGAGCTGGGTGCAGAGATAAGGGTATACGAGCCTAGATTGGCCCTCGCCGGGGGTCGAGATGGGCTGGATAAGGTGCGCCAGCTGCTGGCTGATGCGCCCCAGAAGCTTCGCCCGGGGGGTGTAGTCCTTCTCGAGATCGCGCCCCCTCAGGGGCCGGCGCTGACCTCATGGGTAAAGAGCCTCTTCCCCGATGCTTGGGTAGAACTCCTCTACGACCTCACTGGCGTAGCTCGGGTTTTGAAGGTGATGTTGACAGGGCATCGAGTACAAATATAAGCTATCGGCATAGAAGGAAGGTTTAACATGGCAACCGGTGTTGAAGCAGCCAGAGAGCAGGTTCTTAAGATAGCCAAGGAGCAGGATGTAAAATTCATCAGGCTGTGGTTCACCGACATCCTGGGCTTTTTGAAGAGCGTTGCCATCACGGTAGAGGAGCTGGAGAGAGCGCTGGATGAAGGTATTGGTTTTGATGGCTCCTCAATCGAGGGTTTTGCCCGGATCGATGAGAGCGATATGGTGGCAATGCCCGATCCCCTCACCTTTTGCATGCTTCCCTGGAGGCCCAAGCAGCATGCGGTAGCCAGGATGTTTTGCGACATCCTTATGCCGGGTGGCAAGCCCTTCGAAGGCGACCCCCGATACGTGCTGAAGCGGAACCTGAAACGGGCGTCCGACCTCGGTTACACCTTCTATGTGGGGCCGGAGCTAGAGTTTTTTTACTTCCAGGATGCCGAGGGAGCTCAACCCCTGGATAAGGGAGGGTACTTCGACTTAACCCCATCGGACCTAGTTACCGACCTGCGTCGCGGGACTGTCCTAGCCATTGAAGAGATGGGCCTCAAGGTGGAGTTTGCTCACCACGAAGTAGCCCCGAGTCAGCACGAGATCGACCTGAGTTATGCCGAGGCCCTAAAAATGGCCGACGGCGTTATGACCTATCGCCTGGTGGTGAAGCAGGTAGCCCAGAAGTTCGGGGTATATGCCACCTTTATGCCCAAGCCCATCGCTGGGGTGAATGGCAATGGCATGCATGTGCACCAATCGCTATTTAAGGGCGAGCGCAACGCGTTCTTCGATAAGGAGGATGCATACCACCTGTCCAAAATAGGGAAATGCTATGTGGCGGGGCTCCTGAAACATGCCGCTGAGATAACCGCCATCACCAGCCAGTGGGTCAATTCCTATAAGAGATTAATCCCGGGCTATGAAGCGCCGGTCTACATCTCCTGGGCCCGCAGAAACCGCTCTGACCTCATTCGCATCCCCGAGTACCAGCCGGGAAAGGAAAAAGCTACCCGTGTGGAGTTCCGCTCCCCGGACCCCGCCTGCAACCCCTACCTCGCCTTCGCCGTAATGCTGGCCGCCGGGCTTGAGGGGGTTGAGAAGGGATACGAGCTGCCCCCGCCGGTGGAGGAGAACGTGTTTGAGATGGCTGAGGAGGAGAGGAAGCGCAGGGGGATCGATATGCTGCCGGGGAACCTGTTCGAGGCCATTCAGGTCACAGAGGGGAGCCGTCTGGTGCGAAAAGCCCTCGGTGACCATGTTTTCGATACCTTCATTAAGAATAAGAAGATCGAGTGGGATCAATACCGCACCCAGGTAACCGACTACGAGATGAAGCGCTATCTGCCCATCCTGTGAAAGAAGGCATGTCGTGGACCAGCGCCGTAGAGGGTGATATTTTGCGGTGCCCGTGATGGAAGCCGGTGGTCCCGCGGGGTCGCGTTAAGTAGAAGGGGTTGTCGCTGGTTATGAACTTGATATCGTAGGTATTGACATATTGGGATTAGATATGATAACATGTTAGAAGTGATACGGAAGCGAGAGAAAACTGAATAGTTGACTTAGATTAGAGCCTGATGTAAACTGAGAGGCGGCTTGCATCAAGCCGTCTCTTAGTGTGTAAAGCACCTTAAAAACTGAATAGAGTTATGCCCACCTGTTAGTGTAGGTCAAGCGATTAAGGGCGCATGGTGGATGCCTTGGCGTCAAGGGCCGAAGAAGGGCGCGGTAAGACTGCGAAAAGCCTCGGTTAGCTGTCTAACAAGCTTAGCCGGGGATTCCCGAATGGGGCAACCTACCCCGATAAAATCGGGGTACTCCTGGCTGAACACATAGGCCAGGAAGGGGGAACCGGGGGAACTGAAACATCTAAGTACCCCGAGGAAAAGAGATTATTCCCTTAGTAGTGGCGAACGAAAGGGGAGCAGCCCAAACCGTAGCTGCTTAGTGGCCTCGGGGCCTATGTAGCTACGGGGTTGTAAGGCATGGTGGCCCCGACCCGAGTGGGGGCTAGGAGTTACAAACCGATCCCTAGTTGAAGGAGCCTGGGAAGGCCAACCATAGAGGGTGAGAGTCCCGTAAGCGGAAGGGGGAGGCTCCTACCATGTTCTTGAGTACCACGGGACACGTGTAATCCTGTGGGAAGCTGGGGTGACCACATCCCAAGGCTAAATACCCTTGACGACCGATAGTGAACTAGTACCGTGAGGGAAAGGTGAAAAGAACCCCGGGAGGGGAGTGAAATAGAACCTGAAACCGTGTGCCTACAAGCAGTCAGAGCCCCGATTTATCGGGGTGATGGCGTGCCTATCGAAGAATGAGCCGGCGAGTTAATCGGTGTAGCGAGGTTAAGTCGTTTGCACGACGGAGCCAAAGCGAAAGCGAGTCTGAACAGGGCGTGATCCGCCGATTTATCGGTGGATAGTTGCATCGATTAGACCCGAAACCGGGTGAGCTAGCCATGGTCAGAGTGAAGCTCAGGTAGACCTTGAGTGAAGGCTCGAACCCACCAGTGATGCAAAACTGGGGGATGAACTGTGGCTAGGGGTAAAATGCCAATCGAACCCGGAGATAGCTGGTTCTCCCCGAAATGCATTTAGGTGCAGCCTCAGAGATGAGCCATGGAGGTAGGGCTCTGGATGAGCTAGGGGGCGAGAAGCTTACCAAACTCAACCAAACCACGAATGCCATGGCTTGAGACTCTGGGAGTGAGTCTGTGGGGGATAAGCTCCGCAGGCGAGAGGGAAACAGCCCAGACCATCAGCTAAGGTCCCCAAGTGTAGACTAAGTGGGCAAGGAAGTGGTGTTGCCCAGACAACCAGGATGTTGGCTTAGAAGCAGCCATCATTTAAAGAGTGCGTAATAGCTCACTGGTCGAGTGGTGCTGCGCCGACAATCCAACGGGGCTAAAGTCTACCACCGAAGCTATGGCTCTCCCGATTTATCGGGGGAGGGTAGGGGAGCATTCCGTTTACAGTGAAGGTGAGTTGTGAGGCTTGCTGGAGTGTACGGAAGAGAGAATGCCGGCATGAGTAGCGTAAGGCGTGTGAGAACCACGCCCACCGAAAACCTAAGGTTTCCTACGGAAGGTCAATCCGCGTAGGGTTAGTCGGGCCTAAGCCGAGGCCGAGAGGCGTAGGCGAT
>DAOUEU010000161.1:0-6250 GCA_034430255.1 Dehalococcoidia bacterium | reverse complement strand
AACTGATTCAATCGAACACGAAATGGCTGTGACGTGGCATCGTTGCTCAGTCTTGCAGAGGAATTGGCTAAGGGAAGATTGAATACGCCGGAGCTGTCTCGCCGAATGGTCAGGTTCAGGCTGTCCAAATCTAGGGAGCGAATGGAGAGTTGGCGACGAAGCACGCTGGTCAGGCTGTATTGTACATTTGCATAACCAAAGCTCAAAAAGGGACTTCTCTGGCCAGATTGAACTTGATAAATTCGCACATTTCGCAGCTGAAGTCGGGATAGGATATTCGTTTCCAGAGCCCCAATCTGGACATCTTGGCCCAACAGATCCTGCAGTTGGAACTCAACAATGCGTTTAAGAAATCTTTCCCCCGGGCTCAAGGTAAGAAGAAAAAGTGATAGCCCGAGCACCGTAAAGACCGACAGCAGTCCTGCTACCAGCCAGTGGATTACACGCTTTCGTGTCGATTGTTTACCTTTCATATTGATTCCAAAATAAAGAGCTGATCTTTTCTATCTTCCTTAATGAATCTGGACATTACTGTTAGCTTCATGCTCAGCGACATGGCGGTGAACCTCTTAGCACCGCTCAGCCCCGGCAATGCCAAATAGCCTTTGTAGGTACACACGAAATTTCGCATGGTCCATTTTCACTTTTATTGCCCACCAGTACAAAAAGGCTTTTCATGGAAAGAGAAAACCAACTAAGTGATCCGGCAACAGTACCCCCAGTCGGTCCCATACTGCGGATAATTGTAAAGCAGTCCCCCCCTGCCTTAGGCGTTGCCGTTGTCATTTCGGCGATGCTTAACATTCCGGCCGACGACAGGAGTCCAGCAACAAGGTAGGAGATAATAACCGCTGGGCCAGCCTTGTTGTGGGCAAGACCGGGCAGTATAAACAGCCCAGAGCTAATCATCGCCCCGGAGGCAATACAGAAGACATCAAGCAAGTTGAGTTGTCTCTTTAACTTCAAGCATCCTCATTCACCTTTGGTCTCTACTTTTCGAATTCCCATTTTTCCAAGATCGTGGAGTGTTCCCGAAACGTTGCGTCCCTTACGGCTAATCCAGGACAACCTCATTCTGATAGCTCGGCACGGATATTCTCCAACCTGTCTTCCTCTTCAGTAAATTGGCGAAATGACGGGCGACATCGGGCTCGCCATGGGTGACGAAGAGGCCTCTGGGTGATCTCCGCAGACCAGATACCCATCTGAGAAGTTCGTCCTTGTCGGCGTGGGCCGAAAAGCCGTTTATTTGGACTATCCTTGCCCTGACGGGAAGCATCTCTCCCAGTATCCTTACCTCTTTTGCTCCCTCAACGATCTGCCTTCCCAGCGTTCCCATTGCCTGGTATCCCACAAATAGTATCGTGCTCTCAGGTCTTGAGATGTTGTTTACCAGGTGATGCTTTATCCTACCACCGGTGCACATACCAGATCCTGCAATGATGACCACCGTTCCTCTTATGTGATTTATCGCCTTTGACCCACCAGTGGTTCTAGTCATCTCCAACCCTGGCAAGTCGAAAGGCGATTCACGACGGCGGATGGTTTCCATCATCTCCTCATCGAACAGATCGGGATTATGCTTAAACACCTCTGTGACGCTTATCGCCATAGGGCTGTCCATAAATACCATCAGGTGCGGTATCCGGTCCTCCAGCAAGAGCTCATTCAGGTGATATAAGAGCTCCTGTGAACGCTCAACGGCGAAAGTGGGGATGACGACGTTTCCGCCGGCCCTCCAGGTAGAGTTTATCACATCGGAGAGCCTATCATCTATATGTTTCCGGTCTTTGTGTAATCTATCGCCGTAGGTGGATTCCATCACCAGATAATCTCCCTCGTCAAAGACTGTAGGATCGCGTAGTATCGGTTTATCCCACCTGCCAACGTCTCCGGAGAAAATGATCTTCCTCTCCCCTCCATTACGGCTCACCCTGAGCCTTACCATTGACGAACCAAGGATATGGCCTGCGTCGTGGAAGGTCGCTTCAACGCCATCTGCCACCTGGATAGTCTCTTCATACTCCACAGGTGAGAAAAGGGGGAAAGAGACTTTGGCATCATCCCGAGTGTAGAGTGGGATCTCCAGGTATGGCCCCGTTCTTCCCTCCCGCTTATGTCTTTCCCGCTTAAACTCCGCATCCTCTTCCTGGAGGCGGGCAGAGTCCAACAGCACGATCTGGGAGATCTCCGATGTGGCCGAGGTACAGTAGATCCTTCCACGAAATCCCTCCCGGACCAGCTTTGGCAACAAACCGCAGTGGTCGAGATGAGCATGCGTCAACAGGACACCGTCTAGTGTGCCGGGCGAAATAGGGAACGGGGCCCAGTTTCTCCCCCTTAACTCCCTTTCCTGATGAAGTCCGCAATCCACCAGTACTCTAGTGCCATCAGCCTCCAGTAGATATCTAGACCCAGTGACATTCTGCGCTGCGCCGAGGAAGGTAAGTCTGATCTCCATTCTTGCTCCCCCTGTGATTTAGACGACAAGTTTCTGGTTAAATTGAATCCTCCCTCCTTACTCTACACCCTAAGTAATCGATTTCCATGGCATCCGTCAAGAAGAAGATGAGACCCCTGAGTACTTGACCCATTGACAATCTTCAAAGCTCCAGGCCGTCTTTGAGAGCACGTCCCTATGGATAGAAGGCCAGAAAAAAACTCAATCGTTTTTGTCAACATGTTGTCATTTTTCAAGCATCGGCTCGTCGTGTGAATGAATCCCGCCCACCACCTGAGCAGCCTCAAGCAGAGACAGCTTACCGGTTCCCTCTCCCATTGAGGCATCTATCTTTCGCAACAGCCCCTCGACATTTTGTCCGAAAGGATCCCGGGAATATACCTCATCGCGGAGTTCCCTGTGTCCTCGTAAGATGAGAACCAATTCTGCCATTGTTATCATGGCGGGGTCTTGGGCCGGAATGTAGCTATCAACACCGTTGGTGCACCGGGCAAGGATCCTGGCCGCCACCAAAGATTCCAGTACGTCTCGTATGATGGGCTCTGGTACATGTGCCTCCGTGGCCAATTCGTCTAGGCTGGAGACCTTCTTTCCTAGGGTTAACTGCTGAACGATTCTCAGAACGACCCGTAGCCCGACAAAGCAACGCAACGTATCTCCGTACCGCTTCTCAAGCTTTCGCCACTCCATCACGCCGACATGCTGCAACACGTACCCGAGTTCAGCCCCCAGAAGCATAATAACCCAGCTAACGTACATCCAGAGCAAAAACAGGGGTAGCGCTGCAAATCCGGCGAAAAGCACCTCCTGGGGGGTAGCCCGACTCGTCCCACTCACAAATCGGGCGAATCCCCAGTTGGAGAGCTGCCACAAGATACCCGAGAAGACCCCTCCAGCAACCGCTGCCTTGAATCTCACATGCATGTTTGGAACAAACCAGATAGTCAGTGCGAACAACAAGCAACTCAGCACATAAGGCACCAGCTTGAGTACGACTTCGAGGACAGCGGCGAAGGCCTTGCGACTGATAGTCTCCTGGACAATGCCCATGGAGGTAACATAGGCGGTTAGGCCCAAAATCAATAACATCAAAAGCGGCCCAACCACAGTCAACAACATGTAAGCAACCAGGCGACGTGGCCAGGTACGTATGCGAGGCACGTGCCAGATGTCGTTGTACGAAACCTCGATTTTACTCAAAATGCCATAGACTGTGATAAGAAGCACCGCAAAACCCACGCCACCGAGTGCGCCCGTTTGGGAATTTCCCACAAATTCCAGGACTTGGGTCGATATCTGATCACCGCGAGGTCCCAGGGGTCTTAGTAAACTAGACAAAATTGGAGCTAGATCCGTATGTAAACCGAGCCCTTTGAAAATAGAAAAAACCACTGCCAGAAAGGGCACAATCGCCAAGAGACTGGAGTAAGTCAGAGCGGAGGCATGGATTAAGAGCTTATCTGCATAGAACTGGCGGACGAGAAAGAAGAGCACCTTGACTTGGCGGATCGTAAAGGCCTGCAGGCGCGTCAGCTTAGTCAGATGGAGACTCCAGAGGCCCCTTGCCCCAAAGTCCCGAGCGCCAACGACTATATCTCTGATTCTCGCCCATAGTTGATGTTTCCCTTCCCGTGGCGACATTGTCTGTCTCTGCTTCACTGGTGATAGACTCAGCTTGTGACGATTAACACATGCTCTCGTTTAGTAGGTGTATTTTCAAAGCTGGAACAGTCGACTTCCAAAACTCGCTCGTTTCTCATATCCTCCTAGAAAATCAAGCACTTTCACTACAAGGGGCAATAAATCTGTTATAACGCATACGCCTGTCATCCTTGTTTTTCATCAGTTGTGATTGAGCTGCGGTTTCTTTTTGTCTGCTGGGCTCTTAGAAGTTACTTATTCTTATGGTTGCTCCTTCTTCTCGACTTTGGGGTAGACGTAGGCTCTGCACCACCTGCCTCACGGAATTGCTTCAAGCACTCCGCAAATCCCCGCAAGCGCTGATCGACGCTATAGTTTACGGTACCTTTTGGGAATCGGCCACAGGAATCGCGCTCCCCTGGAGGTATGCCTGTGAGAATCTCAATCCCCTCATAGATCGTCTTGACCGCCCAAATGTGAAACTTCTCCGATTTCACGGCCTCCACTACGTCTTCCCGCAGCATCAGATTTTGCATATTCCTTTGCGGGATGATCACACCCTGTTCCCCAGTCATACGCGTAGCTTTGCAAACATCAAAGAAGCCTTCGATTTTCTGGTTCACTCCACCGATGGGCTGAACTTCGCCGTGCTGGTTTACCGACCCCGTAAAGGCAATTCCCTGCTTGATCGGTAGACCGGAAAGCGCTAAAAGAATTGCATAGAGCTCGGTGGAAGAGGCGCTGTCACCTTTTACCCCCTCGTAACTCTGTTCGAACACCAGACGTGCCGCCAGCGTTAGGGGTTTATCCTGTGCATATTTTTGGGCGAGATATCCGCTCAAGATTAAGACGCCCTTGCTATGGATCGGCCCACCTAGCTCAACTTCCCGCTCGATGTCGGTGATACCCTCACGTCCAGGCCTCACACTTGTCGTGATGCGACTCGACTGGGTCTACCAAGCAAATAATCGCCCAGGATGACTATGGAAAGTCCGTTCACCTGCCCTACGGCTTCGCCCACTGTATCGATCAGGAGCGTCCCACGTACAATCATCTCCTGAATGCGTTCCTGGATGAGATTGGAGCGATAGACTTTCTCGTTGTTGCCCGCGTCTACCAACATGGCCAGTGGGGGAGACGATGAGGGTGGCATCACCCTGGCCTACATCAAGGCAGTAGCTGTACTGGGTATCCTCGGCCCTGGTCAGGGGAGAGATGGAGAGAATTATCAGCAAAAGCAGTCCTAGAAACTTGATCATAAAGGCCCCTATCTTAGCTAAGACCAATTTAATAACTCCCCCAAAGTTTATCAAGCATTTTTTCTCTTAAGGACAACTTTTCCCCTCTTGAAAGTCCATCCAGAGCAACTACAATCAAAGTATAAGCTGCTCTTTCTTAAAAACAAAGGAGGTTGCTCAAATGTACAGTCCAAAGATTGCCCCGGATTTGATTCCCAAGATTTACCAAGTAGCCAAGGAAAGGAGGCTCTCCATGACCAAATTGGTAGACCTGATTCTCAGAGAGAGGTTAGAGAAACCCTTTAAAAGAAAGGTAGGTGAAAGACAATGAGACTCAAAGAGATAACCTATGCCAAGAAGGTGGGCCTGGCCAACTTTGGCAGCTTAGGGCTTTCTGTCGTAGCTGAGGTGGAGTCAGGTGATGACCTGAAGGCTATCTATCAGGAGCTGAAGAAGGCAGTTGAGGACAACATCAACGGGCTTCTGAATTCAGCACATTCCGCATCAGGCAATGCCAATGCCACACAAGAGGCAGGGGCGTCAGCCAGCAAGGATGATTCCCCAAAGATGACCGAAGCCCAGAGGAGATTTGTCTTCCGACTCCTGGCTCAGCAGGGGATAGAGAAAGAGGATGCCTTAAACCTTCTCTTGGAGGAGTTTGGGGTTGAGTCCCTCTCTCAGGTGGAAAGGTCAGAGGCCTCCAGGAAGATCGACGAGCTCCTGGGCCAAATAGAGAAAGGAGAGGGTGATGGATCATTTTAGCGTTTCCCAGTTGAACACCTATCTGGCCTGTCCCCTGAAATACAGGTTATCCTATGTCGATCAGATCCCCAAGCCCTTCAAGCCCTCTGGCTTGGCCCTGGGCTCAAGCCTACACGCGGCCATTGCCTTCTGGCACAGGGAGATGATG
>DAOUEU010000160.1:0-1999 GCA_034430255.1 Dehalococcoidia bacterium | reverse complement strand
CTTGTGGAGTGGTACTACCAGACCAGCCCTCCGGTGGCGGACTTCATCTCGGGAAATGGCCCCTTGAGGACCGTTGTGAGGGAGCTGGTGATCGACCCCATGGTGAGTGTTGCCACATTCACGCAAGGTATATGGGGGAAATAGCTGCGGGGACACCATAGCTTGTTCTAAGGTGATCCCCTAGCAAGACCCGGGGGAGATATACTTCGCCGCTGGGAGTGGAGAACCCTGGCGGCGAAGTATAGAAGTATATCTGTATGCTCCGGTAGGGATGTTTTTGTCATTTTTTCCGACGTCGTGTCGATAAAGCCGTTACTGCTGCTTCTGCCTCAAGAGTTGCAGAGGGGATGTAGGAAATAAGGGCAAAGACAATTGACTATCGTTGATTTAGTCTCAAAGTAGAAGGGGGATGAAGAACTGAAAGCAAAGATGGTCTATGTAGCACTGGTGTGGCTCTTGTTAATCTGTATGCTTGGTGGCTTGGTAGGTGGTGCTGGCGTCTTGGCCATGACTGATTTGAGGCATTACCCGGGTCTGAGCGAGGCAGGAAGTGCTGCAACCCTGGTTCAGCTTCAGGATATCGATCCAGGACTGACGTCGCCGATAGGCGACTATCGTTGGCTGGATATAGCTGACCAAGCCTACAGCGACAATTACCGGGACAGCTACAATTACACGCAGGCCGAGGTTCAGGTGACATACGATGCTGCAGATGGTACCCTGTCTGGCACGCTTACTGCCAGTGGTCTCAAGCCCAATTTCGACTACCAGCTTAAACTGGTGGGCAGCCCGGGCACACCTTCCAACGAGCGCATTGGTCTGGCTGGGCGATGGTCTGAGGAAACGTGGAACGGATCGGAATGGACCAATAAGCGGAATCTCAACAACAAGGGCGACGGTTCGTCCCCCAATCCCAATGACGAAACCTATTTTGCATGGTATGACATAGAAGATGAGACAAGTCCCACCGGCAAGAAATATCGATATACGGGGTACTTGCTTTTCGACTACTTCATCACCGACGGAGACGGCACTGCGACACTCGACTTCGAGGCCGATAGCAGCTATCATGTCCTCTGGAAAACATCACAGCGCGCACGAACTGTTGATGACGGACCACTGGAATCGAGCACATTCAACCCAGATCCATCTTCGTTCGCCTACGACACGGACTACGGCCAGTCTACGGTCAGCATCTTCGGAGAATGGGAGCGCCTGCCCGTCGGCATGGTTTACTTGCAGCCCGGCGATTACACTTGTCAGATAGTCCTCACTGAAGAGTCGTTTCATGGGAGCGGAGGAGCGTTTGCCGGCAACTGGGCAGCTGCCATGGGCGGCGAAATACAGTTCGAAATCACTTCCACACCTACTCCCACGCCAATACCAACACCTACGACTACTCCTATCGACCCTGCAGAAGGCTGCTTCATCGCCACTGCAGCCTACGGCACGGCGAGCGCTGCGGAGATCGATGTGCTACGGGCGTTCAGGGATGGGGTGTTGCTGGAAAGCACGGTGGGCTCTCAACTTGTGGAGTGGTACTACCGTACCAGCCCTCCAGTGGCGGACTTCATATCGGAGCACGAGGGGTTAAGGACTTTAGTCAGGGAGCTCCTGGTTGACCCGGTTGCTTCGTTGGTAGAAGCCACGGAGGTTATCTGGGGAGATTAGGATGCCAGCCTCCTCGCAAATTGTGTAGGAAACCGAAACTAAATGAGGGATAATGCAGGTTGACAATGAAGGTAGATTGTATCAATATAAATAGGGGAGATATTTTCATAAATAGTTTATGAAGTTAATGATGGCGCATATTGTTTGTTGCTTATTTCTAAATAAGAGGTTATTGAAAAGTTAGTTTTCACTTAGGAGGTACAGGGGGGAGATAATTCTTAGCTAATAATAATATAGATATAAAATAGCCCCGAATGAGTGTTAGCTCACCGGGGCAAAGGCATCAGGCACGCACAGCACCTATACGCCCATTTGTAATTCTAACAAA
>DAOUEU010000159.1:0-19495 GCA_034430255.1 Dehalococcoidia bacterium | reverse complement strand
TATCAGTAAGCCCAATGCCTCTTAGGTGCAAGCGGTTGCCCCTCAGGCTCTCCAGGGCGTTTATGCCCATGCCACCAAGTATTTCCTTGAGTTCCAGACTCCAGCCGCGGAGCAGGTTTGATAGCCGCCTTGCTCCTATGTCTGGGTTAATCCTCTTGGTAAGGGCAAGGTCGGTGGTGCATATACCCCAGGCACATTTCCCGGTGTGGCACTGCTGGCATAAGCAGCAACCCAGGGCAACGAGTGCAGCCGTCCCTATATAGACGGCATCTGCGCCAAGGGCAATCGCCTTGGCTTCATCTCCGCTACTCCTGATGCCACCGGCAATCACGAGGGAAGCCTGGCTGCGGATACCCTCCTGCCTGAGCCGACTGTCCACTGAGGCGAGCGCCATCTCGATGGGGATTCCGACGTTATCGCGGATGATCTTGGGCGCGGCACCGGTCGAGCCGCGAAGACCATCGAGGACTATCATGTCGGCACCGGCTCGAACCATACCGCTGGCAATTGCCGCCGAGTTGTGGACGGCGGCTATCTTGACCGATATCGGCTTGGTGTAGTTGGTAGCCTCCTTCAGGGCGTAGACAAGCTGTGCTAGGTCCTCGATGGAGTAAATGTCGTGCTGTGGTGCCGGTGATAAGGCATCCGTTCCCTGTGGAATCATTCGGGTCATAGAAACCTCAGAGCTGACTTTCTCGCCGGGAAGGTGTCCCCCGATACCAGGCTTTGCTCCCTGGCCTATCTTTATCTCTACTATTTTTGCCACATCCAGATAATCAGCATGGACGCCAAACCGTCCCGATGCTACCTGAACTATGGTGTTATCCCCGTATTTATATAACTTGGGGTGAAGACCTCCCTCCCCGGTGTTCCATAGGGTTCCTGCCTCGGTGGCTGCCCGGGCCAGGGATTCGTGAACATTGATGCTCACCGCACCGTAGGACATGGCGGAAAACATTACCGGGACCTCGATCTTAACCTGAGGGGACAATTCTGTCTTCAGGCTCCCGTTTTTAGAGTCTATATCTACCCTGTCCGGCTTCCGACCGATATAGGTGGTAAGCTCCATGGGCTCACGAAGCGGGTCTATCGATGGGTTGGTCACCTGGCTAGCATTGAGCACCAGGTGATCCCAGTAAACACGATAATCCTTGTCATTGCCCATACCGGTAAGCAGCACCCCTCCGGTCTCCGCCTGCTTTTTAATGTCCTCTATGGATTCAGGATGCCAGTTATAGTTATCCCTGTAGTCCAGGGGGTTTCTCCTGATGGTCAAAGCATTGGTTGGACAGAAGACTACGCAGCGGTGGCAGCCAACGCAGTTCTCCTCGCGACTTCTCACCTCGTCGTCCTGGGCATCGTAGTAGAATGTATCAAAGCTGCACTGGTTGACACATACCTGACACTGGATGCAGCGCTCGGGGTCTCGTTCAATGATAAACTTTGGTGGCAAATAGGTTTTCATTGTACTCACTATCTTCTTACAGGAATCCCTCTTTCAGAAAGGTAGCCCTTAGCTTGGCGAATTGAATAGATCTGGTAGTGAAAAATACTGGCGGCAAGTACAGCATCCGCTTTTCCTGTAACAAGCACGTCATATAGATGATCCAAATTACCAGCGCCGCCACTGGCAATGACCGGCACCTTCACGCCCTCGCTAATGACACGGGTTAATTCGAGGTCATATCCACCCTGCTGTCCGTCGGCATCCCAGCTGGTAAGGAGAAGCTCGCCGGCGCCGAGATCGACAGCCTGCTTTGCCCACTCAACGGCGTTAATCCCGGTTGGATTCCGTCCACCGTGAGTCAGCACCTCCCATTGGGGCATACCATAATCACTTATGCGCCGGGCGTCAATAGCGACAACAATGCACTGAGAGCCGAACCTTTTTGCCCCCTCGCGTATAAGATTGGGGTCGAGTACCGCAGCGGTATTGATGGCTGTCTTGTCTGCACCAGCCTCCAGTATGCGTCGCATGTCGATAATACTACGCAGCCCTCCGCCAACGGTAAGCGGAATAAAAACCTGCTCCGATACGCGCTCAACAACTTCCACCATGGTATCGCGGCCCTCGGGTGTAGCACCGATATCGAGGAATACAAGCTCATCAGCGCCCTCTTTGTAGTAGAATGCCGCCATCTCTACCGGGTCGCCAGCGTCGCGGAGGTCGGTGAAGCTGGTGCCTTTCACCACTCGACCCTGATTCACGTCAAGGCAGGGGATTATCCTCTTAGTTAACACGGATATCTTCCCCTCCGGCAATAGTAACATCTTGAGGAACGATAGGTCGCTCCAGACTTCCCACTATGGGTTCGCCACCTATCGGGATCCATGCCCGGTCCAGGTCTGGGCGTATCAGACGAATAGCTGATTCCTCGGATGAGAGATAGAGTGTCGATCCCTTTACCCCTACGGTGAGGGGGCGGAGCCTTATCCTGTCGGTGAGCCCGATCATTTCACCATGATGAGCGATGATGACCGTGAAAGGGCCATTTAGGAGCAGGCTGCCATATACCTGACGTAGGGTTCGGAGTAGCTTTTGCTCGTTCGCCGGACTACGCTCTATATCACTCCAGAAGGGGGGCGCGAGTATCTTGGCGACTATCTCTATAGGAAGGCCGTGCCTTCGTATCAGGAGGTCGATAGCGTAGGCCACTACCTCGGTATCGGTCTGCATGGTGCAGTGATAACCGAATTGCTCCAGATAACGCCGGTTTATTCCATACGAGGATATTTCGCCATTATGGATCACTGTCCAGTCCAAGATGTTGAACGGATGTGCCCCACCCCACCAACCGGGGGTATTGGTAGGGAATCTGCCGTGGGCTGTCCACAAATAACCCTGATACTGCTCCAAGCAGAAATACTCAGCTATATCCTCGGGGTAGCCTACACCCTTGAACACTGCCATGTCTTTTCCGCTGGAGAAGACAAAGGCGTCCTTAAACCTAGTATTGATCTCCATGACCCTATCTACTACATAGTCATCCTGTGATTGCTCACCACATGCCCGCGGGTCAACTTCAATAAAGTAGCGCCACACGAGCGGTGGGTTTACAATAGCAGATGTAGGCCGTGTGGGTACCTTTCCATCGTGGATGATATGAAATCTGTGATTGAGTAAAGCCTCCACATCTGCTCGTCCTTCTTCGCTCAAATACATGATATGGAAGGCATAGTTGTCAGCGTATTCCGGATAGAGCCCGTAGACGGCGAAGCCGCCACCCAGCCCATTACCGCGAATATGCATGTTGGCAATGGCTTTTATCACGCCCTCACCGGAGAACCGGCTTCCCAGAGTATCCATCATTCCAAAGATGGAACAGGCATCAATTATTTTCTCTTCGGAATAAGGGTTTTGTATCTTGCCAAGGCCTATCATTACGTAGCGCCCCAAAAGCATTTATTCACCGGCGAAATCCTCCACCCGTTCCTCAGATAGGGCTGGCTGGAGAACCAACCCTAGAGGCGGCGTCTCCAGTCTTTCATGCCACAACTCCCTGGGCAAAGATACCAGGCCGAAATCGTCAGTTAGTAGAGCCTGCTTGAAGTCATGCACATTAACCCTATCTCTCATCAGGCTGAAGACGATGCCCGATTTTTCAATGTCCTTCACAAAGACCATTCCCACCAATAGGTCGTCCTTCAGTACTAATTTCTGATAGACGTCGTCATTTTGTTTGCTGAGCATCTCATAGCCATACTCATCGGGTGGCATGGTTATGCCTGCTGCTGCGATGTCAAGCCCGAAGTAATTGAGCGCGTTCATAGCTGTACCACCGGGGTATTCGGCATTGGTACCGGCCATGTTGTAGCCGGCAATCCGGCCCCCGAGGTAGGCAATGGGCCAAATGGGAGTGAGCCTATTCTCGCCATAGACGAAATCATAGGCCTCGGCCGCATCGCCACAGGCATAAATATCGGGATGATTAGTGCCCATATTACGGTTCACCGCAATACCGCGATTTACCTTGATATCAGTACCCTTTAGAAGCTCGGTGCGTGGCAACACTCCTATAGCCACTACTAACAGGCTGCAGGGTATCTCTATCCCATTGGACAGTATCACAGCGGTTACCGACTCTTCACCTATGATCTCAGCTACTGTACAACCGGTGAGAACCGTAACCCCGGCCTTCTCGAGGGCTTCCTCAGCCATTAGAGATGCCTGTTCATCGAGGATGGTATTTAGGATTCTTTCCTTCATCTCCACTACCGAGACCTCCACCCCTCGTTGTGTCAGCGCTTCGGTAATAGCTGTCCCGATGAGCCCACCGCCGATGACTACTGCTTTAGTGTCACTATCCAGGAACTCGTCGATCGCCTTGGCGTCATCGAGAGTGATGAAGTTGAACACGCCTTTTTTCCCCAGCCCACCAATCCTCGGGACAATTGGAACGCCGCCACTAGCTATTAGAAGCTTATCCCAGGTGATATGCTCGCTGCTATCGAGCTCGGCAGTATGCCCGCCAGGCGCCAGGCTATTTACTCTCCTGCCGAGTAGCAGGTTAATATTGTTCTGATCGTAGAAATCTGTGGAGCGAAACAGCATACCTTCAAGGCTGCGCTCCCTGGATATATATTTGGAGATGAGGGGGCGAGAGTAGCTTGGGTAGGGCTCGTCAGAGACTATGGTAATAGAGCCAGCTTTATCTACCTCGCGTATCGCTTCAGCAGCTCCGATACCCCCAGCCGAGTTTCCGATAATCAGGTATTTTGCTCTATTATCTTTGTTCTTACCCACTTAATCCCGCCTTCTATTCTAGTGCCATCTTCAAGAAGTTGTTATACATTCTCAAACCATCATCCCCGCTCTTCTCAGGGTGAAACTGGGTCGCTACTAGGTTATCCTTGATAAGTGCGCTGCACCAGGTAATTCCGTATTCACTGGTTCCGGCTACGAGCTCGGTATTATCGGGGTCGGGATAATAACTGTGGACGAAATAAAAATTAGCTTCATCCGGTATGCCATCGAAAAGGGGATGTATGACTTTTTGTGTGACCTGGTTCCAGCCTATATGGGGTATCTTTTGCCCTTGGGGCAACCTTCGTACTGATCCGGGGATGATATCCAAGCAAGCATACCCACCATCTTCCTCGGTAGACGTGAGCAGGACTTGCATACCGATACAGATAGCGAAAAATGGCTTGTCCTGACTTATTGACAGCCGAATTGCATCGTCCAGGCCGGATTCTATCAGACGGCTCATGACGCCGGCAGCGGCGCCAACACCTGGAAAAACAACCGCGTCTGCAGCAAGCACATCTTTTGGGTTACTAGTCACAGTCGGCTGATAACCCAGTGAAATAAAAGCATTATTAACGCTTCGTAGGTTGCCGGCCCCGTAGTCGATTATAGCTATCACCTGTAATCTCCATCCATACTCAACACCAGTGCTTCGTTAGGGCAATTGGCCGCACAAACTGGCACCTCATGGTCAGGGCAAAAATCGCACTTAACGATAGTGTGGCTGCTTACATCTCTTGCTAGGGCTCCATAGGGACAGGCTATAATGCATGTCCAGCACCCGATGCACTTATTGGGATCAACGGTGACTGTACCGGTTATGGGATCTTTATGCATAGCACCGGTAAGGCAGGAGTATACGCACCAGGGCTCAGTGCAGTTGCGGCATTGAATGGCAAAGCAAACCTCGCCCATTCTTTCCACGCGGATGCGAGGCAGGGGTTTAGGGCTCTCTTTTTTAAATGCCTTGATTATATCTTTAGACTGAGAATGTTCCGTCTGGCAGTAAACGCGACAGAGTCCACAGCCAATACAGGCTTCCTCTCTAACGTAGACGATCATTAATACCCCTATATACGGAAGACGGCAACCGCTTGCCGTATACCTTATATTAACAAATTATTTATATATTATCAAGCGCTATTTTAACATAATTAACCGTTTGTATATAGTTAGTATGATGTTGTGCTGCGCAGATGAGACTTAGAAATGTGCATTATAACAATTCCATTAAATTAATAGTCTGGTAATGTTAATTGTTAGTATGGAGTTTTTGATGTGGTTACTAAGATATTGAGGCGCTTGATATTTATATAGACAGCGTGGATGGGGATTAAATAGCTTGTAATAGTGTGCTCAGCATAATAATCTGAAGTCAGACTCCTCTGCGATCGCAAACTGCATATCATATTCGGTGTCACACTGCTTGCGGTTATGGGGGTGTCAAGCATCGCCCCCTCTTTGAATAGAAAAGGCATAACCTAGAGCCAAGGGTATGCCTTTTATTGCTGGTTGTGAGGTTTCTAAAGCCCCATCTCACGGGAGATAATAAACCGCTGGATCTGGGAGGTACCTCCGCCGATAGTGAATAATTTAGCCATCCGCCAGTGTCGCTCTACATCGGACTCCGGTAGGAAGGCATAACCCCCGAAGGTCTGCATGGCGGCGGTAGCAATAGCATAGAAGACCTCGCCGGCAAGCAGTTTCGCCATGGATACCTCTTTGCGGCAGGGAATCTTCTGGGTTATCATCCATGCGGAGCGGTAGACCAGCAGGCGCACAGCATCCAGTTGCGCCTGCAGATCGGCCAGCATGTGGCTGATGCCCTGTTGCTTACCGATCGGCTTTCCGAACTGTACCCGTGTCTTGGCATATTCTACGGCATCATCCAGGCAGGATTGCGCCTCGCCTACGTTGGGCGCGGCACCGGCCAGCCTCTCAAGCTCGAGGTGTCCGATGAGGACCTTCCACCCACCGTTGAGTTCTCCGATGAGGTTCTCCTTGGGGATCCTGGCGTCGCCGCAGAAGACAGAACAGGTACCTATCGCCCGCCTGACGATAAGCGGCAACCGTTTGACCTCGATCCCCGGGGCGTCGTTGGGAACCAGTATAACGCTGATCCCATCACGGGCAGGCTTGGCATCTTTATCGGTTCTAACCGCCATCATAATGATGTTGCCCGGAAGGTGAGCTGCGGTGGAGAACTGTTTCTGCCCGTTGAGCAGGAAGTGATCCCCCTTGTCCTCGGCCATGCAGGCTATGGCGGAAGCATCCGATCCGGCCTCAGGCTCGGTTATGGCCACGGAGAACCTCTGCTCCCCTTTGACAAAGGGGGGTAAATAGCGGTCCTTCTGCTCTTGGGTGCCATGCTCGACGATGTTCATTGCGCAGAACATGGGCACGCTGAAAGCAGAGGCCATCTCGTAGCTATACTTGGCGAGGCACTCCATGAATATGGCGTACATGATGGCGTCGCTGCCCATACCGCCGTATTCCTCCGGGATCAGTAGGCCCAGAAAACCCTGCTTAACGCCGGCGTCCCAGAGCTCCTGCGGAAACCGTTTCTCCAGTTCGCAATCACGGGTATATTCGCGCCCCGCCTCCTTCTCGGTAAAGTCCTGCAGCATGTTGCGCCACATTTCCTGTTCTTGGGTAAAACTAAAATCCATTTATACTCCTTTTTTGCCCTCTCCCGAACTACTAATCGGCAAAGGTGTATGGGTTACTGGCGAGTTTTTAATGAAGAACGCCCGCTTTACATAACAATTCTATATTGTCCTTTTCCGGAAATTTGGAGGTGTTCGAAAAGGGGGGACAGCGATATTTACCTGCCCTTCCAGACAGGTTTTCTTTTCTCCGCGAAGGCCTTCGGGCCTTCTACAGCGTCCTCGCTGGCATAAACCTTCTCATAGATGAGCTTAGCCGCATCCAACCCCGCCTGCCGACCAACGTCCATAGCCTTGTAGAGGGCCTCTTTTGCCGCCCGCACCGAGAGCGGGGCGTTTTCGGCAAGGATAGTGGCAAGCTCCCTCGCGGTAGGTATAAGCTGCTCCAGGGGTACCACCCTGTTGATCCAGCCGACGTCATATAGCCGCTGCGCCGGTACCAGGTCGCCCATAAGGAGCACCTCAAATGCCACCGGCAGCGGCATCTGCCACAAAACGGGGACCGCCCAGGGTGTTCCTCTTCCCACCTTTACCTCACCTACACCAAACCTGGCATGGTCGGCGGCAACCCTCAGGTCGCACATCATGGTGAACTGAAATCCAGCAGCGGTGGCCACCCCATTGATGGCGCCAACAATCGGCTTGGTCACGTTGTGCCCGAAAGGGGTTCCCACGGTGCCGTCCAGCACACCGGGCTTGAGCTTTACGATGTCAAAAGAGGGGTCTCTGGCTACCCGCTCTGCCTGGTCCTTGAGGTCCATCCCCACGCAGAATGAGCGCTCGCCAGCCGCAGTCCAGATGGCAACGAAGGCATCATCGTCCTCATTAAACCGCTCCCATGCCTCATCCAGTCTGTCATAAAGCTCAAGGGTAAGGGCGTTCATCCGCTCAGGGCGATTGATTGTAATGGTTGCGATATGGTCCTTCTTCTCGTAGAGAAGGACATCAGGCCCTTCAAGTGGCATAAATACCCTCCTTTCCTAGGGCTATGGCGGCGCTAGAGTTCGCTCTCGTCTACCTCTATCTCCATCTTAACCAGGGCATTGCCCATGGCTTTGCCGGTCTGGTCGATACGCAGGGTCTTGGTGGCCCCCCCGCCCAGCGCCTTGTACAGCATGATCTCCAGCGACTGAAGATTGTCCATCGGGTAGATGATTACGTCTCCCTTGACCCAGCCCTTGAAGTGCGCCTTAATCCGCTCCGGGGTGACTTCCTTTTTTATGACCTCGTAGGCCTTTTCATCCTTGGCCATCAGGCCGATATTAGAGATATCACCCTTGTCCCCGGAGCGGTAATAGCATATATCGATAAGCTTAACCTTCTTCTTAGCCATCACTTAGCCTCCTTTATCTCCATCTGCAGAGGGACAGACTCTCTGGGTATCAGGGTGGGCCACAGGGCGAAAACCGGCCTGATGGCAGGGGGGTTGGTGAAACCAGCACCCACGCCAAGCGATGCCCAGCAGAGGTGGCCGCACTCGGTGCGGCATGCCCGTGCTTCCTCCTTGGTATCGCACTTGAAGGCCACTCTGATCCCTAGCTCGGGAGGATCATAGTCCGGTGGGGGCGAGCCTACAGTCGGGCCGCAGAGAGAATCCCAACCGATGAGTGACCACAGCATCTCCCTGGGCTTAAGGCCCAGGTGATCCAGCCTTCTCTTGACGAACTCATGAGCCTTTTCAGCCTGCTTGAACGCCTTGGGGCCGCAGACTACCGTGATCTCCTCGGCAATAAAGCCGTCGTTGTAGGCAAGGCAGAGCTTAAGGTTCTCCGGCCGTGGTTTTCCGCGCGGCTTGTCGCCCCACCTAGTTACCTTTACCTCGTCTTTGCCTACCTGCTCTAGCTTTATTTGGGTAAGATCGCAGATGCCGTCTGGCATAATGTAGTTCTCCGGGTCGTGAACCTCATATACCAGGTGTTCCTTCAGCGTCTGCACCCTGATGGCACCGCCGGAGGTTTTGGTCTTGCTTACTATACAATCGCCGTTCTCATACATCTCGGCGATGGGGAAACCTGGATTGCCTTTAGGATAATCGATCTCCTCCCACAGGTTGGAGCAGGTGCCTGCGCTCCAGCTGCTACATTCGAGGAGATGCCCAACGCATACTCCGGCACCTATGCGATCCCAATACTCATCGGTGAATTTCCATCCCAGGGGGTGCATGAAATTACCGATGTAGAGGGAGTTGTCGGACAGCCGCCCGCCGATTACAAGGTCGGCGCCCTGTTCATAAGCCTGGATGATCTCATCGGCACCGGTGTATGCATAGGCGGCAAGCAGCCTATCGCGCACGCTGCCGATGTCCTCCTCGCCAGTGTCCATATTTTTAAATTTCCACCCTTGCGCTCTGAGTTCATCTATCCGGCTCAGCGGTATGGTGTCGCCGGTAATCACCCCGATCTTAATACCGCCTAGATTCATATCCTGAGCGATCTTTAGAACCTGGTTGGCACACTCCGGAGGGTTAGCCCCACCTCCGTTGTTACACATCTTGAAGTGTTTATCCTTCTCCTTCCAAATAGGCAGTAGACCCTTCATCAGGGGGATGACCTCGGGGATATAGCCCCGCGTCTGGTCTTTGGCATACTGGTTCTGCAGGATAGCCATGGTGAGCTCGGCCAGGTGGTCGAAGGAGATATAATCGATATCCCCATTCTGGGCCACGTCCAGAGCGCCATCCTTAAAGTCTGGCCATCCCGAAGAACCAGCTCCGACTCTAACCTTTTTCATGGTTCACCTCCTGTTAGTTTTTACCTGATTGCCTATGGTCTACCTATTATAGCGATTCCAGGAACGAAACGCCCCGGGTGACCGCCCTGGTTGTGGGCCAGGCCCAGCTCGAAATTGGCTATCTGTCGTGAGGGCTCTTTTACTCTGCCCTGTAATTGTCTAACGCACTCTTCGATCTCGCGCGCGCCGCTGGCGCCGATGGGGTGTCCGAAGGACTTGAGGCCGCCGCTCACGTTCACCGGCATCTCGCCGTCGTGGTAGTAGGCACGCTTCTCGGTGAACTCCTCCCTGAACTTGCCCGGCTCGCAAAGGAAGAGGGACTCGGTGGCGATGAGCTCGGCGATGGAGAAAGCGTCATGAAGCTCCGCCAGGCTCAATTCCTTGCGCGGGTCCTTTATACCGGCCTCCTCGTAGGCCGCCTTGGCTCCTTCCTGGGTCTCTTTCCAGTAGGTGAAGTCATAGCGCTCATCCTCTTTGAGAAAGCCCGGGCCGGTGGCTATGGAGAATGCCTTAATGTTTACGTAATCATCTCGATAGGCCTTGGCCTCTGAGGATGGCACCAGCACTGCGGCCGATGCGCCGTCGGTGACGCCGCAGCAGTCATAAAGGCCCAGAGGCCAGCAGATCATCGGCGCATTAATAGCCTCCTCGACGGTGATCTCTCGCTTGAGGTGGGCCTTGGGGTTTCGGGCGCCGTAATAGTGGCTTTTAACCGAGATCTCAGCAAGCATCCGCTTCCCCTCTTCCGGGGAAAAGCCGTACTTAGCGAAGTATGCGGTGGCCGCCAGGGCATACCTTCCCGGAGGTGTGCCAAGGGCACCGTAAATCGGCTCCCACTTGCCGGGATACGCTTCGCCCAGGCCGCCGTATCCGGTGTCCTTCAACTTCTCTACACCGATGGCCAGCACCAGGTCGTAGCATCTGGAGGCTATGCCCAGCGCGGCACCCCTCACTGCCTCCTGCCCGCCGCAGCACAGGTTATCTACGCGGGTGAACGGGATATACTGTGTCTGCAGCGCCGCGCTTGCGATGTGTGCGCCCGGCGGTCCCATGGGAACCTGCTGCGAGCCGCGCCCGGTGCCGACCCAGCCGGCCTGGATATCTTTGATTTCTACGCCAGCATCTTCAAGCGCCTCGTCCACGGCCTCTTTAATAAGGTCCTCAACGTCGGCATCCCAGCGCTCGGCGAACTTGGTGCAGCCCGTACCTATGATTGAAACCTTATCCTTTATGCTCTCTCTCATTAGCACTCTCCTTCTTTTCGCACTTCACGCGGTGCCTTCCGGTTATGAGAGGTCGGCTCTGCAGCCTCTGCTGCGGCGGTGTATGATATCACTCTATACCTCTCTCACCGGCCGGCACTTCCAGAAGTAGTTGTGTATGCCCAGAGCGTCGTGGATTCTGCGGAAGGTCACTTCCATCTCCATGCCAACTTTAATGTTATCCGGGTCGCGATCTGTCATCTGGCTGTAGAACCGGCCTCCGCCGTTAAAGGCGACTACAGCCAGTACATTCGGGGGATCGATAGCACGCGATCTAACGTCCATGCTGTATGTAACAAGCTTGCCTTTTGCATCGGCCATCGGCACCTGCTCGAAGAACTTCTCATCAGCCTGGCAGTAGATGCAGAAGTTAGGATGCGGAAGCATGATATGGCCGCACTTGGTGCACTTCACGCCGTAGAAGCGGAAGTAGAAGTTGCGGTAGCGCCATACCTCAGCAAGGGCCATCCTGCGCTCCATGAACAGGTCGTGCTCCCACTCCATCAGGTCGCGGAAGTGCATGTATTTACCGTACGTAGGTAATGCGACCTTGGATTTTAGATAGCCTTTGATCCCCCTGCGGTCGGCCATCTTGTTGATTTTATCAGTTACTTTGAAGACGAGGGCATCGGCGCCGTCGCCGTAGTTGGCGGTCAATATCCTGTCGCCGGCCTTGGACTCCTGAAGCGCGCTTACCAGTACCATCGGCACCAGCGCGGCCCCCGTGTGGCCTATCTCGTCGAACATCAGGTCCTGCACCTGCTCCTTGGGGTCGAACTTGAACCTCTTTACAATATCCCGCTGCATGCTTTTATCGGGGGAATAAATCACTGCCTTAGCGATGTCCGCGACTGTTAACTTTGCTTTATCGATCGCATCCTCCATCGCCTTGGTCATATAAGGAAGGTAACCTTCCTCACGGCAGAAACGCTCCTCCCACCAGCGGATTATCTTATCGTTCTCTAGGCGCCAGTAATCCACGAACGGCAGGGTGATGAAGCTACTGCTCTCGATTTCGACAACTACATCTTCGTTGCCGATAAGGAACGCGGCGGCGCCATCGCCGAAGAGTGATTCGTAGGCGGTGTCCGGGGGCGCGAGCCTGGTATCGGCGGCGACCACGAGGGCCGTCCTTGCCGATCCGGATTTAACGGCATCTATAGCCATCGTAAGCGCGACTGTCGCCGACCTCATGGAATCGGTTACATCGACAGTGCGGATTTCCTCCCGCAGGTCGCAGGCAGCAGCCATTATGCTGGCTGACTGCTTCTCTTTGTAGGGCGCCGTTGTAGTGGCAAAATAAAGGGCGTCGACTTTGCTCTTGTCGAAGCCCTTTAGGCAATCCCTTGCGGCTTCCACGCCTAACGTTAAACTGTCTTCATCGGCATTGGCGACCGCCTTCTCACCCTTTCCCCTTCCTCCCCAAACTCCGTTTAGGATTTCCCTGCTAAGCCGATAGATGGGTATATAGGCCCCGCAAGACGTTATTCCTGCCATCCAGTTCCTCCTTTTCAGCCTTCCTATCTTAGCATACTTTGTGAAAAAAAGCATTATTGCGGGGCTGCGCTTTGGTAATACGCAACGGCTTTCTTCAGGGCGCTTGCTCCCCTCTCGAAGCTGGGGAAGCTGGGGATGCCTCTCGCCACAAGCTTCTTTCTCGCCTCAATGGTCTCGCTCTCTGCGTAAGCGGAGATAAGGATGGCTAGCAGGGGTTTAGCCGACCTTTCTTTATAATGGGATAGGGCATCGATCAGATCGTCGAAGAATCCGGGGATGAGCCAGGAGATACGTGTCAGAAAGACTACCGGGAGATCCAGAACTACCGCGTCGATCCTCTCATCTTCGCTTAGGATATCGAGACACCTGATGATGCGCTCCAGGTGGGGTAGATTTGAGCTTATATCGAGTGGATTTCGATAGCTTGATCCGATGGTATTGAAAAAGGAGGCAAACTTGCGGTAGGACTTCTCACTTAATAGAGGGATATCAAACCCCGCCCTGGCGAAGGCATCAGTAATCACCACGGACTGGCCGCCGGTCATGGCCACCAGTCCTACCCTGTTCCCGCTGGTTGGCTTGGCGTAAAGCAACGCCTCTATGGTGTCGATCATTTCATCGAGGTTATCTACCTTGATAGCCCCGCATTGCCTTACAAGGGTATCCCAGATGAGAGCTGAACCGGCTAAAGAGGCAGTATGTGAAGCCGTGGCCCTGGTTCCCTCCTTGGTCTCTCCCCCCTTCCAGATAAGCACCGGCTTGCGATGGGCTATATCCCTCAGCGAGGAGAATAATCGCCTCCCGTCCTTCACCCCCTCAATATAAATACCTATTATATTGGTATCCTCATCCTCACCCAGATACTCCAGATAGTCTGTGGCATCCAGAACTGCGGCGTTTCCATAGCTAACTGACTTGGAGATCATGATGCCGTTGACCTCTCCAACCAGGGTGAAGAAGGTGGCATGGGTGCCGCTCTGGGAGATAAAACCCACATTGCCGCCATCGCCGGAGTATTGATCCATGCTGTGCCTGAGACCGATCTTTGGGTTGAAGATGCCCACGCAGTTTGGCCCGATGAGGTTTAGGTTTGCATTAAAGGCCATCTCGGTAATGGTGTTTTGGAGCCTGATCCCCTCCTCGGTATTCGACTCGGCGAATCCCGAGGTAAAGAGCATAGCACTGCCGACCTTTTTCTGGATACATTGCTTGACTATCTGGGGTGCTATGGCGCGGGGCACAGCAACGATTACGTAGTCAACATCGTCGGGGATGTCCAGCAGGCTGGGGTAATTTTTCACCCCCAGAGCTTCGATGCCCGGAAGCTCCTTCTCGTCGATCTGAACCGAATAGACCCTTCCCTGAAAGGTGGCTAGGCTCCTCAGCCACATGTAGCCCATCTCCGCCTTATCGCCCACCACCGCCACAGAACGGGGGTTAAATGCACGGTAAAGCCGCCCAACAATATCATTCAAAAGTTCCCACTCAAGGCTCAAGAATTATCCGAGCATCGATAGCCAGGGCACCGTCGCTGTAGGCAAAGATGGGGTTTATATCCAGTTCCGCTATCTCCGGCCTGCTGTTAACAAACTCGGAGACCTTGAGCAGCAGCTCCTCCAGTACGGCGATATTGGCTGGCTCCTGCCCACGATAGCCCTCAAGGATGGGGTAACCCTTTATCTCCCTGATCATTTCCCTGGCATCCCTCCCGGTTAGCGGAACGATTCTGAAAGAAACATCCTTGAGCACCTCCACCAGGATACCGCCCAGCCCGAACATGAGCACCGGCCCGAACTGGGGGTCCTTGCTCATACCAATGATGACCTCTGTAGCCGGTCTTGCCATGGGCTGCACCGAGACGCCCTGGATTTTCGCTGCGGGCTCCTGCTTTTTTATCATGGAGATGATCCCATCATAGGCGTTAATAACATCCTGCTCATTATTAAGGCCCAGTTTGACCCCGCCGACGTCTGTTTTATGCAGTATATCGGGGGAGACTATTTTAAGAGCGACGGGGAATCCGAAATCCTTTGAGTGCGAGACCGCCTCCTCCTTAGTGCGGGCGAGCTTTACCTCGGTGGTATTTATACCGGCCTCCTTCAGTATTTGCTTCGATTCCAGCTCGGTAAGGGATGTCCTCTCCTCTTTTCTAGCTGCTGCGATTATTTCATCCATGACCATTAAATGGTCCTCCTTTTTCGTGCTACACGGCATGCTCTATTACATGGAATCCGGACTCTCTAGACCCTAGCTAAGGGTTGCTCAAGGAGTCGAAACGTTTAAAAGGAAACGGCCCCGATGGGATTCGAACCCACGATCTCTGCCTTGACAGGGCAGTGTGTTAGGCCGCTACACTACGGGGCCAATACAAGGGGTATCCAATCGGCGATTTTAGCAGTAATTAGCTTGTCTTGTCAAGACAACCTTCTTCTGGTAAGCTTTTTATACGAAACGGAGGTAGCGAGATGGGCAAGCGAGATTACCGGCATCGTGAGAGTAAGAAGCCCAAAAAGGATGCCAAGAAGACGCCTGTTACTACTATAATTCAACCCCCGGCGACGGTTGAGGTGATCAAGAAGGGGAAGAAGGAGAAGGAGAAAGAATAGGGGTAATGGCTGTCTACCAGGAGCTTTATCGCAGCGGGGAGCTTGGGGGGAGGGTGGAGCGTGCTCGCGATATCCTGAAAAACTGTCAGCTCTGCCCCCGACGTTGCCGGGCCGATCGCCTAAGCGGAGAAAGGGGAATGTGCCGCATAGCATCGGAGGCGGTGGTCTCAAGTTATGGGCCTCACTTTGGAGAGGAAGCGCCGCTGGTGGGTATAAGTGGCTCAGGTACGATATTTTTTAGCTACTGCAACCTAAGATGCATGTTCTGCCAGAACTACTCCATAAGCCAGTTGGGTCAGGGCAGGGTAGCTACCAAGGGGGAGATAGCAAAGATGATGCTTGCACTCCAGGAGCGGGGCTGCCACAACTTAAATATGGTTACCCCCACCCATGTAGTCCCGCAGATATTGGAGGCGCTCGAGATCGCGGTGGGACTGGGGCTCTCCATCCCACTGGTATATAACTGCGGTGGTTACGAGTCGGTGGAAACATTGGGGTTGCTCGATGGAATTGTTGATATATACATGCCAGATATGAAGTATTCCGATGAGAGGAACGCCCGCCGGTTTTCAGGGGTTAAGGACTACCCTGAGGTGAACCGTGCCGCGGTAAAGGAGATGCATCGCCAGGTTGGTGACCTCCAGATAGATGAGCGAGGAGTAGCTAGGCGGGGCCTGCTCATTCGGCACCTGGTTTTACCCAACGGTGTTGCTGGAACCGAGGGGGTGGTCAGCTTCATCGCCGAGGAGATCTCACGAAATACGTATCTGAATGTAATGGCACAGTACTACCCTGCTCATCGTGCTTTTAATCTTCCTGTTCTCTCCCGACCTCTGCGAAATGAAGAGTTTTTAGAGGCGGTAAACATCGCCCGCGAGCATGGGCTGGAGAGGCTGGATGGGGCTCGAACCATAGCAAGGCCGGTATAGTGAACGCGTGTTTTATAAAGGTTGTGTTTATGGTACCGGATGGCGACTGGTGGATTTCGGTCGTGCGGCAAAGCCGTAGGAGAGGGTGTGCCGGTAAAGGGGGCCCCTGGCGATGTGCCCGGCGTAAGGGCTACCAGCGGGATGGTAACACAAGAGGGCTGGTTCTGATATAGCCTCACGCCAACTAATAGAAAATGTCTAAAGAAGCAACTCTTCACGCCGTAATATATGGTATGGTTCAGGGGGTGAACTTTCGCATCTTTGTGCTGCGCCACGCCCAGGCGATGGGGCTCACTGGCTATGTGAGAAACCTCTCCAAGGAACGGGTGGTGGAGGTGGTGGCTGAGGGAGAGCGGGAGAAACTAGAGCAACTCTTAAAGCAGCTTGAGGTGGGGCCGCGCTTGGCGAAGGTAAAGCGGGTGGAGGTTAGCTGGTCGGAGTACAGCGGAGGGTACAGCCAATTCCGCATAGGATCCTAAGTGACCTGCTTTCGAACCGCGACCTCCAGGCTTTTAACATCAGGTATACCCTTTAGTGTAGATACCATGCCCAACAGGGCATTGGCGATGATTTGCTTGGCGAAGTGGTTTAGAGTTACTGGTGAGCCGTTTATAAAGAGCACCGTCTCATCTCCCCTTTTACCGATGATACGCTCTTTTATTAAGTCGGCGATACCTGATATATCATCCGGGGAGAACTGGGGGCGGTCAACCTCAATGGTCTCGTCGGTTACGATGGCCTTTAATTCCTTGGGGGCACAGCGGAGACCTTTTTTCAGAGCGCTGCGATGTACCTCGATCTTGGGTACGTGCGCCTCATGAAACCCCTCGACGAGCACCAGGTCGAAATCCTCTCCCAGCAGGCGTAATACCCCATCTATAGAGTCATTGTTTTCCTGGGGCTTGATCAGGGCCATCCTATGCGGTGAGCTGATGGACACTGCAGCACTTCCTGCCTCGGCGTAGCGCCAGGTGTCCTTCCCCGGCCTATCCATCTCGAAGTCCTCGACGGTATGTTTCACTACGGCTACGCGGTACCCCCGTTCCCTGAACTCGCCAATGAGGCGTTCCACCAGCATGGTCTTGCCGGACTGTGAATGGCCCACTATAGAAACGATAGGAAGCATTTTTTCAACCTCTCTTTCACGTAATACCCTTTTGGTTTTGTTGCGCTTATTCCTCGCTCCAGTCTAGCATGAGAACCTTGACTATTTCCCCTTGTTCGACGGAATCGACGTCCTCGGGGACGATCACCAGCCCGTTGGCGCGGGACATTGAGGTGAGGATTCCAGAGCCCTGGGGCCCGGTGACACGGGCAAGGTAGCGATCGCCCTCACGGCTCACCGTTGCCCGGGCGAAGATACGGCGACCATCGTTGTTTATAATCCGTCCATCGAGGGTCGCTTCGATGGTGGGCTTGGAGAAGTTCTTTTTTCCCAGCATCTTGAGGATGGCGGGTCGGGCGAAAAGCTCGAAGGTGATCATGGAACTCACTGGATTTCCTGGCAGCCCCAGGTGTGGTATGCCCTTGATCGTGCCGAAGGCCAAGGGTTTACCCGGTTTCATCCTCACCGTCCAGAAGGATATCTCTCCCTGCTCTGCCAGTACATCCTTCACCACGTCGTAATTTCCCATGGAGACCCCTCCCGAGGTGAGAAGCATATCTGCGGATAGGGCCCCTTTTAGCTTGTCCGTGATGTCCTTAATCTGATCCCTGCCGATGCCCATAATCTGTGGGAGTCCACCGTAGCGCAGTACCTGTGCCGCAATACTGAAGCTATTGCTGTTATAGATTTTACCCTGGGGGAGAGGCTTCCCCAGTGCGACCAGCTCGTCGCCGGTGGCGAGGATGGCGACCAATGGGCGGCGAATCACACGAGCGGTTTCCTTCCCCAATGAGGCGAGAACACCGACCTCTGCGGGGCGAAGGACTGTCCCCTTTTTTAATACCAACTGTCCGCGAGCGATATCCTCGCTGGAGCGACGTACGTTTTGTCCCTTTTTTACCTGGTGGAGTATGCCGATTTGAAATGGCGGGCGCTCACGGCGAAGTGCCTCATCGGTGTCCTCGAATTGCACCACGCTGTCAGCGCCACCGGGGATTGGCGCCCCGGTCATGATGCGCAGGGCGCTGAGCGCTCCAACCTCCTCTTTTGCTATATCGCCAGCCTTGACCTCGCCGATGACATTTAGATAGACCGGAGATGAGGGGGAAGCGCCAGTCGCGTCTTCCGCCCTTATGGCATAGCCATCCATGGCGGAATTGTCCGCCGGCGGGATATCGATACTGGAAATTACATCCTCATCGAGCACCTGCCCCAGGCACTGGAGGATGGGCTTTTCCTCACCGTCCAGTACACTGGCATAACTGAGGACCCTTTCAAGGGCTTCTTCCACGCTGATCATGGGTTTTCTCTTCCAATGATTGACTGTGCCCGCTTCAGATCGGCTTCGGAGTTGATGTTGAAAAAGCTCAGGTGACGGGGATCGAACCTATCGATCTCCACGCTTTCGACATAGCGCACCTTCACTGCGGGGAAGAAATCACTGATTCTAAATTTACCTTCACCAAGCGTGGCTTCAATGGGAGCCAGGCAGTTCTTCGAATAGACGGCGTGGAGTGGCTCTAGTTCGTCACCGACCCTGGGGATGACGACATCGAAGCCGGTGGAGAGTTCCGTAAGGTGGTGAAGCAGGGCGACATTAAGGAGGGGCATGTCACATCCCACCACCAGGGCATGGTGGGATGATATCTCTTTAAGGCCGGAGTATATGCCCACCAGGTTGCCTTTCCCCGGGTAGCTATCGGTAACCATTTTTACACCGAGGTCCGGGAGCTGACCGCTTGATGAGGTGACCACGATAATATCATTTCCCAACAGGGAAAGCCTTTCCATGACCCGCTCAATGAGGCAGCGGCCGCTGATTTCCTCCAGCGCTTTATTCCGCCCTAGCCTGAGGCTCTTGCCGCCGGCGAGCACGATCGATGTCATCAGCATATTTTAGCACCATTATAGCGGAAAGGGAATTTTTAACTCTTGCCGTTGGTGTGCCTGAAT
>DAOUEU010000158.1:0-10775 GCA_034430255.1 Dehalococcoidia bacterium | reverse complement strand
TGCGTGGCACGGGCTCTATAGGTGGGTTCGTCTCACCAAGTGCTTGGTACTTCGCCTAAACAATTGTCCAGATCGTTTAATCAACCACACAATAGGGCGATTTATTCAACACCTCTTCATATTAACGACAACTGCTTGGCTCTACGTCAATAAGTGTGAAACTCTGACCTCACAGCCTGGGTTAGTTGCCAATATCCTCATTCGGAAGTTGCCCATATTACGGTAGCCATAGGCCATCCTCTTTATGGTCTTGATACGGTTATTCTTCCCCTCCACAAAGCCATTGGTGAGCCGGCAATCGAAGTAGTTCAGTATCTCCTCTCTCCAATTGGTAAACGTGTATAGAAGCTTGTTGAACTCATACAGAGAGTCACACGCTATCTTCCCCTCCAACACCCTCAGCATTTCCTCAGCCTTGCCTCTGTCTGTTTCCCTATACCATGCCCTGAAGCTCTCCTTAAGCACCCATGCCCTCTCTAATTCAGGATAACGGTAGAACAGATGACTTAGCCTCTCCCTCTCCCAATCAGTAAGCCTTTCAGCTCCCTTGAGCAGGGTATACCTACTCTTGAATAGATCCCTTCTCTTCCCCCTTCTGCTCCCTCCCTGGAGCCTGCTCCTCACCTTGTCCAGAGCACCATTGATGTGCCTGATGAGGTGAAACTTATCCACCACTACCTTCGCCTGCGGCAGGGACATCTGGACTGCCTGACGGAAAGGCTCATGCATATCCATCGCCACCCCCTTAACCCTTTCCGGTTGGGGAAGCTTATCTAGATATTCTTCCACCTTTTGTCGTCCCTGTCCCTCTACCACCTCCATTACTGCTCTCTCTCCCAGGTTACAGATGGCCGTGTGATACAAACGCCGTCCCCTCACCGAGAACTCATCCAGACCAATGAACTCGGGTGTTTCTTCTACCCCTTTTACTTCAAGTCTAGTCCCTACCTCTTCAGCGACACATCTCCTCACCAGTCCTTCCCCTACCCTCTCCTTACGTGCTGTCCTCCTCACCGTCTGATGCAGTGCCTCCTGCCCTAGATATTCCCTGAAGCGATAACTGGATCGCCTCCTCGGACCAAAGACCTCATCCGGCTCAGTGAATACCTTGCCACAGAAAGGGCATCGAAATCGTCTCTTAATCAGCATGAGGAATACTACTTTATCCCTCAATCGCCTGTCTTGCTTGCGCTGCTGTCTCCTGTCCTGCTCTTTAGTGGTGACACTACCACACCGGGGACAGGTAGCTTCACCCCGGCAGTAGATTACCGTGACCTCAAAATGGTCCTCTAATTCCTTTTGCCACAGTATCCTGAGCTGTGGCAATCCTAGTTCTACTGCGATACAATCACCTGGCACCCGTTTGCACCTCCTTAGCTTTGAGTTTCTCTAACCTAAAGCCTACAGAGGTCGTCGGGTGCTTTTCAACTTCTCACCTCCTCCTAACACCCTTTTTCACACTAAATAGTGTAGAGCCAGTCAATTCGGGCTATGGACAAGGGTAATTCTATTGCTATATAATTACCCTGCGTGGCAAGGGGGAGTGTCTGTTGCTTTCATCAGAGCGAGGGCTCAACAAGAAATCGGAGCAAAGAGCCTCGGCAGCGCACGTGGGAGCCGAGGTTTCTTCTTCTAATGAGATGACGCAAGGCCTATCTGTTGAGGAAATGGTGGAAAAGGCAAAGATACTGCGCCGCCACGTCATAACCATGACTGCCAGGGTAGGCAGTGGTCATTGCGGCGGCTCACTTTCCTCAGCGGAGCTGGTGACCGCCCTCTTCTTCCATGAATTGCGCCATGACCCCCAGAACCCCCGCTGGCCCGATCGCGACCGCTTCGTGTTAAGTAAGGGACACGCCGCGCCGCTTCTCTACGCCGCCCTGGCGGAGACGGGCTACTTGCCTGTTGCCGAGCTTATAACCCTAAGACAACTGGGCAGCCGCATGCAGGGTCATACAGATATGATCACCACTCCAGGCGTTGAGATGTCATCGGGGGCTTTGGGACAGGGGTTGTCCTTCGGTATCGGCATTGCCCTCGCCGGGCGACTGGATGGTCGGGACTATCGGGTGTATGTTCTCCTGGGGGATGGTGAGTGTAACGAGGGGCAGGTATGGGAGGCGGCGATGGCCGCCGCTCACTACAAGCTGGATAACATAGTGGCTATAATTGACCGCAACCGCCAGCAGATCGATGGCTGGACCTGCGATGTGATGGATACCGAGCCTTTCCCCGATAAGTGGCGCTCCTTTGGCTGGCACACTATTGAGTGTGATGGGCATGACCTGGCTCAAATAATCACTGCCCTTTCCGAGGCAAAAGCGATAGAGGGAAAGCCAACCGTCATCATCGCCCATACAGTAAAGGGAAAAGGGGTCAGCTTTATGGAGAACAACCCCCACTTTCATGGCACAGCCCCTACAGTGGAGGAGGCGGAGCGGGCTCTAAAGGAGCTGGAATAATATGGCTCCCGAGGTCTCGGTCAGGGATGCATACGGGAATACCCTGGTCGAGCTGGGCAGGGAGAACCAAAATATCGTGGTGCTCGATGCCGACCTCTCCCGCTCTACCAGGACCGATTTATTCGCCAGGGAGTTCCCCGATAGGTTTTTCGACTGTGGCGTCGCGGAACAGAACATGATGAGCATTGCAGGGGGGCTTGCTGCCTCGGGGAAGACGGTATTTGCCAGCACCTTCGCCATCTTTGCCTCCGCTCGCTGCTATGACCAGGTCCGGATATCCATTGCCCAGTCTCACCAAAACGTGAAGATCGTGGCCACCCACGGCGGCATTACCGTGGGTGAGGACGGCTTCTCCCACCACGCGATAGAAGACCTTGCGCTGATGTGCTCCTTTCCCGGCTTAAATGTAGTAGTTCCCGCCGATGCTGTTGAGACCACCCAGGCGGTGAGGGCAGCAGCAGCTACCGTCGGGCCATTCTATATCAGGCTCCCCAGGCCCAAGCTGCCGCTCATCTGTGGCGACGATTATCGCTTCTCCCTGGGCAAGGCGGTGATTATGAGGGAGGGAGGGGATGCTGCTGTTATCGCCATCGGTGTTATGGTGGACCGGGCGCTTCAGGCTGCCGACATACTGGCGAAAGAGGGCATTGACCTTCGCGTGATAAACATGTCCACCCTCAAGCCCATCGATGAGAAGGCGATCGTGAATGCTGCCGAGGAGACCGGTGCTATCCTGACTGCCGAGGAGCACCTGCAGCATGGCGGGTTGGGGAGTAGGGTAGCTCAGGTTGTTGCCAAACACCATCCGGTGCCCATGTCCTTCTTAACGGTGAACGACATCTATTCCTCCTCAGGGAAGCCAGATAAACTCCTGGAGAAGCACGGTCTCACCGCTGAAGGCATAGTGGAAGAGATTCGTACACTGGTCATGAGGAAGGGTTAAGGCCTGACCTGGCCGCTTCCCTTAATGACCCACTTATAGGTTGTTAGCTCTTTCAGCCCCATGGGGCCGCGGGCGTGGAACTTCTGGGTGCTGATTCCCACCTCGGCCCCCAATCCGAACTGACCCCCATCGGTGAAGCGGGTGCTGGCGTTGGCATAGACGCAGGCGGCATCCACTTCCTCCAGGAAGCGCTGGGCAGCAGAGTAGTCCTCGGTTATGATGGCCTCTGAGTGCCCCGAGCTGTAGCGAGCGATGTGCTCCAGCGCCTCATCCAGAGAATCAACTACCTTGACCGCCGCAATCAGTGCCAGAAACTCCTTTCCCCAATCGGAATCGGAGGCTGGAACAACCGCAAAGTCCGAAGAGAGGATTTTTAACGCCTGCTCATCGCAGCGCATCTCCACACCGGCCTTAGCCCACTCCCAGGCGATCATGGGCAGGTAGCGCTCGGCAATATCTGAGTGCACCAGCAGGCAGTCCAGGGCGTTACAAACGGTGGGGCGTTGCACCTTGGCGTTAAAGGCGATGGCCACCGCTTTTTCCAGGTCAGCGGCACGGTCGACATAGGTATGGCAGATGCCCACGCCGCTGGCGAGAACCGGCATGCTTGCATTCTCGGTAACGAGTGCCACCAGTTGCTCTCCGCCGCGCGGGATTATGAGGTCGATATTCTCGTTCATCCTCAGCATGCGGCTCACCAGCTCCCGCTCGGGGGACTCGATGAACTGGATGGCATCGGCGGGAACCCCTCCCGCTTGCGAAGCCTCCTTTATCACCATCGCCAGTGCGCTGTTGGAGCGCAGCGCCTCCTTTCCCCCGCGGAGGATAACGGCATTGCCCGATTTGAGGCAAAGCGAGGATATATCGACGGTGACGTTGGGGCGGCTCTCAAAGATGATGCCTATCACCCCCAGCGGCACCCTCCTCCGCTCAATGTGAAGTCCGTTGGGCAGCACCTTTGCATCGAAGGTCTCGCCCACCGGGTCGGGGAGCGAGGCGACAGTTCGCACATCGTCGGCCATCGCCTTAAGGCGGCTGGGGTTGAGCAGCAGGCGGTCAAGCATGGCCTCATCCATGCCTGAGGCCTTGGCCTCTTCGCAGTCGAGGCGATTGGCATCGAGTATCTCGCCCTCTCTGGTGATAAGGCTTTCAGCGATACCTATAAGTGCTTTATTCTTCACCTCGGTCGAGAGGTGAGCAAGCTTTCGCGCGGCCGCCTTAGCCGCTTTAGCCTTATTCTCCAACTCCTTGATGGCTAATTGCATTTCTTCCCCCTTATAAAACCACCAGATTGTTCCGGTGAACTACCTCGTCCCCGTATCCATAGCCCAGCAGGCTCTCGATCCTGTCGGAGCGAGCACCTTGTATCATGGCAAGCTCACGGGACGAATAGTTGGCTATGCCGCAGGCGATTTTTTCGCCCTTCTTACCTGACTCACTAACGATGTCGACCGCATCCCCTCTTTTAAAATCTCCCTCCACCGCTTTTATGCCCGCGGGCAGTAGGCTCCTGTTCTGCTCCTTCAGCGCCACCACCGCACCCTTATCGACCACCAGCCTGCCCTTTACCGCCAGCCCGGTGAGCATCCAGCGCTTCCTGCTCTCCATCTTGCTGGCTGCCGCTGGGAAAAGTGTACCGATGGGCTCGCCCTTAACCAGCCTCAATAGGATGTCCCGCTCCCTGCCGTCGGCGATTACCACCGTAGCGCCTGATGCGGTAGCCAGCCTCGCCGCCTGAATCTTGGTCGCCATCCCGCCAATCCCTTGACCCCGGGTGCTGCCAGCCAGGTGCTTAATCCGCTCATCGATCAGGTCCACGATGGTGATAAGCTTGGCGCTCCTGTCCTTTGCCGGGTCTGCGGTATAAAGCCCGGCCACATCGCCTAGGAGCACTAGGAGGTCAGCATCTATCAGGTTGGTCACCATCCCGGAGAGATTATCATTGTCGCCAAAGGACACCCCCACAAGCTCGTCCACCGCTACCACATCGTTCTCGTTTACGATGGGTACTACCCCCAGTTCAAGGAGCGCAAGCAGGGTGTTGCGAGCGTTGAGATAGCCGAGGCGGTCGGATAAACCCGTCTTGGTCAAGAGGGCCTGGGCAACGGTGATGCCGTGCCAGTTGAAGAGCTGCTCATAGGATTGCATCAGGGCGTTCTGCCCCACCGCTGCCATCACCTGGCGGGAAGGAACATCCTTTCGCTCCTCCAAGCGAGCTAACTTTTGCCTCCCAGCAGCGATGGCCCCCGAGGAGACGATAATCACATCCTGCCCCTGATGATGAAGCCGCGCTACCTGACCCACCAGAGTGGCCATCACCTCCAGGTCGAGGTGATTGGTGCCTGCGGTGAGCAGGTTGGTGCCAAACTTCGCCACGATCCGCTGATATTTTCGTTCTTTACCGTTCGATTTACGGGATGATTGTTTAGCTTGATTACCCATACGTTTGCTCCGAAAAATCGCTACCATTATAGCACAGCATAACATTGCTTCTATAAGAAGTTGTCGTTAAGGATTAGTAATTAGGGATGGCTGATTGCTCCAAGTTGGATAAGTCGTTCGTATATGGGGGTGTCCCCCATTAAAATACTGCTTATGGCGGGTGGGAGAGACAAGCACCTCCATTTTAAGACTCTCGTGAGCGTAGCGAAGCAAACCTCACATCGGCATGCTATCCCGATAATTTCTTTTTACGCCTGAGGCTGACTGGTAAGGGTCATGGCAGTGACACATACAATGGGGCCGCGATTAGGTGAAAATAATGTGCTTTACGATTACAGTTACTTGTCCCTCGAGGGGCGCTGTGCTAAAATTCCGATAGGGTTAGTCAGTAGCGGCTAGCCCTTGAGATGTTACTTGGGGTAATAAATCTCATTCGGTGGAATCGGAATACGCTTTTCGAAGCGGACATAGGCTTTGTGTAGAGGATTGAATAGGGCGAAAAGATGAATCTGGGTTGCCTGCTTCCCCTGATAGATGATATGCCGGGCTACAGCGGGCTTATTGAGACGCTTCTCTCCAAAAAGGCGGGTGGGGAGCATCAGTTGGTGGTGCTCGACGGGGCCAAGCCCTACCTTATCGCTGCTCTGCACCGGGAGTTGGGCTGGCCGATGCTGGTAATAACGCCGCGATCGGAGGGGGCGAAGCAGCTCCAGGACCAGCTTCTTATCTGGGGAAGCGACCCCTGCTTATTCCCCGAGCCCGATTCCCTCCCCTATGAGAGACTGGCTTCAGACCCGGCCACCATTCAGCAGCGAATAAATACTCTATACGCACTTAGCTTGGCGGAAAACTTAAATAAGTATATCCCCCCGCTGGTTGTTGCATCATCACACGCCGTCGTCCGGAACACACTATCACCTGCCGATTTTAACAATTCCGCCCACGATATCCGACAGGGGATGAAGTTCAATATAGATGAGACGCTCGCCAGGTGGGTTGCTATCGGCTATGAGTGGGAGCATATGGTGGAGGTGCCCGGGAGCTTCAGCCGCCGCGGCGGCATCGTAGATATCTACTCGCCCTCAAGCGACCTGCCGGCGAGGATAGAGCTATTTGGCAATGAGGTGGTTAGCATCCGCCTCTTCGACCCCTTAACGCAGCGCTCATCGAAGCTGGTGAACTCGGTCGCCGTTTTACCGGCAAGGGAAGTCGTTTTGTCAAACAAAACGGGGCGCGAAGAGATACTTAAGTTTCTTGACCTGTCAGGCTGCAAGGCAGGGGTTGGGGACAGGCTGGCTGATGAAATAGAAAGGCTGGTGGGCGGTGAGCAGTTCGAGGGGCTCGAGTTCTATAGTGCGCTCTTCAGCCGGGGGAACATCATCGATTACCTGCCCCAGAGCGCCCTCCTGGTACTCGACCAGCCCGAGGAGATGGCGCAGGCGCTAGGTGAGATGGACGCTGAGGCGCGGGAGATAAGGAGAGAGCAGATAGCGCGGGGGGAGCTGCCACCGGATTTCCCTACACCCTATCTTACCTGGGATGAGCTATCAGCCCGGTTCCAGGTGAAGTGCGAAAAAAGGCGGATACTATCTATCTATTCATGGCAGCGGGGGGATAATGCGACCCTACTCCCCTTCACATCGGCCCCTGCCTACGGGGGAAGGCTGGACGCTTTCCTTAATGATGTCAGGGAAATGCTCCAAAGAATGGAGAGGCGCATTATCATCGTTTCACAACAGGCGAGGAGGCTATCCGAGCTACTGGAGCAAGAGGACATCATCGCCCCGCCCCTATCGGAGCTCGACGGCCCGCCGCCGCAGGGAGCTATCGCCCTGGTCCAGGGCTCGCTCAATATGGGGTGGATCACTGGCCCAGTCGCGCTATTTACCGATGCCGAGCTGTTCGGCTTCACCAAGAAACGGCGGCTGGTGAAGCGGCACCCGATGCGCCGGGCGGGATACCTGTCCGAGCTATCGGTGGGGGAGTATGTGGTGCACATCGAGCATGGTATCGCCAGGTTCGCTGGGACCACTAGGATGGCGGTAGCCGAGACGGAGCGGGAGTACCTGGTCCTGGAATATGCCGCCGGCGACAGGCTCTATGTGCCCAGCGACCAGATTGACCGCGTTGGTCGATATATCAGCTCCGGTGGCGCGCCGCCAGCGCTGAGCCGACTGGGCACCCAGGAGTGGGCGCGCGCGAAAAAGCGGGTGAGGGAGGCGGCACGGGAACTGGCCAGGGAGCTACTGGATCTCTATGCCGCCAGGGAGGTAATACCCGGCTTTGCCTACTCGGCAGACACCACCTGGCAGGAGGACCTGGAGGCCTCCTTCCCTTACATGGAGACGCCGGACCAGATTCAGGCAGTGCTGGAGACCAAGCGGGACATGGAGAGGGCAAGGCCCATGGACCGCCTGGTCTGTGGCGATGTGGGCTATGGAAAGACGGAGGTCGCGCTGAGGGCGGCCTTCAAGGCGGTTATGGACGGTGCTCAGGTGGCGGTTCTGGTGCCGACCACGGTGCTGGCACAGCAGCACTTTCAGACATTCAGCGAGCGCCTTACCGCCTTTCCCCTGAATGTGGCGGTGTTAAGCCGATTTCGCGCCGAGCGGGAGCAGGGAGAGGTCATCTCCGGTCTGAAGCGGGGCACCATCGACATCGTGATAGGCACCCACCGGTTGCTGCAGAGGGATGTCAGCTTCAAGAACCTGGGGCTGGTGGTTATCGACGAAGAGCAGCGCTTCGGCGTGATGCATAAGGAGCACCTTAAAAATATGCGGAGAGATGTGGATGTCCTTACCCTTAGTGCAACCCCCATCCCGCGTACACTCTACATGTCTCTATCGGGGGTGCGTGATATGAGCACCATGGAGACCCCCCCCGAGGAGAGGTTGCCTATAAAAACGTATATCTCAGAGTACGACGAGCGGCTTATTCGGGATGCTGTCATAAGGGAGCTCGACAGAGGGGGACAGGTCTTCTTTGTCCACAACCGGGTAGCGAGTATCCAGCGGGTCACCTCGAGGCTGGCGGCGCTGGTCCCAGAGGCGGAGGTCGCTTTCGCCCATGGCCAGATGCCAGAGGAGCAACTGGAGCAGGTCATGCTCGAGTTTACCCAGGGCAAGATCGATATACTGGTCTCGACCACCATCATCGAGTCGGGTCTGGATATACCCAATGTTAACACCCTTATTGTCAATGATGCCGATAGATTAGGGCTGGCTCAGCTATATCAACTGAGGGGACGTGTGGGGCGTGGCACCAACCGTGCCTATGCCTATTTCCTTTATGCCAGGGGGAAGCGCCTCACCCATCAGGCGCAGCGGCGCCTGAAGACCATCTTTGAGGCCACCGAGCTCGGCGCGGGTTTCCGCATTGCGATGAGGGACCTGGAGATAAGGGGGGCTGGCAACCTCCTGGGGGCGGAGCAGAGCGGGCAGATCGGCGCGGTAGGCTTTGACCTCTATTGCCGGCTGCTTCAAGAGGCGGTGGCGGAACTGCGGGAGGGTAAGATTAAGCGGATATCACCGATACAGCCGCCCACCATAGACCTCCCCATGAGGGCGCACATCCCAGAGGAATATGTCGATGACCTAGATATGAGGCTCACCATCTATCAGCGGCTGGCAAAGCTGAGCACTGTAGAGCAGGTAGCTGAGATTGACGAGGAACTCAAGGACAGATTTGGGCCAGTGCCGCCTCAGGTGGCAAACCTGCTTTACGCTATCAGGGTCAAGATACTAGCGGCAGACGCGGGGGTCGAGTCCATCTCCACTGAGGATAAAAAAATCGTTATCAAGCTGGTTAGGGACAGGAGGGTGGAAAAGGTGCCCCTCGAGGGAGCGATGGGCGATGGGGTGAAGGTGGGAATAAACCAGGTGCGGCTGGATATTAAGCGCCTCGGCACCCGGTGGCAGGAGGCGCTTTTCAGGACACTTCAGGCAATGGCGGAGGGCTGACCCGGAACGGGTAGCTCGGTCACACCCATCGCTCGTATTACTGGCTGGTCTTGGATGTCATCAGCCTCATCGGTGTCCGGTGAGCGTAATTATGCTATGGTTAAGGTGTTATTATGCTAGGATATATTAGTGATAGCCTGCTGACAATAATAAGGTGGCATTTCACTTGTTGATTGAGAGACTGGCCACGGGCAAAACGCTTATATCGTCCCAGCGAGCGTAGCGAATCGATCTCACTGCATCATGACTGCCCGCCTATCGCTATTGAGATCGCTTCGGCGCTCATTCTTTGTGTAATTAAAGCGAGAACCTGATAGAGGCGATGTATGATAAATGTATCAGGCGAGTAAATGCCCTTGAAGACAACCACAGGGGATGCTAAAATCATTGCGTAGGTGGGCCGTTAGCTCAGGGGAAGAGCACCTGACTTTTAATCAGGGTGTCCGGGGTTCGAATCCCCGACGGCTCACCAGGCCTTCTCCAAATACAAAATCGGGGGGTTTCCGAGAGGGGAGCAACCCCTGATTTTCCCCAAGTTAGGGAATACAAAAAGCCTTTTTTTGAGAGTCCCTGATTGGCCTAACTTTTTTCATCACTTAAGGCTCACAAACTAATCACATGGTGGTCACGCATTTTTGACCATCGAAAAAAAGGAGCTTAAAATGGCGGTGAGACCTAGGAACAGGAGATGGCAGGAGTTGGATTGGGGCAGGACTCCTCGCCTCCGTATATCAGCAGACTATCATCGCCTGAGTAGTAGGAGGTCTCTATCCAGGCTGCTGAACGAGCCGTGTCGGAAATGCGGACCTCATCAATTTTGCCATTGAAGAACCTATTTGGTAAACCTGACAGATATTCCGAACCAATTAAGAAGCTATTGCTATTGGAATGTGTGGTTGAGGGGAGAGTCCCGAAATATCCGTCAGTGTAATCAACGCCGTCCCTATATAATTCTAATTTATCATTTCC
>DAOUEU010000157.1:0-8044 GCA_034430255.1 Dehalococcoidia bacterium | reverse complement strand
CAAACTTATACTGGCAAGCCATCCCGACTCCTGCCTGGTGTGCGATAAGGGTAACCGCTGCGAGCTACGCAGGATCGCTTCGGATTTGGGAATCGGGCTGGTGGATCTCTGTAAGATACCCCAGCCAGCCATAATTGAAGAGGTTAACCCTTTCATCGAGAGAGACCTGAGCAAATGTATCCTGTGCGCTAAGTGCATCCGGGCGGATCACGAGCTAGTTGTCGAGGGCGCTATCGACTACATGAACCGTGGGTTTACATCAAAGCCAGCGACACTGCAAGATGTTCCACTGGAAAAATCAGAGTGTACTTTCTGCGGCACCTGTGTTGCAATTTGTCCCACCGGCGCGCTAATGGAGAAGAAGCGGACATACAGCGGTACAGCATCGAAAACAGTATCAACTATCTGTCCGCTTTGCGGCTGTGGGTGCAGCATCGACCTTGAGGTTAAAGACAACCTAATATTAAGATCGAGACCGGCTAACGATAGTGCGGTCAACCATGGCACACTCTGTGTCAGGGGAAGCTATGGCTACGATTTCGTGCATAGCCCCGAAAGGCTAACCAGCCCCCTAGTAAAGGTAAACGGAGACTTTGAAGCGATATCCTGGGAACATGCGTTGGAACTGGTAGCAGCCGAACTCATCCGGATAAAGCAGAACCATGGCCCCAGTAGCCTAGCTTTTCTAAGTTCCTCCAAGTGCACCAACGAGGAAAATTACCTGCTACAGCGGTTGGCTCGCAGTGTGTTGGGCACCAACAACATCGATAACGGCAGCCGTATGTATAGCACAGCCAATATTATCGGTCTGGGATCGGCCGTTGGCTTTCCAGGCACCACAAACCATATTGATGCCATTGAAGAATCACAGGTGCTCATGGTTATCGGGGCTAACCCTACCTCATCTGCCCCTATTGTTAGCTATGCATTGAAGCGAGCAGTCAAATATAAAGGCGCCAGGTTAATACTGGTTGACCCACAACAAACAAGACTTGCTTCGTTTGCCAAAATCTGGCTAAGACCGCATATCGGTACAGATATAGCTCTCATAAACGGTATGGCAAGGGTTATTATCGATGAGGGCCTTTTAGATGAAGAGTTTGTTACCAGAAAAACAGATAACTTTGAGGCACTCAGCAATGCTCTAGCTAAATATACGCCTGAGTACGTAGAGGAGGTCACCGGTGTTCCCGGTGAAGAGGTGAGCAACGCAGCACGGCTATTCGCCGAAGCGAACTTTGCTTCGATTATCTATGGCGATGGGATCACTCAGCATATAACTGGAGCCGATAGCGTAACAGCGCTTGCTAACCTGGCCATGCTGACCGGGAACATTGGGCCCAGTGGAGGTATTTTTACGCTACAAAGGGACTGCAACGGGCAGGGCGCGTGTGACATGGGTGCTTTGCCTGATCTGCTCCCCGGCTACCAGCCGGTGGAGGATAAGCAATCAAGGAAGAAGTTCGCAGATCGCTGGGGAACTGAAATGCCTGCTGATACCGGACTAACCGCCATCGAAATGATGGACCGCGCAAGAGAAGGAAAGCTCAAGGGTATGTACATCATGGGAGAGAATCCAATCTTGAGCTTCCCCAACCCGGCACTGATAAGGGAATCGCTGGAATCACTTGATATCCTAGTGGTTCAGGATATGTTCCTTACCGAGACAGCCAAACTGGCGAAGGTAGTCCTACCTGCGGTTAGCTTCGCCGAAAAGGAAGGCACCTTCACTAATTTCGAGGGAAGGGTACAACAGTTGCGCAGGGTTATCCAGCCACTTGGTGACAGCTTACCGGACGGGGAAATAATCCTCAGGCTAGCCGATAAAATGGGCTATCCGATGTCTTACTCCTCACTCCAGCAGGTTATGGATGAAATGCGGGAACTGGTTCCGCTGTATCAGGTCACAGAGGAAAGAGAGCCCAAGGTTATATCCCGGGCTGAGCTGGACCGTGACCCGCTTAAAGCGAGGCGCCTGTATAAGGGCCAGTTCCCCAGCGGGTTCGGCCGCTTCTCCCCAGTGCAATATGAGCCGCCAGCGGATACATCAAAAGATGGTTACAGTCTTACCCTGCTAACCGGGAGCATCCTCTATCATGCCGGCAATGGCTCCAGAAGCTCCAGGTCCCCACGCCTGAGAGAGTTCTCGCCAGAGGCCTTTGTGGAACTCGGCGAGTCTGATGCTAAGCGGGTCGGGATAAGCGAGGGTGACCATGTCAGGGTCATGTCACCCGCAGGTGAGGTAACGGCAGTAGCCAAAATCACCGATGCGCTACCTGAAGGGGTTCTTTTCATGCCCGTTTGCTTCCCGCAGGCACCCGTAAATCAACTATTTGATATCGTTCTTGATCCCCGGGCAAAGACCCCAGCACTCAAAGCATGTGCCGTAAGGCTGAAAAGGATTTAACATCATGGGTAATCTTAAGAAAATGCCTGAACCCGACATGACACGGATAGTCGAGATCATAGAGAGCTACCGATATCAGAGGTGGCCCTTAATCCCCTTGCTTCAGGATATCCAGCAGGAATGCGGATATATTCCCCCCCAGGCAATAGAGCCCATAGCCAGAAGTACCGGCCTTTTCCCAACACAGGTACAGGGGGTTATCACCTTCTATGAACAGCTCTACACTACCCCCCGCGGGAAAAAGATTGTCCGGGTATGCCGAGGCACCGCATGCCATGTACGTGGCGGAAAGACCATACTTAAATTGGTAAAGCAGCAGCTCGGCCTTGAAGAAGGTGAGACTAGTCCCGATTTAGAGTACACCCTGGAGACCGTCGCCTGTATCGGTGTTTGTGCCCTGGCACCCAATATAGTCATTGGAAAGGACACGCATGGCAATATGAACCCCAAAAAAGTTGCTCAACTCTTCGGGGAGAGAAAGGAAGGGGTTTAGCATGCAGAAGCAGCGTACCGTTTTTGTTTGTCAGGGGACAGGCTGTTTATCAGCTGGGTCTGATGCGGTATACGATGCGCTCAATGCTGAGGTAGCTCGGCAAGGCGTAGCAGATGTTACCGTGGACTTCACTGGCTGTCATGGCTTCTGCGAGCAGGGACCTAATGTGGTTGTTGAACCCGGCGGCATCTTCTATACCCACGTCAGTGCTGAGGATGCCTCCGAGATTGTAAGTTCCCATCTCAGGGATGGCAAGCCAGTCGAGCGCCTCTTCTTCCGAGACCCTGTTACTGGACAAGGCATACCGCTATACTCAGATATAAAATTCTACGAGGGACAACATCGCATTATCCTTAGAAACTGCGGGCATATTAACCCCGAGAATATCGACCACTATATTACCCGCGATGGGTATCAAGCACTAGAGAAAGCCCTTCTTAAGATGACACCTACCGAAGTTATCGAAGAGGTCTCAAAGTCCGGCCTCCGCGGCAGAGGCGGTGCTGGCTTCCCAGCAGCGCGTAAGTGGGAATTCTGCCGAAATGCCCCTGGTGAGCAGAAGTACTTCATCTGCAACGCCGATGAAGGCGATCCAGGTGCCTTTATGGATCGCTCCATTCTCGAGGCTGACCCACACGCCGTTATTGAAGGGCTGACCATCGCCGGATACGCTATAGGTTCCACACAGGGCTATATCTATGTCCGTGCTGAGTATCCTCTTGCAGTAAGCAGATTTCGCATAGCCCTGAAACAAGCGGAGGAGAGAGGATTCCTGGGAAAGAATATCCTTGGATCGGGCTTTAACTTTGCGGTGCAGGTCAAAGAGGGCGCCGGTGCTTTCGTCTGTGGCGAAGAAACAGCTTTAATAGCCTCTATCCAAAGCCTTCGCGGGATGCCCCGACCCCGCCCCCCTTTCCCGGCGCAATCGGGCTTGGATGGAAAGCCCACTATCATTAACAATGTTAAGACACTGGCCACCGTACCGGTTATCATCAAACAGGGAGCCGAATGGTTCGCCCAACTAGGCACGGAGAAAAGCAAGGGAACAGCCGTCTTCGCCCTCACCGGAAAGATTGCCAACAGTGGCTTAGTAGAAGTTCCTATGGGCACTACCATAGCCTCTATTATCTTCGATATCGGGGGCGGCATACCCCGTGGTAAGCAGTTCAAGGCGGTGCAGACCGGCGGTCCCTCGGGCGGATGCATTCCAGCCCAGTTTCTGGATGTCCCAGTAGAGTACGATTCCCTGGCCCAGCTCGGATCGATCATGGGCTCCGGTGGCATGGTGGTACTTGACGATAGCACCTGTATGGTAGAGATAGCCAGATATTTCCTCAGTTTCACCCAGCAAGAGTCCTGCGGGAAGTGCGTTCCCTGCCGTTTAGGCACTAGGCAGATGCTGGAGATCCTGACCAGGATCACCCAGGGCGAAGGGCGAGACGGAGATATCGACACCCTACTTAATATAGCCAATACTGTTAAGGAGTGCTCGCTCTGTGGCCTGGGCCAGACCTGCCCCAACCCGGTGCTCACTACCATTAAGTACTTCCGCGACGAGTATGAAGCCCATATCAAGGAGAAAAAATGCCCGGCGGCGGTCTGTGACGCTCTTATGATATCCCCCTGCCAGCATACCTGCCCGGTGGGCATCAACATACCCAAATATGTAGCCCATATTGCCGCCGGCGAATACCTGGATGCTATTGAGACCATCAGGGAGCGAAACCCATTCCCCGCCATCTGCGGCCGCATCTGCCATCACCCCTGTGAGACGCGCTGCCGCCGTGGTGAACTCGACGACCCAGTAGCCATAAGGGAGCTCAAGCGCTTCGCCGCAGACTGGTATTTCGACCACGTAGACGTACTGCCCCAACCGGAACCCTTCGCCCAAACCCAGAGTCAGAGGGTAGCCGTGGTTGGAGCCGGCCCCACCGGGCTGAGTTGTGCCTATTTCCTGGCTCAAATGGGCTATCCGGTAACGGCTTTCGAAGCCCTTCCCGTAGGGGGAGGCATGCTTTCGGTAGCTATACCACAGTTTCGCCTGCCCCGAGAGGTTATTCAAAGCGAGATAGACTTTATCGCCAGTCGCGGAGTCGATATTAGATACAACACGCCTATCGACGTCAATTTCACCGTCGAAGACCTGAGGAAAGACGGCTTTGAAGCGGTCTTCATCGCTGCGGGTGCTCAGAGAAGCCAGCGTATAGGAATACCCGGCGAACTGGAGGATGTGGAAGACTTCCACTATGGGTTGAGATTCCTTCGCGATGTTAGAGTGGGCAAACAGGTAAGAGTGGGGCACCAGGTGGCAGTTATCGGGGGCGGAAATGTGGCGCTTGATGCCGCTCGTACTGCCCTTCGTCTCGGGGCCGAAGAGGTAAACGTATATTACAGGCGATCTCGAAGTGAAATGCCGGTTACCGAGGTGGAGTACGACGAGGCAGTGGCCGAGGGTATCCAGTTCAATTTCCTGGTCAGCCCAACACGGATCGAGAGCAGCGAATGGAAAGCCACTGGACTGCAGTGCATCCGTATGAGCCTTGGCGAGCCCGATAACAGTGGGAGGCGTCGACCGGTGCCCATCCCCAGCTCCGAATTTTCGGTTGGAGCCGACACCGTCATCGCTGCAGTAGGCCAGGCCCCCGACCTCTCGTTCCTGCCACGCGACAGTGCCCTGGAACGCACCAGTTGGGAAACACTGGAGGTTGATAGCAACAGGTTGTCTACCAATGTCCCTGGCATTTTCGCCGGAGGGGACTTCGTTACCGGACCGGGGATGGTGATAGAAGCTATCGCTGCCGGTAGAAGAGCAGCAATAGCAATAGATAAGTATCTCAGGGAAGATACTTCACGTATAGAGATGTACGACCTGAAGCAAAGGGTCGCCGTGGAGGCGGGCAGCAAACCAATCGAGGAATCCTGGGAAACACAGCCCAGGCTGGAAATGCCAAAGCTACCGGTTAAGGAGCGGAAACGCAGCTTCGAAGAGATCGAGCGGGGCTTCTCCGAGGAGGTAGCCAGGCAAGAAGCCAGGCGTTGCCTGAGGTGCGACCTGGAAACATGAAATACTAACCTCTAAATCACAAATAACCGGTGTAACCTCTGAAATAGTGTTATATGGAGGAATCGAAGCGACAGAAGTATTTAAGGATCTATGCCAGGGTTGTCACATTTGGTATCTGCATTTTAAATATTCAGTATGTGGATTTTGAATTTGTTTCGGATTTATTCTACGGAGGTAGAGTATGAAATCAATTACTAGGCAAAAGCCTCTTGAGGAGATCGAGCAGCAACTCGATGGACTGAAAAGAGTCTACATCATTGGCTGTGGCACGTGCGCTACCATGACCAAGACCGGCGGGAGGGAAGAGGTCCTGGATATGAAAGAGAGGTTGCAGGGCCTGGGCAAGATGGTGAGCGGCTGGACAGTCATTCCCACCGCCTGCGATGAGATGACCGAGGTATCTCTGAGCGAAGTTAATGGCGCCATTCAGAGTGCTGACTGCCTCCTGGTGATGTCCTGCGCCCTGGGGGTGCAGAGAGTAGGCTCCTATATGGGAAAGCCGGTCATCCCCGCCCTGGATACCCTGTTCATCGGCTTCGAGGACGGGCCAGGCTGCTTCCACGAGGTTTGTGACCAGTGCGGCCAATGTGTGCTGGGCTATACCGCCGGTATCTGCCCACTCACAGCATGCCACAAGGGATTGCTGAACGGGCCCTGCGGCGGCACAAACAATGGAAAATGCGAGGTCGACCCTGATAAAGATTGCGCCTGGACGCTTATCTACAATCGCCTCAAGCAGCAAGGCAGGCTAGACCTGATGAAAAAATACCATCCCCCCAGGAATTCACAGGTGATGCCCCGTCCACGCATCACCGTAATCCAGTGAGGAGGAGAAAAATGAGCTTCAAGGAAGCGCTTAACTCCGGTAAGTTCATAGTGACCAGCGAGATCGGCCCGCCAAAAGGCACCAACATCGAGAAGATGCGCCACCACATAGAGATCCTCAAGGACAAGGTGAGCGCCTTAAATGTTACCGATCACCAGAGTTCGGTGATGCGTTTTCCTTCTATAGGCGGCTGCCTGGAGATCAGAGAGCGAGGTGGCGAACCTATACTGCAAATGACCTGCCGCGACCGTAATCAAATGGCGCTTCAAGCTGAACTACTTCTGGCATACACCAGGGATATAAGGAATGTCCTCTGCCTTACCGGTGACGCCATACCGGTTGGAGATCACAAGGAGGCCAAAGGCGTTTTCGAACTCGACTCAGTCCAACTGCTCAGGACAATCAGACAAATGGAATCGGGAAAGGACCTGGGAGGAAACGACCTCGATGGTGCGGTTGAGTTCTGTGCCGGGGCCATAGTAACTCCAGAGGCAAACCCTATCGAACCCCAGTTAATCAAGTTCGAAAAAAAGGTGGAGGCCGGAGCCGAATTTATCCAGACCCAGGCAATCTATGATCTGGACAACTTCAGCAAGTTCATGAACTATGCCCGACAGTTCCCCGTCAAGATCCTGGCAGGGATAGTCCTGCTGGTATCAGCCAGAATGGCGAAGTATATGAACGATAACGTACCGGGCATATTTGTGCCCCAGAACCTGATCGATGAAATGGCGAGCGCTCCCAAGGGTGAAGCGCTCAACAAGGGTATAGAGATTGCCGGCCGCATGATCGCTACACTGAAAAAGGACTCGATCTGTGATGGAGTACATATAATGGCAATCGGCAAAGAGGAAGTGGTCCCGGATATACTGGCTGCTGCAGGAATAGATGGTCACTCAAAATAGAAAATGCAGAATGCCGCTCACTGCCGCCTAAAATCGAATTTTAAGCGATATTCTCATCTCTAGCTCCTGACAAATGACATAATGTTAACTACTTGATATTTCCCCTTAGCTAGCTCCTTTATCTACGTTACCGGGCTATCTTAATCGTAGAAACAAACTAATGAGAATGTCCTGAATGATACGTCGTATCTTGAACGTTGGGTCTGTGACTGCTTTGAACAGTTCTTGGACACTGTCTCAAAGGATGCTGTGGCTTGAGACAGTTAAATGTGCTCGACGATTTGACTGTGGCAACATCATTCTCCAGCTTGAAAGCAAGCTCCTCAGTATTTAGCCCATCAGTTCATTT
>DAOUEU010000156.1:0-7552 GCA_034430255.1 Dehalococcoidia bacterium | reverse complement strand
TTGCCGCGGAGAGCGAGAACCTGGTGAAAAACGCTACAGGGAAGCTAAAAAAGAAGAAGCTTCACCTTATAGTGGCCAATGACATCACCGCGACCGATAGCGGCTTTGGCGTCGATACCAACCGGGTGGTGCTCATTGACCGGTCAGGCAAGGCAGATAGCCTGCCCCTGCTTACTAAATCGGAGGTGGCCGATAAAATACTTGACAGGGTAGTGGAACTACTGCCGAAGAAATATAAGAAGGCCGTGAACACTGTGATAATCAGATTAACGGCCTCATCCTTAAAGCAAGGAGAATATCGTATTCGTATACCTCGAGAGGGGAGACATCTATTTCCCAGTTCCTACGCAAAGATCGAATTACATACTGATGATATACATGTTATGAAACATCATTACAATCCTAAATACTGCGAACTTTCGATTGGGAAATGGCTTAGGGTTCATCCTGAACTTAAACCGGGAGACGAATTTATTATTGAAGTCATTAAGCCAATGAAGCAATATCGGCTGCGGAAAAAATAGGAGGTGACTGTCATGTCTGTGGAAGAAGTGGTCAAATCGTTGATGGAGGGTTTCAAGACTGCCGCTGATATTAAGAAGGTCTATGGAGAACCGATGACCTTCTTCGGCAATACCCTTATCCCTATCGCTAAGGTGGGCTATGGCCTAGGCGCTGGCGAAGGGAAGAGCCCGGAGGGAGCGGGTGGAAGCGGCGCTGGTGGTGGTGGGGGCAGTGAGCCAGTGGGCTTTCTCCTGGTCAGCGAGGCCGAGGTGAGATTTATCCCCATCACCAATAAGAATAGGGAGAAAGCGCGGCCTCCGGCCGGCGTTATGGCGCTAATCCCTCTTGCAGTTGGGGGAATTGTCGCCGCATTGGTAATCGCGACGAAGCTTCGCCGTCGCAGAGGGGCTCCAATAAAATAGCGGGGCAAAATTTAAACGGGATTTCTAACTATAAAAGGAACAGTAAAGAGGCAGGTTCGTAGGATTCATGGCACAGAAGCTATCAGAGATTCCCAAAGCCTATGACCCACGAATAGTGGAGACAAAGTGGTATCAGTTCTGGCAGGATAAAGGATACTTTTCCCCCAAGATTGACCCCCAGAAAAAACCCTTCGTAATCATAATGCCCCCCCCTAATGTCACCGGCGAGCTTCACCTGGGACACGCGATGCCGGCAACCATGGAGGATATAATGACCCGCTGGCATCGTATGCGGGGCGAGCCAACTTTGTGGCTCCCCGGCATCGACCACGCAGGTATCGCCACACAGTTCGTAGTGGAACAGATGCTGGCCAAGGAAGGAACCAGCCGTCAGGAGCTGGGACGTGAGAGATTCTTGGGGCGTGTGTGGGACTGGAAGAATAAATACGGCCGCAATATCGCGGAGCAGCACAAGCGCCTGGGCACCTCCTGCGACTGGAGCCGAGAGAAATTTACCATGGACGAGGGGCCTTCTAAGGCAGTACGTACTACTTTCGTTCGCCTCTACGAAAAAGGACTGATCTATCGAGGCGAGCGCATAATCAACTGGTGCCCGCGCTGCGTTACTGCCCTTTCAGATCTCGAGGTGGAGCACGAGGACACCTCCGGCCACCTGTGGTACGTGCGGTACCATCTTAAGGGTAGCGACGAGTTCATAACCGTCGCCACAACCCGACCTGAAACTATACTAGGCGATACTGCAGTGGCGGTAAATCCTGAGGACAAGCGACATAAGAGCCTTATCGGGAAGACGGCTATACTGCCAGCTATCGGTCGGGAGATCCCTATTATCGCTGATGATGCTGTCGATCCATCCTTCGGCACAGGCGCAGTGAAAATAACCCCGGCGCATGATCCGGTTGACTTTGAGGTTGGTCAAAAGCATGACCTAGCTGTAGTTGACATCCTGAAACCGGATGGCACGATGAATGAGAACGCTGGGCCCTATCAGGGCCTCGATCGTTATGATTGCCGCCAACGCATTGTCGCTGACCTTGAAAAAGAGGGGTTGCTTGTTAAATTGGAGCCACACCAGCATTCGGTAGGATACTGCTATCGCTGCGGAACCGCTGTTGAGCCTTGGGTCAGCAAGCAGTGGTTCGTTAAGATCGCCCCACTGGCGGTGCCAGCGATGGATGCAGTCAACGACGGCAGGATCAAAATCATACCCGAACGCTTCACTAAGGTGTACCTCAACTGGATGGAGAATATCCGGGACTGGTGTATCAGCCGCCAGTTGTGGTGGGGGCACAGAATACCGGTGTGGTACTGCAACGGGTGCGGCCAGCTCACCGTGACCATTGATGACCCCAGAGCCTGCACTCACTGCGGTTCGCTGAACATCGTTCAGGACCCCGATGTCCTCGATACCTGGTTCAGCTCCGCTCTCTGGCCTCACTCCACCCTGGGCTGGCCCGATACCACCGAGGATTTCAAATACTTCTATCCGACCTCGGTTATGGAGACGGGCTATGACATCCTCTTCTTCTGGGTCGCCAGGATGATAATGATGGGACTGGAGAATACCGGGGAGGTACCATTTCACACCGTTTACCTTCACGGGCTGGTACGCGATGAGAAGGGCGATAAGATGAGCAAGGTGAAGGGCAACGTATTGAACCCCCTGGAGGCCATCGAGAGCTACGGCACCGATGCCCTGCGCCTTGCCCTCTCCACCGGCAACTCGCCGGGAAACGATATCAGGCTGAGCAAGGGGAAGATGGAGGCGGCCCGCAACTTCGCCAATAAGCTGTGGAATGCCTCCCGGTTCATACTGGGCAATATGGAGGAAGGGCAGGGTGTGGGGATCGACTTCCAATTGTTGCCACTGGAGGATCGCTGGGTTCTAAGTCGCTTGAGTCACCTTGTCGCCAGCATCGATAGCCTCATGGAGGACTTCCAGTTCGGAGAGGCGCAGCGGCAGATACACGACTTCATCTGGGGGGAGTTCTGCGACTGGTATATCGAGATGGCGAAGCTCCGACTCAAGGTGGAGGATGGCGAAAAGGGCAGGATATCCCCTATACCCGTGCTTGCCTACGTCCTGGAGACCTCGTTGCGCCTGCTCCATCCCTTCATGCCCTTTATTACCGAGGAGATATGGCAGAGCCTTAAGGGTCATCTCGATTATAAGATGGCTGAATCCATTATGGTCTCCCCCTACCCAACTACCGTTGATGGTGCCGGAGATAGTCGGGCGGACTTAGAAATTGACGCCGAGGCTGAAAAACAGATGGCGGTGGTCATAGACGTTGTTCGGGCGATTAGAAACGCACGCGCCGAGTTCCGGGTGGAGCCATCCAGGTGGATAGAGGCAACAGTAGCTGCTGCGGAAACGAAGCCTGCAATTGAAACCCAGGCTCAGGCTATCGGGACCCTGGGGAGGGTAAGGCCGCTTATCATTATCGGCATGGAGGGTACGAGGCCAGATAAAGCTAAGACGATAGTTCTTGAGGGGGCGGAGGTGATCCTGCCTATGGCGGGCATGGTCGACATTGAGGCGGAAAGGGAGCGTTTGAAGAAGGAGAGCGAGGTCATTCAGGCGGAGATTTCACGCCTCGAGGCCAGGCTTAATGATGAGAATTTTATATCCAAGGCACCGCCGGATGTAGTGGAAAGGGAACGAGAAAAGCTGGCTACCCACCGTGACCGGCTGATGAGGTTAGGGGAAAGGCTTTCCGAGCTTGGCTAGCACGCTGAGAACCAGTAATCCATCTCGATATGGACTTTATGAGACTGCTGAAATAGTCTCAATCAACTCCCTAATCCCCCAATCTTGGGGGACTTATTAAATCTGGGGGACACCCCCAGACCCACAGCAGTAAGTATCCTGCACCTCTTTTTCAGCAGTCTCTTTAAATTAGGGTTATAATATAGAAGGAAGCATTTTTGAAGGGGTTCAGGACGTAGAATGGAAACGAATAAGAGTGATGAGATAAAGAAGGCCGTCCGTGAGCTTTACGCTGAGATAGCGAGGCAGCACACGACCTCCTGCTGCGCGCCGCGGAGCGAAGAGGAATCGAGCTGTTGTAGCTCATGCGCCGGAGAAATAAGCCATGCCCAGAGGCTATATTCTAGAGAGGAAATGGAGTCTATAGCGGCGGATATACCCTCGCTGGGCTGTGGCAATCCTGTTGCACTGTCGGAGCTGCAGCCCGGAGAAGTGGTGCTCGACCTGGGAAGCGGAGGGGGGCTGGACTGCTTCCTGGCGGCGCGGCGGGTTGGCCCCCAGGGCAGGGTTATCGGGCTGGATATGACTCCAGATATGATTAAGCTGGCAAGGGCAAACGCAGAAAAGCTATCAGTGGGAAACGCCGAGTTTCGGCTGGGCGAGATGGAGCATATGCCTGTCGATAGCAGCTCGGTTGATGTGGTCATTTCCAACTGCGTGATAAACCTTGCCCCGGATAAGGATGCCGTGTTCAGGGAGGTTTTTCGGGTGCTCAAGCCCGGAGGCAGGCTCTGCGTCTCGGACATCGTTACCCACGGCGAGCTGCCGGCATCGGTCCGGGAAAGCCTGGAGCAATGGGCTGGATGTGTGGCCGGTGCCCTTGATGAGGGGGAGTACCTGGACAAAATTCAGGCCGCTGGTTTCGTTCAACTTGAGAGGGAGGAAGCGAAACTGGATCCCTACAAAGAGGAAGCTGCCCGTGAGGTCGATGCCCCGATAGCCAGCATATCGGTGAAAGCCTTCAAACCTGAGCAGGCTTCCCGCTAGAATCCCTTAGACGCCCTCCCATGCCCCACTGGCGCTCCAGCTCACTGAGCGCCTTTTTGGTATCGCTGGCAATGCGCGCCTTGTCAGAGTTGTTTAACCGATACTTGAAGAGCCAGTAGGTAAACTCCTTGAACTCAACAAGTTTCATGGAATTGCGTCTGGGGTAGCCCCTCTCTTTTCTGAATCTCCCAAGCAGTTCCTTTACGGGGGCACCATATATGCGCTCGTAGGTTTCCTCCCAGAGGCTGTTGTTCTCATTGAAGGCACGTGCTCGCTGTTCCTTGCGTGCTTCCTCCTCCACAGCTAGTAGCAATGCCTCCTCGACGGTGATACCGTAGAAATAGTTGAGGTGAGCGCGGTATTTGGCCTCGCCGATGAGCCGGCAGAATTCCTCTTTAGGTAGCTCAATGGGTGCTCTGGCATGGAAGAGGAGAGCGAGCATTTCTTTCTCAGGAATGAGGTGATCGATCTCAGCCAGCAGGCGCTCAGCAAGGAGCAACCAGTCGAAGGCTTCGTTGGCGATGAGATAGCGATAATCCCGGCCGTTGTGGCTCTCTTCAGCCACAGTCCACCGCCCGATAGCTTCGAGGAGGGCAATATACCAGTGCTTTCCGTTGGCGATGTCTTCCCTTAGATGGCGAATCGCCTCGCTGCCGTTCGAGACGCTGGTATCGCCGAAGGGCTGTAAATGCTTCTCCATGCCACTCTCGCTATCGCCTCAAGAAGGCAAGCACCTCTTCAAGTGGCCTTGTATTCAATATATGGCTTGCTTCGCACCAACCGCGCCGGGCTACGCCTACCCCGAAGCGAACCAGGTCAAGGTGTGAGGTGCTATGGGCGTCGGTAACCACGGTCAGCTTCACCCCCAGCTCCTTTGCCCGAAGGGCATGAATGTCCTTCAGGTCGAGGCGGCTGGGCATGGCGTTTATCTCCAGTGCGGTGTTAGTCTCAGCGGCGGCGCGGAAGACTGCCTCAAGGTCCACCATAATTGGCTCACGCTCCCCCAGGAGTCGGCAGGTGGGGTGAGCGAGAACATCCACGTGGGGGCTCTTTATGGCACGAAGGATACGCTCCGTCATCTTGCTCTGCTCCTGGTTCATCGCCGAGTGAACCGCTGCGATAACAATGTCCAGCTCTGAAAGCAGAGCCTCAGGAAGGTCCAGGGCGCCATCGGCACGAATATCCACCTCTATCCCTGTAAGGATTCGGAAGTCATCCACCTGCTTATTGAGCTTACCTATTTCGGTAATCTGTTTTCGTAACCTTCCCTCATCCAGCCCGTGTGCTACACCTCGCCCTGCTGAATGGTCGGTTATGGCGATATACTTATATCCACGTTCCCTGGCGGCAAGGGCCATCGCCTCGATGGAATCGTGGCCATCGCTCCAATCGGTGTGTACATGGAGGTCTCCCGTTATATCGCCAGGCTCGATGAGATGGGGGATAGCATTTTGCGCTGCCCTCTCTACCTCCCACTGCCCTTCCCTGAGCTCGGGCGGTATGAACTGCAGGCCCAGCCTCCGGTAGAAGGACTCCTCATCGGTGAACTTCTCGGTGGCCCCGCTCTCCAGGTCGGTCATCCCGTATTCGCTGAGCTTTAGCCCCTGGCGATGTCCACGCTCCCTGATTGCGATGTTGTGCTGCTTTGAGCCGGTGAAATACTGGAGCAGTGAGCCGAAAGAGTCGTGGTCCACCAGCCTGAGGTCGACTTGGAGGTCGCCGGGGACGAGCACGCTGGCCTTGGTGCTCCCCTTGACCAGCACCTCCTTAACCCGGGGCAGGCCGACAAAGGCACTAATAATACCTTCACGGTCATCGGAGGTACCCATGAGGTCGATGTCGCCGACGGTCTCGCGGAAGCGGCGCAGGCTCCCCGCAGGGATGAGGTTCTTGAGCCCGGGGCGTTCCCCAAGCTCCCGCATGATCCCCTCGACCACCGGTAGCGCGTCTCCGATGGGGATTCGCCGCTCCTTGGTTCGCATTGTCTGAAGCTGGCGCAGGATATTCTCCGCCATCTTGTCGCCCATGCGGGGCATGCTGGCTAGCCGCCCATCGCGGATTGCCGCTTCGAGGTCATCGATGCTGTTTATTCCCAGCTCATTGCAGAGGCGGATGGCGATCTTGGGCCCGATGCCGGGTATATCGAGGAGTGTGCTTATTACCTCGGGGAACTCTCCCCTCAGCTCATCGTAGTAGTGGAGGTTACCGGTGGTCACCAGCTCCATTGTCTTCTTAGCGATGGCCTCACCCACGCCGGGGATTTCCTCCAGTCTCTGCCCCTCCTTCACCATCTGCTCTACTTCCACCGGCAGGTGCTCGATGGTGCGGGTAGCCCGCTGATAGGCGCGGATCTTGAACTGGTTCTCGCCCTTTATCTCCAGCAGGTCGGCAATATCCGAAAACACCTTGGCGATGTCGCTGTTTTTCATGAGCCCGATGCTATCTTTAATGCGTTAGCTTTTAATCCCCAATTCTTTTTCAAGATCAAAATAGGCTTTTTTGCGGTTATAAAGTTCATCTATTTTTCCTAAATCGACAAATTTTAACCTATTATCAATTTCATGAAATGTCCCAGAAAGCAGATTCTCAACCTTTTCATGATCTGACTCAGATGCCACGATATATATGTGACTGTTCCACAAATCAAACGCGTGCTTTAATTTACCGAGAGCATGTTCCACATCGCCACCAACTTGAACCTCAAAAACGTAAGTTGGCACGGAGTAGGCTAGTTTTCGCCATACAGCATCAAGCCTACTCGTTTTACTGCCTATCTTAATTGGGTATTCAGAATCGGCAAGATAGCCCTGAATTCTCCCAATTTCAACCAATCTTAATTTTACTTCGT
>DAOUEU010000155.1:0-4265 GCA_034430255.1 Dehalococcoidia bacterium | reverse complement strand
ACTTAGAAATTCGACTGAATTTGCATTCTGCAGACTTACATGATATATACTGCCGATATATACCCAGTTTGTCAAGTTGACATCAGAAGGAGCGTAAATAGATGGCAGCAGGTAGCACAATATGGTAACATTGACCCACTATCATTCTGACGAGGATACCTTGAGCTACATAGTACGACCGATGCAGTTGGCCGATGTTCCCCAGGCCACCGAGATCGATCGGGAATGCTTTCCCACTCAGTGGCCTCCACCACCATACACAAGTGATCTCCTATTCAATAGGCTAGCCCGTTACCTGGTCGCTTGTGAGGATGAGACTCATGCTGCGCCAATGGTAGAAAGGGAGCAGCGCGGCTCCCCGCTCGACCACCCCCAGGCCGGGCTAAGACACCTCTCTTACAAAGCAGGGGCATCTCCTCCTCGCCAACTAGTTGTTGGCGTCATTGGCTTCTGGCTTATGGCAGGGGAGGCTCATATTACCACGATAGGGGTGCGACAGGCATACCAGCGGGGGGGGATCGGCGAACTGCTGCTTATCTCCACAATCGATCTAGCCTTAACAAGGCAGGCCGAGGTGATAACACTGGAGGTGCGACTCTCCAATGTAGCAGCCCAGGAACTCTACCAAAAATACGGCCTCACTAAAAGGGGGATTAGAAAAGGTTATTATACCGATAATCGAGAGGATGCCGTTATTATGACCACAGACACGCTCACCTCTGCCCCCTTTCAGAGCCAGTTCCAGCTACTGAAGCGAGCCTATGCCGATAGATGGAGAACAACCACTCGCATTCTGGATCGAAATATTGGCTGAGGTATTGACAAACACATCCGAAATGTGCATAATAAGATAATGTTAATTATAGTATATAACTATATTGACAAATACAACACAATATAATAAAATAATGTAAGCAAGGTTAAAGAGCTAACATGCAAATCGATGATTTACTACGGGCTACCGTAGAAAGAGGTGCGTCAGACCTTCATCTCTCTGCCGGTGTTCCGCCTGTGGCACGCATCGACGGTGAACTAGTTCCCTACGATAGTCTGCCAAACCTAACCGCCCAGGACATGGAGCAGATCCTTAACGATACCACCACTGAGGAACAAATGGTGACATTTGACCGGGAATGGGAACTGGACTACGCCTATAGCATTTCAGAAGTTGGACGCTTCCGCGCCAATGCCTGCATACAGAGGGGTACCATTAGCCTCTGCTTCCGTCTGCTTCAAACCGATATACCCGATATTGAGCAGCTAGGGCTACCCGAAATATGCAAAGACCTAGTATTGAAGGAACACGGGTTGGTGCTGGTTACCGGCCCCGCAGGTAGTGGCAAATCGACCACCCTTGCCGCAATGATCAAGCACCTTAATAGCATGAGGAGCCGAAGTGTTGTAACCATCGAAGACCCTATCGAGTTTATCCACAAGAACGATAAATGCTTAATCACGCAACGAGAGATTGGGACCGACACCACGAGCTTCGCTATCGCGCTTAAGCACACCCTACGCCAGGACCCTAATGTTGTCCTGGTAGGAGAGATGCGGGACCTCGAGACCATCGCCATCGCGTTAACCGCTGCGGAAACCGGACACCTCATTCTCGCCACGCTCCACACTCCCAGCGCCCCCCAAGCCATCGACAGGATCATCGACGTCTTCCCACCCTATCAACAGCAACAGGTGCGAGTTCAGCTCTCCACCGTTTTGCAAGGTGTGTTATATCAAACTCTGATTCCGCAACTTGACGGCAGAGGGCGTGCCGTCGCTGTGGAGGTTATGGTCGCCAACGATGCCATAAAAAATCTCATTCGGGAGTCGAGGACTGCCCAGATGTGGAGCACCATGCAGACAAGCTCCCGTTACGGCATGCAAACGATAGACCAAGCGTTAATGCAACTATACCATAGACGGATCATCTCACTAGAAGAGGCACTCAGACGGTGTCAGGAGCCAGATTCGGCAAGGAAATCGCTCGCCCGGATCGTGGAACGATAGTAGTGTTCTTGGCGCCTCCAACCACTGTATATTCTAATTAGCCAGCGCTCAAGCAATCTTTCCCCTATATCTATGCTCTCTATGCTTGCTCCACCTTCATGGTTATAGCACCAGGGTCGCAGACGACAGCACACAGGCCGCAACCGAAGCACTTTGCCCTATCGACCGTGGCCTTGAGCTTCCTGGATGTGGAAGACTTCTTAATTTCTATTGCCTCAAAAAAGCACCGCTCTACGCAGTCCTGGCAGCCGTTACAAAGCTCCTGGTCAACTTCAGCACGAAAACGGCTCTTCTCCAGAATTTGCTCCATGTTGCCCAGCTTGATGCCGATAGCGAAGATGGCACAGCAATCGCGGCAACAGTTACATATCTCATTCAGACGACCGTATGCCGCCATCGGCCAGGTGTGTATCAGGCCCACCTCCTCGGCTCGATCGGCAATAGCGATGGCCTCCTCCGCAGAAATCCTGTTTCCGGCACCCCGGTTGATGGCATATTCAGCTCCCCGGTTGAATTGAAGGCAGACATCAAGCGGGGCATCACACTCCCTCATCGATCTGCGGCAGCTACAGGGAATCACTGCGATGGGGTCTGCTCCTTTAATTAGCTCTCTGATATTCTCCTCGGGTAAAAGCTCGCTGGCCGAGATCTCGGGGCTCCGCTCGATCGCCTTCCAGGCAGGAAGAACCCTGATAAACTGCACATATGAATCCCCGAGGCCGCTTGCCATTCGCTGAATCCACTCGGTTTCCTGAAGCTCCTTCCACAGGTCCAGAATCTCGGTATCGACCCATTTCTCATCGCTAGAAAGCGTGGAATCATGTAGCTGCGTCACATCTCGAGCGAAGCAAAACCCCTTACTGGTGGGGATGACCAGTCCTCTCTCCATGAACTCCTCGAGCTTCCGCTGCACCGTCTCCTCGTCCGTTCCCGATTTATGGGCCAGTTCAGATAGCTCCGCCGGTAATTGGAGCAACAGCCTACCCTCATCGGGGGTAAAAAGCTTCTGCAACACCCGGAGCAGACTTTCCGATCCGGTGTAATTCAGCCTATCCACCAGTTCGGTGTATACATCGCCTGTTTCCACTAGTAACCTCCTTCTGCAATGGTTTTTAGCACATTTTAGCCGATCAACTTTAACAGCAAACCATGTAGGTTGCACTTCTTTCCTATGCATGATTCATTGTATGCCATCATAATGGTCACGGGCAAGCCTCTGTGACCAGCACATTACCCACCCGTCACCCCTAGCCATTTGTCACTACCATTGCCAGGAGCATTAACCATTAACTATCCCCCGTTACCCAATCACCGTGTAGGAGTGATCTCCCCCCCCTTCAATCACGTTCGAAGCGCCGCTGCTAAACCTTTACGGAGTAGGCGAACCGTTGACATCCAGTTAAACCCGATTTATAGTATATAGTGTAGTATATTAGACCACCCAGATTATTCGCCTCAAAATAATTTACCGAGAGCAGCACAAAAATGTTTCTTTATGGAGGTAGTGCATCCTAAAAAAATGGGTGCCTGGAAAGGGGAAAATGAATTGGAGACCACAGTCAAGTCAAAGACACTACAGCAATTCCAGGAAGCAACCGAGACCATCGTTAACCCTGAACTAAAAAAATGGATAGAGCAGGGCGGCAAGGTTGTGGGCTACTTCTGCTCCTATGGGCCGGAGGAAGTCATCACCGCCGCAGGAGCATTACCGATGCGGGTAAGGGCTACCGGCAGCACGAGTACGGAGATGGCAGATGCGTATCTCAGCAGCATCAACTGCAGCTTCTGTCGCCACGCCTTCAACGCCGGGTTAAACGGCGATTACAACTTCTTAGAGGGCGTTGTCTGGCTCAACAACTGTGACCACGTACGCCGCATCTATGACAACTGGTGGCGAAAGGTGGATACCCCGCTGGCGCATATGATGAGCCTGCCCAAGACGAGTACCGACTTGCAGGTTGACTGGTTCCACGACGAGTTGGTGAACTTCAAGGAGGCTCTGGAAAAGCATCTAGGCATCACCATCAGCGACGATAAGCTATGGAAGGCGATAAAGCTCCACAACCAGACGCGGCGCTTGCTGAGACAGCTCTATGAGCTCAGGAAGAAGGATAACCCGCCGATTACCGGTGCCGAAGCGCGAGCTGTGGTCGTCTCCAGCACCGCCATGCCCAGGGAGCGGTTCAACCAGATGCTCAAGGCGCTTCTAGATGAGCTAGGCGACGCTGAAGGCATCACGGATTACCGGGTGAGGCTGATGC
>DAOUEU010000154.1:0-10389 GCA_034430255.1 Dehalococcoidia bacterium | reverse complement strand
GGGATTAGGGGGTTGATGAAGAATTCTACGTGTCATTGCGAGCAGAACGAAGTAATCCCAAAGAGGTGCAGGATACTTCCTGCCGGGGGTCTGGGGGTGCCCCACAGACCAAAAAAGTCCCCCAAGATTGGGGGATTTAGGGGGTTGATTGAGACTATTTCAGCATTCTCTATTCGTATAGTCTCTATTATCTTAACAGGTGAAATCAATCAACCTTGTGTAAAGGGGAATTGGAGGCACTGACATGGAAACCTTTGCATATGTAATCTTCGGCTTCGTTGTCCTGGCGCTGCTGGCGGTCATCGTGGTGCTGGCGCTGCGGCCGCGCAGGGTAGAGATTCCGGACATCGCCAGCATGGAGCAGAAGCTCCTTTTCGCCCTGGCCTCGCAGACCTCGGTAAAGGAGATACAGGACATCCTCAAAGACCTGCCCCGCGACGTGATGCAGTCGATCACTGGTAGCCTGAGCAAGCGTACCGGCAAGCTCAACGAGCTCATGGCCACCTTCGAGCTGACCAAGTATGACCGGCTGTTCTACCTGGGGGAGCCCATTGACTTTGTGGGCATCAAGTATGATGATGGGGTGGACTTCATCGAGGTCAAGACGGGCAAGTTCCGCCTCAGCGACGATGAAAAGAAGCTCAGGGAGCTAATTGAGGCGGGGCGGGTGAACTACGTCCCGCTCTCCGTTGAGCGTATCGGCATCGCCGAGGAGATGGACACGGGGGATTAGGGGGGGAAGGGAAATGGCAAAATCTTATTTTCTAATCTCTGTTGCCAATAGAAGAAACTTAGATTTATGCATAAAGCATGCTTTGGCGGGGTTTACCAATAGCATAAGTGGCGTTTGGACTTTTGAGGAAGTACAAGAAGGGGACTTCGTTTCCTTCCTCTACGGAGCAAAAACGTACAATCTCTATATTGTTGAGAAGAAAGAAGCAATCAAAGATGCCGAACTTATCCAACCATGGCCATCAATCACTTTCAAACAATCTGGAAGAACGTATTACTTCCCTTTCTGGCTTCACCTTCGCCCAATAAGAAAATTTGAAGAATCCCTTGTCAGAGCAGAGTTTGCTTATGTAGCAGAAAATTTGTTACTACGAGGTGGTTATCGAAAAACTCACTTCCAAGCAGACCAAACCACCTTACAAGCCGTCTCGCAAATGGGCAACCTTTGGGACGCGCACGTAGAGCAGTGGGGATTATCAGATTATTCAACATTTACTCCCCAATTTACAGAAAAGAGAGAAAATGCCTCAATCCCAGAGGCCTTTCATTTCCACGAATTTATATTACAGTCTTTGATCAGGCAGTACCTCTGTGAAAATAAGAATTTGAGTGAGTTTTTATCAGGAATTGGAATAAGAATCCCTGCTGAAGAATTTGAAATTCTTGGCGAAAAGGCATTCCCAGAGGGTCATGTGGATATTCTCATAAAGGAAGCAGTTCCAAGAGGGATAACAAGGAAAATCATTATCGAAGTAAAAAGGGGCGCGGCAAAAGGGCAGGATTTAAGCCAGCTAAGAAATTATACTGAAGAGTTGGGTGACGAATGTATTGCCGCCGTTTTAATCGCAAGGAAACTTAGCCCAGCGATAAAAAGGGTTGCCAAAACTGAAAAAATTAGACTTGCTACTTATACTTTTAGCCAGCTGGAAGAAGTAAATGCCTCTAATACTTTTAATAACCTGCTTCAGAACCTCAGTTTGAAAATTGCGGAGAGGGTTATGTAATGTGTACTGAGATTCAGGTAAAGACTATTAAGTTCTGCGAAGATGGCTATGAATATTTAGGCACGAGAGCGCAAGTAGGAACATTCGATATGGTTGCCATAGATATTAACCATCCAAACTATGGCTACTTCGCCGAATTCATGGCATTTTGGCGCTCCCCACATAGCATAAGCTGGGAGCCTGTTAAAGTACATCGCGGTTCTTGGGATATTCATACGCCTAAAGACCTAATCGTGCAGTTCCCCAAGTTCGCTACCCTCTTCGACGAAGATATAGAGTAACTAGAAATGGTAGCGTCAATCTAAAAAGACGCGCTCCGCAGAGGTCGAAAAAATGCCACCATTTATGATAGTCTCAGATTTTCGGCCTACCGGTGACCAGCCTTAGGTGTTGGACAGGCTGGTTGACGGGCTGGAGTGCATCGGCATCGCCGGCGAGATAGAGACGGGGGATCGATTAAGTGAGAAATAAAGCGGATAACCAGTATTGAGATAAGGCGATAAAGCAATGGTTAAAAAGGTGGTGCTCACACTACTGGGGATAATTGTGGTGGCGGCTGTCATTTTTAGCATTGGAATGTGTGCGTTCACGGATAAGGGTTCAGCGTCCTACACGGACATCAAAAAGTCGATGGGGGTAGCGGTGCCCGCATACGCGCTCCAGGCCCATTCGGCCAGTCCGCCAACAACGGGCGAAACGGTTACTATAGACAAGGGAACGTTCGATATTATCGACATCTGCAAAATAGTAGATACCGTCTCATTCGAGCCAGAGGTCCTGGATGCACTGCTTTTGTCCTGCGCCGACACCACCCATGACAACTGCGAGCTTGGACCCTGTAGCTGTAATACAAATGCCCACTACGTCTGGCTGGTAGATGATGAACTGAACGTCTATTCAACGTGTGTGGGTAGTGACTGCGCTGACAACAATGAGGACGGCTATCAGGGCGTCTGGCCCTGAGCTATCAATAGAGTTGAAGATAAAGTAGGATGGGTGCAACCCATCGAATTGTGCTAAAGGTGGGTTATGCTGCGCTGCACCCACCCTACAGTCTTTGAGAATTACACACGAATTTGTTTATAATTTAAAAGTTAGTATTTGGAATTTACTCACAAATCCAACAGGCCACTTGACAGCAGCACCAACGATGATGAAAATGTCGCATGTTTGCACCGGCCTTATCTGTCAGCACTACATAAGCAGGAACCCGGAGGCCCATGGGCCTGGATTCCCGCCTGCGCGGGAATGACGTGGGCGTTTCAGCTTGCGCCCATATAAGGGCTCTATTTTCGTGACAATCTAAGGCTCAAATCCTAGACTCGAAATACCAAACAGGCACAGATAACTGTAGAGAGGTAATAGCTTCACAACAGCGGGGCAACCGCGATGCCACCCTTCAGGATCGTATCCGATTTCAAGCCTACCGGCGACCAGCCCCAGGCGGTGGACCGGCTGGTCGAGGGGCTTGAGCGCGGCTATAATCACCAGACGCTGCTGGGCGTGACCGGCAGCGGCAAGACCTTCACCATGGCCAACGTCATCGAGCGGGTCCAAAGGCCCACCCTGGTGATGTCCCACAACAAGACCCTCGCCGCCCAGCTGGCCACCGAGCTCAAGGAGTACCTCCCCGATAACGCCGTGGAGTACTTCGTCAGCTACTACGACTACTACCAGCCCGAGGCCTATATCCCCAGAACCGATACATACATCGAGAAGGAGACCGATATTAACGAGGAGATCGATAAGCTGCGCCACTCATCCACCAGGGCGCTCTTTACCCGAAGGGATGTCGTCATCGTGGCCTCGGTATCCTGCATCTACGGCCTGGGCTCCCCCGAAGAGTATCACGGCTTCGTGTTGAGCCTCACCAGAGGCGAAAAGAGGAATCGAGACCGCATCGCCCGCCAACTGGTTGACATGCAGTACGAAAGAAACGATATAGACTTCACCCGCGGCCGCTTCCGCATACGCGGCGACACGCTGGAAATTCAGCCATCATACGAGGATCTGGCGGTCAGGGTGCAGTTCTTCGGGGATGAGATCGAGCGCATCGTGGAGGTCGACCCGCTGACCGGCGAGCTGCTGGCAGAGCGTGACTCCGTAGAGATCTACCCGGCGAAGCACTTCGTAACCTCCCCCGACAAGATGACGGCGGCCATCGAGGACATAAAGGCGGAGCTGGAGCAGAGACTGGAGGAGCTACGGGGGCAGGGGAAACCCCTTGAGGCGGCCAGGCTTGATGCCAGGACCAACTACGATATCGAGATGCTCCAGGAGGCGGGCTACTGCACCGGGGTGGAGAACTACTCGCGTCACCTGTCACGAAGGGCAGCGGGGAGCCCGCCGTGGACGCTCCTCGACTACTTCCCCGATGACCTCCTCCTCTTCGTCGATGAGTCGCACATGACCCTGCCCCAGGTGCGCGGCATGTATCACGGCGACCGCTCGCGGAAGGAGACGCTGGTGGAGTTCGGCTTTCGCCTGCCCTCGGCGCTGGACAACCGCCCGCTTAACTTTGCAGAGTTCGCCGAGCACATCAGTCAGGCAATCTATGTCTCGGCAACGCCCGGCCCCTACGAGTATGAGCACAGCGAGCAGATCGCGGAGCAGCTAATCAGGCCCACCGGGCTACTGGAGCCCAGCATCGAGGTCAAGCCGACAAAGGGGCAGGTCGATGACCTCATGGAGCAGATAAGGACTCGTGTGGAGCGGGGGGAGCGCTGCCTGGTAACCACCTTGACCAAGAGAATGGCGGAGCAGCTCTCCGATTACCTGAAGGAGATGGGGGTCAAGACCCATCACCTGCACTCTGAGATCGATACCCTGGAGCGGGTGGAGATCCTGCGCGACCTGAGGCTGGGCGTCTACGATGTGGTGGTCGGGATCAACCTGCTTCGAGAAGGTCTCGACCTTCCCGAGGTGAGCCTGGTAGCTATCCTCGATGCCGATAAAGAGGGCTTTCTGAGATCGCGCGACTCGCTGATCCAGACCATGGGGCGCGCCGCCCGCCACGTCGAGGGGAACGTAATAATGTATGCCGATACCATCACCGGCTCGATGAAGGCGGCCATGGATGAGGTCTACCGCCGCCGCAGTATCCAGCTAGCATATAACCAGTCGCACGGCATCACCCCCCAGGGGATTAAGAAGGCCATAAAGGATATCACCGACCGGGTGAGGGTGGTGGCGGAGACCCGCACCCCCTATACCGCTACCCCCATACCCAGGGATGAGATGCTGCGCCTGATAAAGGAACTGGAATCTCAGATGAAAAAGGCAGCCAGGAACCTGGAGTTCGAGAAGGCGGCGCTACTCAGGGACCGCATCATCGAATTGAGACGGGATATGGAGTGAAGAGGTGCCCCGATATAATCGGGGCGGGGGTCTGGGGGAGTCCCCCAGTTTTAAAAGTCCCCCAAGATTGGGGGATTAGGGGGTTGATTGATACTATTGTAGCAGTATCCGAATAATATGTAGAGGTTTACTTTCCCCATGGATGAAAAGACAAGGCAGGAGCGGCGCGAAGAGCGACGGCGGAAAAAGCGGGAAAGGATGCCAAAGCACGGCAAGAGCCTTGCCAGGGTTTACCGGGATGCCGTCCTCAAGCGGCTGAGGGGCAAGGCGAAGTAAGCGAGGCTATCCGTCCCCCGGTGACGGCTTCTCCTCTTCCAGTGGAACCTCCTCCGCCTTCGAGGGGAGATACTCCTTTAACTCCTCCAGCCTCTGCGAGAGGAATTCCTGAAGCTGAGCGCCCTCCTTGGAGATGGCAACGCTGATGCGGGAGCTGTAACGCCCCATAGCACGAAACTTACCCAAGCGCGCCCTTACCAGCCTGGCAGCGGAGATCCCCTGCACCTGAACCAGCTCATTTAAGAGAAACTTCTTGAGCTGGCGCGCTGCCTCATCGGGGGCGACATGCGCCCCTCCCCGGGGCTCAGGCACCAGAACATCCACCACACCGAGCTTTAGACAGTCCTCAGAGGTGAGCCTCAGGGCAGGGGCTACCTCATCCGCCCTGCTCGCGTCCCGATAGAGCAGGACAGCAGCCCGCTCCGGAGGCATCACCGAGAAAATGGCATTCTCCATCATGAGGGTGCGGTCGGCAACCCCGAAAGCAAGCGCCGCCTCGCTGCCCCCCTCTCCAATGATGGCAGCGATTATCGGCGTGGGCAGGTCAGACATCTGGGCCAGGCATTGGGCGATAGCACTCCCTATCCCCCGCTCCTCAGCCTCCAGCCCGGGATAAGCCCCCGGGGTATCGATTAAGGTGATAACGGGGAGCATAAACTTGGCTGCCAGGCTCATCGCCCGCTGCGCCTTGCGGAAGCCCTCAGGGTAGGGCCGCCCCGATTTCCCCTGCTCACCGTGGCCCCGCTCTTGAGCGATGATCACCACCGCCTCGCCACCTATGTCCCCCAGGCCACATACCACAGATTCATCGTCGCCGTAGCAGCGGTCGCCGTGAAGCTCGATAAAGCTCGTGGTAATCCTGCCAATATAGTCTAGGGAGGTGGGTCGCTCCGCATGGCGAGCTAGCTGGACGCTCTGCCACGCCGACTCGCGCTCCGGAACTATCGGGGGATAGGGCCCGAACCTCCTCCTCAGGGTCAGTCGATACTTGGAAGAGAGCATGTCGAGCAGAATGGCCAGTAAATCGCGCTGCCTGGTGCGTTCCACGATACAGTCAATCATCCCATGCCTCAGGTGAGACTCAGCGGTGTGAGAATCCGGGGGAAGCTCCCTGCCCTCGGTCTCCATCACCAGCTTTAAAGGGGCGAAGCCGATAAGGGCATGGGGCTCGGCGATGATGATGTCGGCAAGGTTGGCAAAGCTGGAATAGACCTCCCCCGTGGTGGGGTTGGTCAGCAACGATATGAAGGGAAGACCGGCAGCATAAAACTGCTTGGCTGCCGCCGACGTCTTTGCCATCTGCATCAGGGCGAGCACCCCTTCCTGCACGCGGGCGCCCCCACTGGAGACCACCGCCACCAGCGGAAGCCTCTTCCTGAGGGCATGCTCAAAGGCAAGGGTCACCTTCTCCCCCACGACGCAACCCATACCCCCACCTAAAAAGCCGAAGTCCAGCACTACCAGAACCGTCAGGGTGCCCTCGATCTGGCAAACGCCGGTAACTACCGCCTCGGATAGGCCGGTCCTCTTCTGCGCATCGAATACGCGCTTCTTGTAGGAGGAATCCCCGGAGAAAGAGAGGGGGTCAAGGGATGCCAGAGAGCGGTTTATCTCTATGAAGCTGCCGCTATCCGCCAGAAGCTCTATCCGCTCGTAGGCGGGGAGAAGATAGTGAAACTGGCAACCGGGACAAATGCGATAGCGCTCAAAAAGCTCGGCAGAGGTAAGGTCCATTCCGCAATAGAGGCAGTTCTCTATTTCAGCCAGCACCCCTCTCTGCGACATTTCCCGGCGCCGTCGGCTAATCCGTTCAAAAAATCCCTTCATCAATTTAGCTAAAACCTCCCTTCCTTCACTGCCCCTGCACCTTCCGCGACTTCCCCGGCTCCCCGGGAGCAACCACGCCCTGCTGCTCCAGGATATCCATGATCCGCGCTGCCCGTGGGTAGCCGATACCCAATCGCCTTTGCAGGAAAGAGGTGGAAATGCTGCGATGATCCAGGGTGAGAAGCCTCGCCTTCTCCAAAAGGGGGTCCTCATGAGAGACGCCGGCAGGTTCCTGACCCAGTTCCGGGTCCAGCTGTGAGACATAGGTCTCCTTCGGTTGCTGGCTCACCCAGAAGCTTACCAGCCTCTCGACCTCGGCCTCGGAAACAAAGCTTCCCTGGAGCCGCTTCGGTTTGGGAGCATCGGGGGGCAGAAAGAGCATGTCCCCCCGGCCCAGTAGCTTCTCGGCACCGCCGGTGTCCAGGACGGTACGCGAGTCCACCTGTGAGACCACCGCAAAGCTGATGCGCGCCGGAAAGTTGGCCTTTATCAGGCCGGTAACTACATCCACCGAAGGTCGCTGGGTGGCGACAATGAGATGAATGCCGGTGGCTCGAGACAGTTGGGCAAGGCGGCACAGCATGCGCTCCACCTCCTCAGGGGCCGTAGCCATCAGGTCAGCAAGCTCATCTATGACCAGCAACATGTGGGGGAGCGGCCTCTCTACCCCGGGTCTCTTATTGTAGGTTTCGATATCCTTTGCATTCACCGCAGCCATCATCTCGTAGCGATGGTCCATTTCACCGTTGAGCCACTTCAATATCGCCACCGCCTTCTCCCGGTCCACAATCACCGGGGTAATCAGATGGGGCACATTGCTAAACGACACCAGTTCCACCCTCTTGGGATCGACAAGGATGAGGCGCACCTCATCCGGGCTGGCAAGAAGCAGAATGGTGACGATCACCGATGTTATGCACACGCTCTTGCCACTTCCGGTGGCACCGGCTATCAAGAGGTGGGGCATCTTGACCAGGTCGGCGACCACGCTCTCCCCCGAGACCCCCTTGCCCAGGGCCAGCGGAAGCTTGGTCTTGGTCCTCAGCTTGTGGAAGGGAGCGCTCTCGATAATACCCCTCAGGCCTACCACACCAGCTATATTATTGGGCACCTCGATCCCCACCATTGCCTTCCCCGGCACCGGGGCCTCTATCTTTATCGAGGGGGCGGACAGGGCTAATGCCAGGTCATTGGCCAGCGAGGCGATGCGCTCCACCTTGACCCTGGTCTTGGAGACCTCCTCAAGGCGAACCCTGATACTACCATCCCCGTCCTTTTCCTTTATCTGCTTGAACTTGCGATCCCATCCGGGCTCAACGCCGTACTGGGTGACGGCGGGGCCGACGTTAACCTGGACCACCCTGGCCTCAACACCATAGCTCGCCAGGGCCTCCTCAATGATCCGTGTCCCCCGCTCCGTGTCCACCTGGACCGGCTCGGCCTCCGGGGCCCGCTCCAGCAGGCTCAAGGAGGGAAATTGCCATCTTCCACCCTCTTCCACCACCTTTTCAACTGTCTCAACCTTATCGCCCGTTGCCCCCGCTATAGAGGGAACAGCTTCGGCTATCCTGTCCCCCTCAGGTTCAGCATCTACGGAAGGCGTCGCCTCGGGCTCAACCGTCCTCGGCTCTCCATACCCCACCCTCGCCACCGGCACGGCGGCAGGCCTGGCGGGGCGCCGCGGCGGGGCAGTCCTCATGCGCTTCATGGGATGACGGCGGTAAAATGCCCGGGGCCAGCATGCCAAGCGCCAGAGGTATCTATGGAGTGGATAGCGATGATAGGAATCCACGAGAGCACGGAAAAAGCGCACGGACGTGCGCCAGCTCCCCCGAGGCGCCACCAGAAATATGCCCACAATAACGATGCCGGCAAGCCTCAGCGCACCGATGGCATTGGGATCTCCGATAACTGCCTTGCCAAACCCTCCCCCCAAATCGAAGAAGGCAAGAAGCCCGAAAATGGCGACACAGAAGGCGATGGCCCCCAGCCATCGGTTCCAACGGTGCAGTGCGAGTGAAGAATAGATGGCCCTGAGCAACCGGTTCCCCCTTTGCAGAAATGCGGTAACCTGCTGCCGCCACGTTATAAAGACCAGCAGCAATGCCACCAGAACGGCTACAAGAATAACCCCATAACCCAACGCCCCAAACACAGCATCCCAGGCAGTGCTGAGCCCGGAGACTACCTGAGAACGGAAGATAAAAAGCAGCGCCAGCGCGATGAACAGAACCAGCAGCAACAACACCGGGCGCGAGAACAGATGGCGCCCGGTGCGGGGAGGCCCCCCGACCGCTTTAGTCTTTGCCTGTTTAGCCCTTGCCATGCCCTTTACCCGACACTATAGATGCGATAATCCTAAACTTAATAACCCGCTTCGCTACGCCCCTCCCTAGAACATGGATAGCTGCTCCGGTTTATGCCCCTCTTCCACCACCTCCACCGCCTGAGCCAGGAGCGGAGGGATCTTGAGCATATCCTCCATGATGACCTGGCGCAGGCTCTGCTGGTGCAGCGCCGCTGCCGGGTGATACATGGCGAAGTAGATTATACCGTCCTTTTTTCGCGCTTTGCCGTGGGCCTTCCCTATGGCATCGCCTGGGAGGAACTGAGCCAGCGAGTAGCGCCCCAGGGTAACGATCACCTTGGGGCGGATGAGTTCAATCTGACGGTCGAGCCACTTGCGGCACGCCTTCATCTCATCGGGCAGCGGGTCGCGATTTGAGGGAGGCCGGCACTTAATCACGTTGGCGATGTAAACATCCTCACGCCTAAGTCCGATGGAGCGGAGCAGTTCGTCGAGGAAATGACCCGCAGGGCCCACGAAGGGACGCCCCTGCTGATCCTCATGCCAGCCCGGGGCCTCACCGATGAAGAGCAGGTCGGCATCCTCAGCGCCCTCACCGGGCACCACCTGTTTCCTATGCCTGGATAGCTCACACCCCTCACAACGGGCGATTTCCATATATAGCTGGCTCAATGCACTCACAACGCTGAACCCTCCGAGCGCCGACCCCTCATCACCATGAAAAAGCCCACCATGATTATGACACCACCCACTATCTGGCGCAAAATCGATGCATCCAGCACGTCCGCCACCATACCCCCGATAAAACTAAAGATGACTGCTGCTGGTATGATCCATAGCGCCACCCTGAGCCTTACATTATCCTGGCGATAGTGGGTGACCGTG
>DAOUEU010000153.1:0-18230 GCA_034430255.1 Dehalococcoidia bacterium | reverse complement strand
CCAGCTCCATCGAAGGCAACCCCGATAACCGGCGCTTCGACCCCGTTCTCCACCAGGCAACTGGCGATGTGGGCGTGGTGGTGTTGCACCGGGATAAGGCTTAAACCCTGCTCTGCACCCAACTCAAGGGCGTATTTAGTGGGGAGGTATTCCGGGTGCATATCATAGGCGACAGCCTCCGGAGCGATGCGAAACAGCTTCTTATAGAGCTCAATAGTGTTTTCAAAGTGTTCCAGGGTCTCCTCGTTCTCCATGTCCCCAATGTGCTGGCTTAGGAAGGCATGCTCCCCTCTGGTGAGACAGAATGTGTTCTTCTGCTCAGCCCCGCAGGCAAGGATTTGCCTGGAATGGAAGGGGAGCAGGACAGGATAGGGGGCGTATCCCCGGGCGCGCCTTATAACACGGGGCACTCCTTCCACCATAGAGACGCTATCGTCGTACCGTGCGTAAATATCGCGGTTATGGAGCAGGAAATAATCAGCAATCTCCCCGAGTCTCCTTAGTGCTTCATCGTTATCTTTGGCGATGGGTTCCTCGCTGAGGTTGCCGCTGGTCATCACCAGGGGGATAGCGCTCTCCCTTAGCAGCAGGTGGTGAAGCGGGGTATAGGGCAGCATGACCCCCAGGTACCTAAGATTTGGAGCAACTGCCGTTGAGATAGTGGATGCGCTCTCACGCCACCTCAGGAGAACGATGGGTGACTCTGGAGAGTTAAGCAGCTTCTTCTCCGCGGGCGACACCAGGCAGTGCCTTTCAATATCTTCCAGGGTGGCTACCATAACGGCAAATGGTTTGGAGGGGCGCCTTTTTCTGCTCCTTAACAGGGCTATCGCTTTCTCACTGGTGGCATCGCAGGCAAGCTGAAATCCGCCCAGGCCGCGTATCGCCAGGATTTTACCCGCTTTGAGGAGCTCGCTGGATGCACAAATAGCATCATCACACGCCACCGGATTACCTCTGCTGTCGACCAGTGCCAGGCTGGGGCCACACTGGGGGCAGGCGTTGGGCTGGGCATGAAACCTGCGGTCCAGGGGATCGTCGTATTCCTGCTGACACCGGGGGCACATCTGGAACCTGTGCATGGTGGTCTTGGGGCGGTCATAGGGTATGTCCTCGATGATGGTAAATCGCGGGCCACAACTTGTGCAGTTGGTAAAGGGGTAGCGGTAGCGGCGGTCGGCGGGAGAGATGATCTCCCTGTGGCAGTCCTCACAGGTAGCGATATCCGGCGAAACGAGCTGGTATTTTCCTTCCTGGCTCAGGCTCTGGTATATTTCGAATTTCTCATACCCGGTGTAGCTCTTCGAGGGCTTGAAGGTCACGGCGACATTTTCAATGCGGGCCAGTGGGGGGGCTTTGGCCTCGATGTCGGTGATGAAATGCTTTATCCTCTCCTCATCTCCCTCCACCTCGATCTCGACATTTCCCGAGGTGTTACGCACCCAGCCTTTTAAACTGTGCTCGTGAGCCAGCCGGTAAACAAAGGGCCTGAAGCCTACCCCCTGCACTACCCCCCGCACACTTATCCTAGCCGCTTTTTCCGCGTTGATGAGCACCGCTGGGGCTACTCCCATGAACTGTTTATAGCGTTATCTTGCCCGGTCTTGCCACTGCCTGGTGATCCTTGGCAGGCTGGATTTCCTCTAGTACATAGAGTCTCCCCAGTTTATCCAGGCGCTCTATAATGAGCGCCCAGGCGCAGTCCTTATTCGGGTCGACCTCGCACTTTCCGTTTTGCGAACCGCCGCAGGGGCCGTTGAGCAGGCTTTTGGCACACCTGGAAACCGGGCAAATGCCCCCGGTCAGGCCCAGGACGCAGTCGCCGCAGGCGGCACACCTCTCTTCCAGGGTGCCCGCTTCCCTTTCCTCAGAGCCCATGAAGACGGTATTCTGCGCTGGAAATACCGGAAGCTCGGGGTAGAGACTGGCTATAGTCTGCGGCCCTAGGCCGCAGGCCAGCGAAAGCACAGCCTCTAAATCGCCATCTATCATGTCCTTAAGTGCAACCGCGGTAAGATGCGAGTCGCACTGCTTCACCAGCGTGTTTACCTTGAAGGCGAACTGTTTATTCTGCTGCCTGCTGCCGAGCTCCAGCAACTGGCTCAGGGTCTCCGCCTCTCTTATTCCCCTTGGCGGTTGGGTGCACCCATCACATCCAACGATCAGAACATTTTTATAGGGTGAGATCAAACCCAAAATTTCGTCCAAAGGTTTTTGCGTCGTTATTATCATGCTGACTCCCCTTTTTGAATGCCGGCAATTTTTTCGCTGAACTGCGCTAGTTCCCTCGTAAATGCCTCTGGGTATCGTGGCGCCACGGTGCAGAAGTGAAGCTGCTCTCCATAGCCTATTTCACCCAGCCTTTTTTGCAGCGCTGCTAATGGGCGCTGGATCTTTCCTCCTGCCCCCTCTAGCTTGCAGTCTTCTTCGGCGCATGCTGCGACTAAAACACCATCGATACCGGTATGGAAGGCCTCCACGACGTGGGCGATATCAACCCTGGCGGCACAGGGCAGGTAGATAAAGCGCGTGTTTTTGTTGGGCTCATCGTCAAGCGCAGGGAAAACAGCCCACTGGCAGCAAAATACCAGAATCCTGGGCGGCGTCATTTCTGCCGCTAATTGGGAGATAAGCAGTGAGATACGATCCTTCTCCCAGTTCTCCAGATCCAGGGCAAAGGCGGGGCACATCGAGACGCACAGGCCGCAGCCATGGCAGAGGTCCATATCGATTTTGACGTTGCCCGGGCTTACCAGCTTGGGGGCATCCCATGGGCAGTAATACACGCAGTTGCCACAGGCGATGCACCGGTCCTCTTTTAGCAATACCTTCAGGCTTTTCCGTTTAAGGGTTATCGCCTCTTTGCCGTAGCCAAGCTGCTCCAACAAGATGTTGAGCGCTGCAATTCGGCGTCCCTCAAGCGGGCTGCCGCGTTCGAAGCGGCAGAAGTCCTCATCGCAGGCGAGTACATAGATCTTCCTGATCCCCATGAGTAGTGCTCTGATGAACACTTCCTCAGGGATACGTCCTACACAGGGCACGGATAGCGGGACGAACTTTTTGATGCCGAAAAGCGACTCGATTCCGTTGATGTCCGGGGCGCTGCCTTTGCACATAATCAGCAGAGTGTCGCTGGCGTACTTCTTCTTTGCCCGCTCTAGATAGCTAACAAGGGAAGCTATATCGTAGTAGTAGATATCAATAACTTTTGAGGGACAGGCTGAGGCGCAGATACCGCAGACCTGACACTTCTCTATCTCCAACAGGAATTTGCCCGTTTCAGTGTCCCGTTTTATGGCCTCAAACGGGCAGAGAGAATAGCAGATGCTGCATCTGCTACAGGTGTCCTCCTCTAGACTAACGGCAACCTTCTCTTCAGTAATTTGCTCGCTCAATTTACCTCCTCTTGCATTATTATCGTATATGGACACCCTATTTGGTGCCGCTAGGCTGGCCAAGCCCGGTGATCTTGTCGATAAACTCACTCATAGATTCTCCGTCTCCATAATTCTCCGGGCAAGAAGGGGTATTTCCCCCGCAACCTCTTTGGTGCACTCCTCGCCAAAGTTGGTATTATCCTTTATCTCGACAGCGTAGATGATGACTGATTGGGGCATCTTGTACCCCAGTCCCTCCCCGAGTTTAAACGCACTGGCGATATCGAGGCCGTGAGATGTGGCGTGTTCCAGGGTCGGTTGCAAATCCTCCAGCTCCAGCTTATAGAGTTCCCCCGGTTGTCCCCCTTCAGTCTTAATCGAATCGATAATGATAAGCTTATCGTAACCGGCTACATCATCGAGGAGCCCCAGGGCGCCTGAACAGGCCTCAATCACTTCCAGTTCAGGATTTCTTTCCTTAATCTGCTGGGCTATCTTGAGGCCGGCGCCATCGTCGGTCACGATCGGGTTTCCGATTCCTAAAACGAGCGTCTTCATCTTTTGATTTGCCATCTTAATATTGCCAATTGCCTGTGTCCAATGCACGAGAAGCGGACTGCGAGGGATATAATCAGACGGCAATTACTTCTTTAATCTCTGGTATCTGCTCTTTGAGAACCCGCTCAATCCCTTCGTGTAGGGTTATGGTTGCCATCGGGCAGCCGCTACAGGCGCCTGTCAGCTTCAGCGTGACCGTACCGTCGGTCACATCCACCAGCTCGACATCGCCGCCATCTGCCTGTAACGCCGGCCTTATCTCACCAAGAGCTGCTTCTACCTTCTCCCGCATGGATACCTCCTTAAATTGCTGTACAGGTATTAGCGGTGGTTAACCGCTATGTCCTACTTCAATGCCCCGGCTACAACCTCGGCCAGGTCCAAAACCTGTACTATATCTTCAGCTTCTTTGTCTTTTAGCCCATCTTCAAACATAGTCATACAGTACGGGCAGCATGTACAAATGGTCTTTGGGTCTTCCTTCAAGGCTTCCTCTATACGTGCCACATGGATGCGTTTACCAATGCTTTCTTCCATCCACATACGCCCGCCACCAGCACCACAGCAAAAGGACCCAGCGTGGTGATGTTCCATCTCCATTGGGAGCTGACCAGTAACTGCGGCGATGGCTTTGCGCTGGGGTTCATAGATCATATTATAGCGTCCCAGGTAGCAGGAATCATGAAGTACCATGTTCCCCAGATCCCTGCTCCCGTTCAGTTCCAGGCTACCCTGTTCAATTAGATTGCCGATTAATTCGGTATGATGGATAACTTCCAGTTTTACACCGTACTGACGGTAGTCGTTCTTCAGGGTGCTGTAACAGTGTGGACACAGGGTGATAATCTTTGTAACCCCCCTATCCTCAAACAGCTTGATATTCTCTTTGGCCATACGGTCGAAGACGAATTCATTGCCGAGGCGACGCAGGCTATCGCCACAGCACATTTCATCCTTACCCAGAATACCCCAGGAAATACCAGCTGCATCCAGAATCTTGGCCACAGCCAGGGTTATCCGTCTGTTACGTGCATCAAAAGCGCCAGCACAGCCTACGAAAAACAAATAGTCGGTCTTATCGGCCTCAAAAGGCCTGACACTGGTCTCAGCGGCCCACGCTATACGCTTCTCGGGGGCGATGCCCCAAGGATTACTACGCGCTTCTATGTTTTCGAAGAAGTTAAGCAATTCCTGCGGGAACTTAGCCTTCATCTCCACCAGACTTCGGCGCATATCAACGATTCTGGGCACGTGCTCAATAAACACTGGGCACACTTCCATACAGGCACCGCAGGTGGTGCACTCCCAGATAGCCTCCTCGGATACGGTACCCTCCTCGCTGTTGCCGATCAAGGGCAATGCCGCTTCCTTATTTTTAGCCAGTAGCGGTCCGTTTTTGATCAGGTTAACCTTAATATCGTGGATGACCAGCCGCGGGTTCAGTGGTTTGTCGGTGAAGGTAGCTGGACAACTATCCGAGCACCTGCCACACTCGGTGCAGGAATAAGAGTCGAATAAACCCTTCCAGCTGAATTGATCTACCTGGCCAACACCGAAGGTACTGCCTTTTATGAACTCTTCTCGGGGTTGGGTATTAACCTTCTCTAGGCTTTTAAAGAAGCAGTTAGGGATAGCGGTTAGGATATGCATGTGCTTACTATAAGGCAGGTAGTTCAGGAACAGGAGCAGCACTACAGCGTGAATCCACCAGAAGAAGTGAGCAAGCCAACTTAGGCTACCTGTCGAAGCCCCTGACATGAAAGCGGAAGCCGCAAAATTGGATATGGGCATGTATTGGGCAGCCTCTTCAATCGCCTGAGCGATCTCGCTGGCGTGCAGGCCGAAGTAGGCGATCATAAGGATAGCAATCAGTGACAGGATAATAAAGGCGTCACGGCTCCGCGCGTCTATGTTGGGGGGCGGAAAAGCCACACGGCGGATGATTGCAATACACACTGCCAATAGGGCAAGTGCCGACACCACATCGAAAATAAAGGCCAGGGTATAGTACGCGCCATCCGGCAGTCGTGAGAGGCTAATGTAATCCGGGAACAGGCCATTGAGTAGGAACTCGGTATTGGCAATTAATAAGATTATGAAGCACCAGAAAAGCATAAAGTGGTTTAAGCCGAAGCGCCGACTGACCACCCGCCGCTGACCAAAGGCGTAAAACAGCATGTTCCAGATACGCTTACCTATACTGTTGAAACGGTTCTCCGCTTTGCCCAGGGTTACCAGGCGGAAACGCCTGAAACAGCTCCAGCTAAAAAGCGCTATGGCGGCAACAAAAACAGCTATGAATATGGCGATATTAGACGACACCGATTACTCCTGTCAGTGCTCCTTTACTGTGTACAAACAGATTTTTTAGCGCGTAATTCTCTAATATGATTGGTAATGGCCGGCACTACCTGGAAGACATCACCCACGATCCCGTAGGTAGCTACCTCAAAGATAGGTGCTTCCTTATCGCGGTTAATGGCGATGATAACATCCGAATCCTGCATTCCCACCAGGTGCTGAATGGCGCCGCTGATGCCGCAGGCAATATAAATTTTTGGTCTGACTGTCTTGCCGGTTTGCCCTACCTGACGTTCCACTGGCATCCAGCCGGCCTCTACGGCCCCACGTGAAGAGCCTACCACTCCACCCAATTCATTTGCCAGTTCCTGCAACATGCCGAAATTCTCCTTGGCGTGCATGCCTCGTCCACCGGAGACGATTACATCTGCTGCTGCGACATCTACAGCTTCCGCCCCGTGTTTGCGGTCGTCGATTACCTCCAGCACTTTGACAGCTATATCCTCTTCCTTGATCGCTGGGGCTTCGCTGATGATCTCACCCGTACGTGATGTGTCCTTCTCCAGCATTGGCATCACGTGCGGCCGAACTGTAGCCATCTGCGGCCTGGTGCGCTCGGTCAGAATGGTAGCCATGATATTGCCACCAAAGGCAGGACGGGTCTGCAATAGATATCTTTTATCATCAATAGTCAGTCCAGTGCAATCTGCAGTCAATCCGGTCTTAAGTTCGGTAGCTACAGAGCCGGCCAGATCCCTTCCCAGACCAGTAGCGCCCAGCAGCATAATCTCCGGCTTGTATTTGCCCACCAGTTGGCAGATGGCCTTGTAGTAGGGCTCCGTACGATAGTGATGGAAAAGTGGGTCATCCATCAGATAGGCCTTGGAGGCTCCGTAGGCGAATGACTCATGACACAGATGCTCGACCTTGTCACCGATAACAACAGTACACAGTTCGACACCGAGGTTTTTCGCCAAGTCGACACCCACGCCCAATAATTCCCAGGAGACTATGGCAGGCTTGCCATCGGTCTGCTCTACAAAGACCCATACACCTTTATACTCTTTCAGCCTGGCCGCTACCTCAGCTTTCTCCTCTACCTCTTCTTCGACTTCGGCCACGGCTTCGGCACCGACCTGCTTGGTAAGTTCATCGAGGAGCCGCTGCTCCTCGGGGGTCAGGTACATCTCGAGCGCTTCGGCCGGGCAGACCTTGACGCACCTGGCGCAGCCGATACAATTCTCCACGATGATGATGGGCTCGCCCTGGTCATTCATCTCTATCGCATCCTTTTTACAGGACTCCTGGCAGCGGGCACCGCAGGCGATACACTTACCAGGAATGAGCCGAGCTACACCTCGAGGCTTTTTAATTTTCTTTTTCTTCTCCCGTTCTTCCATATCCAGCCTCAGGTCTGTTCCAATGAGATGATGTCTTTTTGGATCAGAGTATCTATTAGTAGTTGAGCTGCTTTCTCAGGTGCATTGAGGCCATCGCCCAGTATCTCCCCTTTAGCTCTCTCTGGCGAAAAGATCTTGCGTACCTGGGTAGCAGAACCCTCGAGCCCGATATCCTCTTTTACCAGTTGCATCACCTTGTTATCCCACAATATCACCTCTTCATCCTCTGCCATCAAGCGATTGGGCACTGTTGGATATCGGGGCTGGTTGATCTCTCGTACCACTGTAATCAGGGCGGGCAAGGGTGCCTCTACTATCTCGTGTCGTCCTTCCAGCTTACGTCTGACCCTCACCTTTTTTGACGAAGGGTCCAGATTTTGGATTTGGTCGACCAGAGTCAGCTGTGAGTATCCCAAACGGGTAGCAATGCCAGGTCCCACTTGAGCTGTATCTCCATCGATACTCTGCCTACCGCATATCACTACTGCCACTTCGTCTTTCTGGGAAAGCCTCTCTATAGCCTCAGCTAAAACTTTGCTCGTAGCTAAGGTATCGGCTCCGCCAAAAGCGCGGTCGCTCAGAAGCACAGCCTCATCTGCTCCCATGGCCAGTGCCTTTCTCAGGCTGACCTCGGTATTAGGGGGACCCATGGAAATCACCACTACGCGGAATCTGTGTTTGTCTTTGAGCCGAAGGCTCTCTTCTAGTGCGGGGGTATCGAATGGGTTTACAATAAACGGGACGCCCTCTCTAATCAGGGTGCCGGTAACCGGGTCAGTCTTAACCTGAGTGGTATCTGGTACCTGCTTGATGCACGTGATCACTAACATTTGGATTAATCGCGGCGCAGTGTCCTTACTAAATTCCTGTCGCAGTCGTATACGTTCAACTCAAGGGGCATCCTGCCTGGCAGTGAGTGGGTGGCACAGGCGTGACAGGGATCATAGGCCCGGAAGCCCATCTCGATCATGTTGAGGATCCCCTCGGGGACCTTGCCCTTGTGGATCAGCGACTTGGCTGCCTTCTCCACCGACATGTTAATCGCCGCCGAGTTATTCTGCGTGGCTACGATCAGGTTGCATTTGGTAATGATCCCCTCTTCATCGGTCTGGTAGTGGTGGATCAGGGTTCCTCGCGGCGCCTCCACTATACCCACTCCCTCTTTGGGGGTCTGGGTGGGCAGGTTCACGATATCAGGTGATGTAATTTCGGGGTCGTTAGCCAGTTGCTGTACCCGTTCAGCGGCGTAAAGCGCCTCGACAAGCCGGGCCCAGTGGAATGCAAGGGTATTGTGAACTGGCTTGCCGCCTAATGTGGAAAACAACCTCTCATAGGCCTCCTGAGCCAGCGGCGTTGCCATGCCGTCGGATGCATTCAGTCGGGCCAGCGGCGCCACCCTGAAAACACCGCTGTCCTCCCCGTCAACGAATCCTTTCCATCCAACATCCTTTAGGAAAGAGAATCGCACGTAGGTCCAGGGCTCGGCGTGCTCCCTGATGTGATTTAGGTAATCCTGTGGTTTGAACTTGGTGAACTCTTTGCCGTTCGGGTCCACAACGCGGATATCGCCGTCGTAGAAGTTCACCTTGTTATTCGCATCCACCATCCCCATGTAATATGTTCGGTGCTTATAGACATCCCCGGTGACCAGGTCAACATAGTCTTTATTTCCAAGCACGATGTCGTCGAAAAGCTTAAGTGCGAATTGGCAGAACTCAACGCCATAATCTCCTGCTTCTATGATGGTCTTCCGTTCCTCTTCGCTGATTCCCTTCGATATCCCTCCGGGCAGCCCGCAGGTGGGGGAGACCGGCTTGCCGCCGATTATCCGCAGCACGTTGCGCATTCTCTTCCTCACCTCGATGACCTTGGCCCCGGCTTCCATTCCCGCCTTGGCAATGACACCGAGTATATTCCTCTCCCCCGCAGGCGCGGTGGGACCAACGACGAAGTCGGGGCCGCCGAGGAAGAAGAAATGCAGGATATGGTCCTCGCACTGGAATGCGTTATACATCAACTCCCTTATCTTCTTCGCCGCAGGGGGTGGCTCCACTTTGAAGAGGTCATCAAGACATTTGGTCCCCGCCATGTGATGTGCGGTGGGACATACCCCGCAAATCATCGTGGTTATTCGTGGCAGTTCCTCGGCTGGCCTCCCCTCGCAGAACTTCTCGAAGCCACGAAGCTCTGGTATCTGAAGGTAAGCTCGAGCCACCTCGCCAGCATCATCGAGGAATATCTCTATCTTTCCATGGCCCTCAAGCCGGGTTATCGGGTCTATTGTTATCTTTTTCATGCTATCTACAACTCCTCTGCCTCACATTCTCTTTCTTCCTAGAAGCGATGCGGGCAGGCTGAACCTGTAAAATGTTCCCGCCGGGTCGGAAATCCCCTCGAGCAACTTGATAACCTCTTCTTCCTTCATCTTTTCCTCATCCTCAATTCCAAGAATGGAGGCGATCATGGAAAGCCCTTTGGCCCCCTGGTCGATAACGCCATCCACCGGGCCGAAGCACCCGCGGCATGGCTGGTTCGCTCTAATGCAGGTTTCCCCACACCCAGAACGGGTAGCCGGACCCAGGCAGATTAATCCCTGGTCAAGGAAACATTTCTCCGGGTCAATCACGATTTGCCACGGCCGCTTTATCTCCTTGATCGATAGCTTATCCGGCCTTGAGTCCTTCCGCGGACAGGTGTCACAGAGGGCTTTATTAGGGGCAAGCACCGCACCCCTCTCTGGGAGTTTCCCCTCAAGGATGGCGTTTACTGCGTTCAGTATTAAGTCAGGTGGAGGAGGGCAACCGGGCAGGTAGTAATCTACATCGATGGTCTGGTCCAGCGTTTTTACCGTATCATAGAACTCGGGCAGGGTGAGCTCGCCAACATCAACCGTGGTCTTAACTTGGGGGGTTACTCCCTCCGGATTTTCCATAGAGGGGGCTTCTATATATTGCCTTTGAAATATCGTTTCACGGTTCCAGAAGTTTGCCAACCCAGCGATCCCGCCGAGATGGGCGCAGGCACCGAAGGCGACCACAAGCCCGGATTTTTGTCTCAGCAGCTTTACCATCTCCTCCTGCTCCTCCAGCCTCACCGCCCCATTGATGAAGCTCACCGCGATCTCGCCGTCGGCCATCGCCTCGACATCCTTCCGCTTAAAGTCCAGTGCCACTGGCCAAAAAACGATGTCAACGGCGTCCGCTACCTTGAGTATATCTTCATTGAGGTCAACCACCGTCTCTTCACAGCCACCGCACGAAGCACACCAGTAAAAAGCCACTTTTGGTTTGGCCATTTCTGCCCCCTCTCTCTCGAAGCTGATAGGACTTGCCCTTCTTATCCCCTTATTAGTGAAATCGGCGGCTTTTTTAACAACCTGTTAGTAGCAGCTATCCAGCCCGCCAGATATGTACTTAAGCCTTGGCCTTCTGGCTGGCAATTTGATACCTTCTATGGGACGGACTACCTTCTAATCGGGGTCGAGGAATGTACCCTCATTAGCAACTGATATGAATTTCGGGTGCCACCCGTTCCTACCTGGTCAATGCAAAAGTTTGTTAATTCTTTCACATTCTAGCATTGTAGGCAGAAGTCGTCAATGCTACCCAATAATATAATATGGAAAATGTGGAATGGTCTACCGACCCTACCGGTACCGGTCACAAAGTGAATAGTATGCTTTTTGTATTTAAAGCAGTATTGGGGTAGGTTGTGGGCGGATATAACAGGGGGAGCACTTATTCTCCGGTAGCCCCTGTAATCTGCTTGGCTGGGCTTTTTAGCTTACACTTTATTCAAACTAAAAGGCACATCGGAGAGAGGTTCTGAGTTTTTTAGAACATTAAGGCAAGATTTCAATGCTACTTTCCTAATATTCGCAGCTACGAGTTTTAGCGAGTGATCCAAGAAACACATCCAAGAAACCCATAGTATAGTGCCAACAGCCGATAATTATAATCATCATATATATTAGAGACCGCTGGAAAAGAGGTGCAGGATACTTCCTGCCGGGGGTCTGGGGGTGTCCCCCAGCTTTAAAAAGTCCCCCAAGATTGGGGGATTAGGGGGTTGATTGAGACTATTTCAGCAGTCTCATATTAATAATGCGGTGCTCGGTGTTTGCGGTGTGAACTTCTCCGCTACCTTTTTCTATGTTGTCTTCACAGTATTCCTCTGTTATTTATTTTTATGCTACTGTTTATCTCGGCTATCCGCATAATCTATTATCTGAAAGAAGATAATAGATTAAAATGGTAGACGGACCATTGATACACGTCGTCCAATCCAAGTGCCCCATAGAAAGCGTATGAACTTTTGAAAGCCTACCTCCTTCTTTGAAGAGTATGGATAGCTATTCGCGGTTTGCTTACCGCCAAAGCGGTCGATCAATATAGGTTGGGCATGGCAATAGCCTCTAAGGCCAGTTTCGCCGTTTAACTGACCGATACCGCTGTTCTTCCATCCGCCGAACGGAGCCTCCGGAGCGCCATAGGTTACAGTCATATCGTTCACACAGACACTTCCTGAATCTATGCGGCATGCTATCTCGAAACCTTTCCCTTTATTTTTTGTCCAGACATTAGCGGCAAGTCCGTAATCGGTATCATTTGCCATTTGAATAGCTTCCTCTTCATCTTTGACACGCATGATAGGTATTATAGGACCAAAGGTTTCTTCACGCATAACAAGCATGTCATGTGTAACATCAACAAGTACTGTAGGCTCGTAGTAGAGACCTTTTAAATTCGGGTTGCGACGGCCGCCAATTAGTACCTTAGCGCCTTTGTCATTCGCATCAGCAATGTGCTTCTCGATGATCTCCATTTGCTGAAGCGTAATGATGGCACCAACATCGAATTCACCTTCCGCTCTCTGTCGAAGCTTTGAAACGCGGTCCACTACCTTTTGTATGAACTCATCAGCTACAGAATCCACAACGTATACACGCTCGGTCCCGCAGCAGTACTGACCTGCGTTCATAAGGCTACCAGCGACAGCACCACCTGCGGCGTAATCTAAGTTCGCGTCGGCACAGACAATCATAGGATCCTTGCCACCGAGTTCCAGAGTGCAAGGTATGAGTCTTTCGGCACAAGCAGCAGCTATCTTGCATCCCGTTTCTACGCTCCCAGTGAAAGTAATCTTATCTACTCCAGATTCAATTAGTGCTTCCCCAGTAGTACTATCACCGAGCAGTACTGTTAAAATTCCTTTAGGCAACTCAGCAGCTTCAAAGAGGTCTCCAATTATTTTCCCCGCGTACGGAGTTGCCGATGACGGCTTGATTAGTACAGTATTACCAGCCATCAGTGCCTGAACAGCAGGATTAATGGACAATATGAATGGCCCATTCCAAGGACTGATTACGCCGACAACGCCGAGTGGTCTGTATACGATACGAAGAGTCTTAGAGAAACCAAGTACACCATGTAGCCTTTTCTTCTGGGAACGTAGGAACCTCGCAGTCTGCACGGCATAGTAATTAAGTGAATCACAAGCAGCGAATATATCCATCTGAATGGATTCCATCCGGGGTCGAGGAGTTTCACGTAAGATAACATCGATGAACTCATCCTGTCGCTCAAGCAAGATCTTTAACGCCCGCAACATATATTGACCACGTTCTTGAAAGGATAATGCAGCCCAGGCGGGTTGAGCCTTGCGCGCGGTCTCAACAGCCGCACGTACATCATCAGTGGTTGACAACTCTATCTCGCCAACAAGCTCAAGGGTCGCCGGGCTCTCTATCCGTAGGCGCCTCCTCGCACCAGGAGGAGTTTCAATTGCTGTTGTTATAGCCATATATATGCCTCCTTTACACTATAAGGCTGTTTAATTTTGCCTCAGCTTTGATTTCAGATTTACTTGAACCGCCTCTCGCAATCTTCACCTCCAATTCAAATCACCCCGCTTAGCTTCATTTTTACTCCAAAATCGCTGGCTTCTCAAAGCTGATTCTTGAACAATCTCCTGATAGCAGAACCTAAAGACCTTTTTATATAAAAGTGTAAGTAGTAAAAACATAGGATCGCGCTGTCATCTCAAAGACCAAATTAGCAAATGTAACTACCCCAGCTCAAGCCTATCACTGTGTAGCTTTGCTACTGTAATAAAAATTACACTCTACCAGACCAATTCCTGCGGGTCTATGGGGGAGGGATTATGCTTGTCCTCGACGATTTCGCTACTTTCAAGGCGGATAACGCGATCGGCTATTTCCCCAATGACATCGTTATTTGTCGCTAGAAGCATAGTCTTATTATACTTATGGTTTATTTTGCGCAGTACGCTCAGGATTCGCTTTCCGGTCTCAAAATCAAGTTCGCCGGTCGGTTCATCGCACAGAAGTATAGCCGGATCCTTTGCCAAGGCCACCGCTATCGCTAACCGCTGCTGTTCGCTGCCGGAGAGCTTATTCGGATAATGGTCAGCATGCTCTTGGAGCCCTAAGAGCTTCAACACGTTCAGGGCATTTCTCGGCCTTTTGACTAATTCAGCAGCAAACTCGACGTTCCCTCTAACTGTTAGCGTTGGTACCAGGTTAAAACACTGAAAAACGAAGCCGATGATGTTACGCCGGTAAGCGGTTGAATGTTCCTTATTGAGCTTGGTAGCCATGATTCCATTCGATTTGATACTCCCTGAAGTTGGAGATTCGATCCCGCCAACCAGGTTCAACAGGGTGGTCTTGCCCGAGCCATCGGGCCCCACGATGGCTATGAATTCCCCACGTGCCACATCGAGCGTCACGTTCTTAAGCGCTCTCACTTCACCATCCCCAATCCTATATGATTGCGAAACACCCTTCATTCGCAACGCGAACTCTATAGCCTTGCCAGGTGACAATTCAGGTATCCCTACAGCACCCCGCGGTGCCCACAGCTTTGTCATGAAGGCGGGGGCCCACCAGTTCCATTTGCCCATGACGCGCATCAGCGCCGGTGCCATAAATACTCGTATTATCGCAGCATCGATGAAGATTGCCATAGCTAGTGTTACGCCGATAATCTTCAGAAAAAGCACATCGCCTATAACTAGGCTGCCAAAGACTACTACCATAATAGCAGCAGCACCAGTGATTACCCGGCCTGTCCGCGCTAACCCAGTACCCACGCTTCTGGTATTATCCCCGGTTTTCACCCATTCCTCCCTCATCCTGCTTAGCAGAAACACCTCATAGTCAATACTCAGGCCAAAAATAACGCAGAAAGCCAATATGGGTATGGTAGGTTCTATTCCGCCAGTAGCCGTGAAACCAAGCACGCCGCTGAAGTGGCCCTCTTGAAAAATGAAGACGACAATACCATAGGCGGCAGCTACACTTGCTATATTGAGCACGATAGCCTTGATCGGCAGCAGTATAGATTTAAACAGCCATAATAGGGCTAGAAAAGTAGTTGATCCAATAATGAGCAGGACCCATGGGAAATAGCGATATGCCTGATCCATCGAATCTAAATGGAGAGCCGTACAACCAGTAACATAAGTTGTTAATCCATCAGGCTCAAGCTCTCGTATGTAGGTCACTAATTCTTCAGCCTCAGGGGAGAGAGGATCGCTCTCGGTATATACCTGGACCATGGTTGCTTGATCCGTGGCAAATCGGTCAAGAGTACCTTTTATTTGTGGATCTTGAATTGAGTCGGGATCAGCATACATGAACTGATATTGTTCCCTGGTTATCGCCGGGTCCAGGTCGACTATACTTTCAATACGGCTAACCTCCTTGTTCTCTTCCACCTCCCGGGTGAAATCATAGAGGGCAGCCACCTTATCTGTGTCGAGGATGGTGCTGCGGGTAGTAACAGCAATCTGGATAGGTGCCAGCTCACCAGCACCGAATCCCTCACTTAGAACTTCAAAACCCTGCCTCGCCTCGCTTGATTCTGTAACGTCACTGGCTGCAGTGTTTTGTATATTAATGTTCAATACCGGCCATGAGAGTAATCCGATAAACGGTATGACTATCAAGAGAACAATTGCTGGGTGCCTCATCTCCCACCTTGCCAGCCGATACCAGAATTTACCCTCTCGTTGGGATGGCCGAAAGATGGCCAGCCGATTTATACGAGGCCCTATGACGGCCATAAGGGCAGGGACTAGTGTCAAACCTGCTGCCAGTGCCATTATAAGCACTGATACCCCACCAATACCGAAGGATCTAAACACAGTTAGATTGTAGCTTATTAGCGCGCCAAAACCGATCACGCTGGTGAGCGCTGCATAGAATATGGCCTTGCCTGATGTATCGACGGTAGTAGCTATACTCTCCTCTATTCCCTTCCCCGCTCTCAACTCCTGCCGAAAGCGTGTTACCATAATCAGGGCGTAATCTATACTAATAGCGAGACCAATAAACACTATTACAATCATGCCTGAAGTGGATATCGGAGTGATTTGTACCAAGAGAAAGACCATTGCCAAAGAAAGAGCCACGCTGGCACCGCCGATTGCCAGGGGCACCCCGGCAGCCACAAGGCTGCCGAAGACCAGGATGAGGATGATGGCTACAAGAGGGAAAGTGTATATCTCTGCCTTTTCCCAGTCAGTCATAACAGACTGTTCAACATCATACCATAGGGCTGCTTCGCCAGTGACGTACGTGGTAAGATGGGGCTGCGGCTGAAGCCCCTCCCTGATATCGGATACCAACATAGTACCCTCACTTAGGTCTCCATCTACACCAATGACCGCATAACTAACATGACCATCAGCGGAGATAAAACGTGGGTCACCGGTACTACGATAGGTAATGGGAGAGTCTATTTTTTCAATATCCTGCAGGCCGGCCAGAGCCTGATCCATCTCATCCATAAACTGTGTACTATCGGCCCGCAAGCTATCACTGGTAAATACTATCGAAAGTACGGTGGGTCTGATGCCAAACTCTTGCTCGAGAATTCTGTATCCATCGGCAGCCTCTCCCGACTTTGTATGGTTGGAACCGGGAGCGAGGGCATTCATCGCCATTGGTCCCAGTACTGCACCCACGACAAGTAGAGCACACCATACGTATATAACCCCTCGGCGGTGCCTGAAGACAAAATGCCCCAGGCTTTTAAATGACATCTTGCATTGCCCTCGCTATCTTCATAATCCCATCCCTATGGCCATGTCCTATGGGTGGTAAAGTCAAATCCTACCAAATGCGACATTACCAGGGGGAAAAAACGTTCTAGCGATCGGCTTTTAAGCCTCGCTTGAAGGTTTTTAGGCAAAACCATAGGTCACCATACTTCCTGAGCCGATATTCTTTTTTTGTGTGAATCCTCAGTTTTGCCTGCTGTGGTGGCTACCTGCAGGAAGCGCCTGGCGAAAGGCTAATATACAGGCTAACACAAGATTCGCCATTTGTCTGTCGGGAAAGTCTGTATTTTTTGTGGGGAAAGTATGTATTTTTTATGTGGGGAAAACCCTTACAAAAATGTTGTTTTTTGTAGGGAGGGTTTGACACAGGTCAATACCGCAGTGCAGGCTGCCAGGCTCAAGGATGCAGGTTGGCTGGATGCAGGCTGGGGGCATTAGGCGAGGGGCAATAAAAATCATGTGGATGGCCATTATTGTCAGTAAGAAGCGGCTATATTCATGGATCGGTGGATAGTAGATATTAATAGATTCCTAACATGAGTACGTCTTGACAGAGGACCATGAGCAGGCCATACTACGTTTGAGATTAAGACAGGGGGAAAGCATGAAAAATGTCGCTATCACGGGCATAGGAGGGTACCTCGGTGGTCGATTGCTCCACAGGCTTGAGCAGGAAGGTGAAGTGGAGCGCATCGTCGGCATCGATGTTAAAGAGCCAGGCGCTTCCTCTTCGAAGCTGAAGTTTTACCGGCAGGATGTACGGCAGCCCTTCGCCAACATCTTCACGGAGAACCAGATCGACACCGCACTGCACCTGGCCTTTCAGGTCACACCCATTCACGATGAGGCTGGCACCCATAGCATTAATATCCAGGGCTCGCAGAACTTCCTCGACGCCTGCAAGCAGGCATCGGTTGGTCAACTTTTCTATATGAGCAGCCATACCACTTATGGGGCACATGCCGATAATCCCGAATCAATTCCCGAGGACACGCCGCTGCGGCCTACCCCCGATTTCCTCTACCCCAATGACAAGGCCAAAGTCGATCTGATGTTTCAGGACTTCATGGTAAAAAACCCGGATACCCGTGTTACCATCGTGCGCACCGTTACCGTGACCGGGCCCCACATCGTTGCGGGAGGGCTGACCGTCCTTTTTACCCCGGTGATGATTCGGGCCAGCGGATACGACCCTCAATGGCAGTTTATCCACGAGGACGACTTGGTGGAGCTGGTCACCATACTGCTTAAAAAGAAGCAGGGAGGGGTATTCAATGTCGCCGGCGAGGGAGGGCTACGCTATACCGAGATGATCAAGGCTGTAGGCAAACGGTCGATTGCGCTCCCGGCGGGCCTGCTCTCACGGTTCACCCGTCTTTCCTGGAATCTGCACCTCCAGTCACGGTCCCCGGGCGGTATGGAGATTCTAAAGTACCCCATAGTTGTGAGCACCGAAAAGGTGCGTAAAGCGACTGGCTACCAGTTCCGCTACTCCGGCCCAGAGGCA
>DAOUEU010000152.1:0-5252 GCA_034430255.1 Dehalococcoidia bacterium | reverse complement strand
TAGCATACAATATTGGATATGGGCAGATTACTACGTAACATTTTTGTACGTTAAGGTTAACGATTAAAATACGAATATATGTGGTATTTTAACGAGACTATAATGCGATCCCTAAGAGGGAATTAAAAATGTAACATTTCGTCATCCCTGAAAACGCTGACTTTGTCAAGTTCTAACAGGTTGATACCTATTCATCCCTTCGTAGCTTCATAGCCACACTATGTCGTTCAGGCTGAGGCTGCCCAATCAAATTGACGGCCTGTTATGCACTGCCAGACGAATTACCGGGCTCACCTCGACCAAGCAGGTCTGCTATCTTCTCCATCTCCTGGTAGGTCCTGCCATCCTTGAGAATATGGTAGATCCACTCCAGGAGTTTCCTCGCCGTGGCTACCTTGGCGATCTGCCCTCCCTTCTTCCTCTCAATCTTGAAGTAGAAACGCCGTAATACCCCGGGCCTTTTCACAGCATGGATAGCTGCCTCTATCAATATCCAGCGTAACCACCTGGACCCTTGTTTGGTTATATGCCCATGGAAACATGTGTTGCCTGAAGCGTGGGTTGAAGGCACCAGTCCTGCGTAGGCACACAGCTGCTTTGCCGACAGGAAGCGTTTAACATCTCCAATTTCACTAGTTGTAAGAAGGGCACTGTAATATCCCATTCCAGGAATGCTCATCAGTAATAGGGCATCACGGTCCTCTTCTGCCAGTTGTTGTACCTTCTTACTAACTGCCCGGATCTCCCGTCTCACCACATCGAGCACATCAAGGTACCCCTCAAGGGCAATCTTATAGTTCTCGGGTAGAGACAATGAGTGCAAGAAGGTCATCCCTTCCTTGCCAAATAGATCGCTGTAGTCGTGGCTTACGTTGTTCTTGGCCAGTATGGTGTGAATCTTATTCTTCACACCGGTTTGTATCTTAACCAGGCTTGCCCGGTAGCGCAGGAGCTCTCTGTTCAGCCTCACCGGCTTTTCCGGTACATAGGATAGTGGCAAAAGATTACTCCTCAGAAGATGTGCTAGTGTAGCTGAATCTACCTTGTCGGTTTTGACTTTAGCATAGGCAATAGCTTTGGTCTTTAACGGATGAGATAGTTTGACCTCAAAACCCTCGTCCTCTAGGTGATCGTAGAGCCAGTACCAGCTTGGGGTAGCTTCAATGGCTATTTCCATGGACTCACCGAACGACTTAAGGAAATCAACGATTTCTCCGTTGCTGGGTAGCTTCTTCTGGCTAACTATTTCGCCTTTCTCGTTCATCGTTGTCAGGTAAGAGAAGCTCCTGTGATAGTCAACACCAGTGTAAAGCATAGCTGCACCTCCTGAATAATATTAACCCCTGGAGGTCAGCGTTTTCATGACATCATTTTGTTCAATGAAGGCATTAGCGGTTGAAGCTTTATTAAGCTCATAACCCGAGGGTGAAGTAACCGAGAAGCGGTATTGCTAGCCCTGGTGGTTCTTAGCTTAGCCTTGCCGGGGCTGATTTTATATCTATGACAGAGGTGTGCGTTCCCTTCTTGACATTTGTCAGTTAGCAACTTATGCTTTTACTAATAATTTTTAGGGAGCAAACCAAGTGGCAAAGAAATTTATTACTATAGTAAGCATGTTTGTCCTCCTTACCCTGTTGCTCTCCGGCGCGCTCCCCCGGCCAGCAGTGGCCAGCCCCGACTGGTTGAGTGGCTGGACGTATCGTAAAAGTCATATTATTAATTCCGCAGCTGGGGCAGGAATAAACTATCAGCTTCGGTTTATCGTCAATAAGGGGAGCGGCACAGACGCCGACTGTGATGTCTACCTGAGCAATCACTGCCGGGATGATTTTGGAGACATTCGGTTTACTGGCAGCGATGGCACCACGGAACTCGATTACTGGATGGAGTCATACACCAGCGGTGATAAAGCTACCTTCTGGGTTGAAGTGACCGATGACCTGAGCAGTTCAAATGCGACTATCTATACTTACTACGGAAATACTGGAGCCTTGACCACAAGCAATGGTGCCAATACATTCCCAGAATTGTTTACCGATTTCCCGGGAAGCTCTTTGCCTAGTGGCTGGGAAGTAGACGGTGATACCGTTGGTTCGATGGTCATCGAGAATTCACTACTTAAGTTAACGGCGCGAAAAGAAGCTTCGGGTTCGTGGTTAAAAAGGGGTGTTAAAACCTCCTCCACTGTCTGGGCTAACGACCGGGCGCTTATGTACCGCATCGATTCCATTAACTATTACCCGGCAGTAACCGACCGAAGACGGTGGTTCTTAGGAGGTGAGGGGGGCAATTACTATCTTGAGTTTCAATCTTTTGGTGATAAAATCAGAGTGCGCGACTTTGACTCGTATGATGAATATAGCCCTTGTGACTTTACAGGCGGCAAAGTTATTTGGTTAGCCAAAGAATCTGGGAATGACGGCGTTGCCTATTTCTATGTCGATGGCAGTTTGGTCGATACGCTTGATAACGGATTAAACCCCAGTCACGCTTTCTCTAATTTCACAGTAGTCTTCAATGTTCAAGTAGGTAGTAACGCTATGCCTGATGTCGACTACACTTACATCGACTGGGTCTCCATCCGTAAGTTCGTATATCCCGAGCCGGCCAATGGAGTCTGGGGAAGTGAGGAGGAAGGCAACCACACCCCCGACCAGCCCGCTGACTTGGGGCCCGCGGCCTACGTAGACGGCGGCTGGGTGGACAATAATACCCCCACCCTAGAATTCACCCAGAGTGACCCGGATGGTGATACCGTCAGCTACAACGTTCAGATTGATGACGATGACGATTTCTCCTCCCCGGCGGTGGTCTATACTTCAGCTTTGCTGGCCCAGGGGGCGGCCAGCTTCACCTCCCCCTCCCTCCCCGACGGCGACTACTATTGGCGGGTGATGTCCACCGACGAGCACGGAGCCACCAGAGGCTGGACAGTAGCCAACGGCGGTGAGGTAGCCTTCCGCCTGAACACTGCCACCGAGGCAGGTCAGACGGACAAGGATACCTACCTTACCAGCCAGGATGTTGAGGTCAGCGCCACCGGTTTCCCGCCTGATTCCGAGGTGGATGTCTATGTGGTGGAAGATTATCACTGGTATGACGGAGACCTCATTCCACCAGATTTGGGTGCCATTTTTGCCCAGAAGACCTTTACCACCGATAACGAGGGAGAAATTGAGAATGAGGTAATCTGGGAAGCCCCGCTTGAGATAGGCGAATACGACGTGGTCTTTGACGCTGACCGGAACGGAGTCTACGATGAGATTCCGGACCTGATTGACGACCCCAACCACCCCGGGTTAACCGTGGTCGCGGCTACGGTGGGCGGTACGGTCTATCCCGTAGATAAAGCGTCCCTGCTGCTGCCCTGGCTTGGCCTGGGTGCAGTACTAATTATGGTCGCTAGCTGCTTAATCATGGTCAGGCGCCGAAGCAACAAATAAACCAAGCTTTATATAAAAGTCACAATTAGCCAGATTGTGCAATTGGGTAACAAAACAAGCTTTAGTTACTTCGACTATACGTTCCGAACTATTGACTGATTCTGGGACTGAACTACGATTGCGAAAAAGTCTGGCGCCGATCAAGTTAAGGCTAAACCCCCAGCAGACAACACGCTAGGAAGCCTAGAGCGATAAAAAGGATAAAGGGCAATTCGGGGGTCACCCAAACTTCAGCTGCGACTTTCCCCTCTCTGCAATGAGCCTTCAGCCGCTGTACCGTATCGCTGTTTAAAAGGATTCCGCCCAATGAATATCGTCTTGTCAGGTGACTACCTCTTTCTTCATATGTATGCGCCAGTCTGGCGAACCTGTCGCTTCTGAGTCCATCAATGTTTACTCTGTAAGCGACAAAGCACATCGCGGCATTTGTCGCCAATTCCTTTAGTCCCAAACTGTGGAGATTGCGGAAAAAGAGGGAGATTGGGACCGCTAAAGCCAAAACGGCAGCATTCAGGAGCACTGCGAGGGCGAAGGGGAAGGCTGCGGGTACAGATGCGTCGAATAGCGGAAAGTGGTGAGAAATGATTGTAAACCCCGGTTGCGTGGGGAAAAGTAAGGCGATACATATCAGAGCTTTGGCATCAGCCGCGCCGAAGAGTCCTAATCGAAAGAAAATGTAAGACGCAGCACCGGCAATGGTAGCGGAGAAAATAAGCGGAATGAAAAAGGACATGCCCTGTGCTACAGTGTAGTATCCGGCAAAGGCGATACCCACCCCTGCCATGACGAGCCACACAATATTGGAGACGCTTCTCTTTCTGATATCAGAGTAACAAGCGTAAGCCAAAACAAGCAGGGAGAATACTATGAAATAAATATCCATTTCCCTTTTCCGTGGTGAGCATTACTGGCTGGGCGAGAACTTTGCCGTCCAGAGCATCGACCTTCCCGTGGGGTTGGCTGCCGAGGGGGTTGACATTATTGAGATATAGTCACCGGCGGCAAAGCTCACCGAGTTAGTAAGGTCGAAGCCTGTGGTATCCGTGCCCGAGATGGTGCAGGTCACTGATGTGTCGGCGCCATTCTTCCGGACAACAAAAGTGTACCATCTGTTATTGCCGGGGCTTCCATCCAGTGTAACGTAGAAGTCAGATACGGTGCCAGCCACAGGCAGGAACTGCTGATTCTCCCTCTCAACCTGGCTTCTGTTGGACTCGAACATGGGCACGTAGTTGATCGAAGCCCCTTGCAGGTTGACGCTACCGGTGCCGCCGCCGATGATGAATGTTGGCTCAGGCACGGATGTGGTGCTGAATGTCGCCAATCCAGCATACAGTGAGTCGGTGACCACGTCACCCGCAGGGAAGCTGATTTGCCGTATGGCCGTACTTGTAATAACAATCTCGCTTTGCTCAAGGTCAACCTCTACGATTGTATCTGCGGTGCTCGTCCCGGCAAGAAGCTGTTCCCAGACCTCCGGATAGTCCGTATCGAGCGTGATTGTCACCGATTCAATATTAGTACGACTGAATGACTGGGAGAGCGGTTTTAACGCAATCGACTCAGTTTCCATAGATGAAGACGCGGTTAGGTTCCCGGTCAAAACCGGTATATAAATCTCGTCGCCTACAATTAGCGACTGCTCATCTGTAGTGGCGCTTGCGTCCCCGTAGTCCCTTATTATCAACCCGTGTTCATAGACCAGCTTGGGGCTATCAACAGTGCCCTGCACCTCATAGATTACTCGATTTGAGGTATAGCTCTGTGTAATCGTCGGACTTTCCAAGCCATCAATGGTATATTCAATAT
>DAOUEU010000151.1:0-41044 GCA_034430255.1 Dehalococcoidia bacterium | reverse complement strand
TCTTAGGCCTGACCCAGATTGTGTTTGGATTTCAGCGTGGCCTTACCAGAAATATGGGGCTGGTGCTTCTTTGCAGTACCTTGTCAGCGACACTACCATAGGCCCACCGGGTAATTCCGGTCCGCCCGTGTGTTGACAAGACAATGAGATTGAACGGGTTTCGGTTGGCATAGTCAATGATCTCATCAATGGGTCTGCCCAGCGGCACCTCTGACCGTACCTTTAGGCCAGCACCACTTAGCCGCTTCTCCACTCCGGCCAGGTATCGCTCACCTGCCTCCTTTGCCCATTCCTTCTCCTTCTGAACATGCTCTTCCCAGCTTAATTCCATAATCGCTTCCGGATAATCGGATAAAATAATGGGAGGTTCGCAAACTCGTAGCAGGACCACATCCACTAACTCTGAACCCCGCTGTTTTGCCAGCACTTCAACATGGGGGAGTACAGATTCAGCGAGCTTTGAGCCATCAAGGGGAACCAGCATCGTTCTCCTTAGCCATTTATCATGAACAATCTCTTCGGGAACCCCCGCTCGAACGAGCCAGACAGGGACTTTTGATGCACGGAGGACTTTATCAGCTACGCTGCCTATAGCCCAGCGCTTGACCCCGGAGCGACCATGGGTTGCCATGAGGATAAGGTCGACATCATTCTTATCTGCATAACTAAGGATTTCTTCTGCGGCGTTACCCACCGCCAGTTCACCTCGTACTTCCAGTTCTTTACCCCCAGATTTACTTCTTGTCTTTTCCTGAACCTCTGCTGACTGACGCCTCAGAATCTCAGCTGCCCGCTCGATATAGGCTCGATGTATTGGAAGCAAATCGTGTTCACCGGATCCAGAGACGTTAAGCAGAATTAAATCTAGATCTAACCTACCCGCAAGTTCTTTTGCGTAACCGAAGACCAGTTCGGCTAGCTCTGAACCGTCCAACGGAACAAGCATCCTCTTGTACATCCTGTAACCTCCTATTTGTATTGTGGATTTGATGATACTGGGTTTGATGATACATTACATGTTTAGGAAAATCAATATACTCACTGTATCCATAGAATTAAAAGTGTATAGTATGTACTGGACACCGCACAGCAACAACTTGACAGCATGTTCAATTCAAGGTTATGCTCTTGTGGTTCTTCTAAGTTCAATTACCTTTGCATTTCAAGGGCTCGTCTATCGGGATGCAAGCGTTACATGACTTGCATTTAGCTGTCTTACTTCCCATTCCCTTGAGCCAGCGATTGGGAAGGTCCGGCTCCCTTATCAAGGGCCTTGCCATAGCGCAGAAGTCCACACTGCCCTCTTTTAGTATTTCCTCGATTTTGTCGATAGACTTAATCCCTCCTACAAGGATAATCGGGATAGCTACCTTTTTCTTAATCCTTTTAGCGGCTTCCCAGAAATAGGCCTCCTCTTCCTTGGTTTTTATACCAAACCTCGACTCGGGAAGCAGTACGGGCTTCCACCCCAGCTCCTCTTTGCTTCTGGTAATGGCTTCCCAGGTTCCACCGCTGATTTCTATGGCCGTGTACCCTATCCTGGCAAGTTCTTCTGCTATTCTCGTTGCCTCATTTGCGTCGATTCCCCCGGGGAAAAAGTCATCGCTATTTATCTTGACCAGTATGGGGAAGTCATCCCCGACCTTTCTGGTAGCGCGCTTATATATCTCTTTCATAATCATGGCGCGCCCTTGAGTGCTTCCGCCGTATTGGTCCTCCCTCCGGTTGGTATGTGGTGACAGGAAAGAGGATAAGAGGTAGCCGTGGGCAGCGTGAAGCTGCACCCCGTCGAACTCAGACTGCCTGGCTCTATGTATTGCCTGGGAAAAGCACTCGATAATCTCGTCTATCTCCTCCGAAGTAAGCTCCCTCGGCGTGCGCTTGAATAGCATATCGTAGACCGCTGATGGCGCGACTGGTTCCACCAGGGGTTTGAGGCATTGTATTCCACATTGCCTTCCAAAGTGAGTCAATTGTAGAACTACCTTGCAGTTGTTGCCGACTTCGTGCACAGCTCTGGCAACCCTCCTGACCAAAGGTATGAAAGAGTCATCTGATATTCGGGTCATGTGCCGCCCGGCTGACCAGCCAAGATGCACAGCCGCATGCCCGGTGATTATGAGGCCCACGCCTCCTTCGGCCAGGGTACTGTAGAGTTCCACCTGAGCGTTCGTTACCTTGCCATCATCGGTGGCCATGGATTCGAAGGTCGCGGAGCGCACCAGGCGGTTCTTGAGCTTCATGCCCCCGATTCCCCCCGTTTGGAATGCTATCGAACCTTCTCTTCCAGCCATGTCAGTTTCCATAATGGTAGTAGGTAGCACAATAAAAGTGGCAGCCAGATAAGCGTAATAATGATAACACAACCAGATGTTAAGGCGTAGCAGTTAGACTGTCTAGCGACTTTTATAAGTGGTCCAGGTCTCGAACTTCTTCCACTCCATTTGGTCTCGGTTAATCCCCAGCAGTGACTCCCGGGTGTTCTTAATACACTCACTGTATCCATAGAATGAAAAGTTCATAGCGCGTCCCGGACACCGCATAGCAACAACTTGACAGCATGTTAAATTTTATGTTATGCTGAACTATCTGGTTCAAAGTAGGTTTTTCCCAACCTGTGTGATTCCTCGCGAGTTCCCCAGGGCCATGGATGACCAAGCTGAGACCAAGTCATAAAGGAAAGGAGGTTGTCCATGGACTACGTGGAAAAGACCCTTGAATGCGCGGATTGTGGTATCAGTTTCACCTTTAGCGCAGATGAGCAGGAGCTATTTGCTTCCAGGGGCTTTACCAATGAGCCCAAGCGTTGTCCTGAATGCCGAGCGGCCAGGAGACAACAGCGCGATGGGGATGGCTATGGCTATCAGAGGCGGAGGGAAATGTATTCTGCTGTATGCGCCGAGTGTGGTAAAGACACGAAGGTACCCTTCGAGCCCCGACAGGGCAGACCGGTGTATTGCAACGAGTGCTATGCCAAGGTCAGGCTGCAGACCCAAAGATAAGCAGGGTAATATAAATAAAGGGAGAGGGGATTGTAATTGTCCCCTCTTTTCTTTTTGCCTAAGCAGGCAGCAATGGGTAAAACTACCTACTTTAAGGCCTTTTCCCATCAGTGGTGATGGTGTCTGGCTCTGCGGCTTTACCGCTGGTGGAACAGCTTACTCGCCGCCCTGGTACTTAAAGGAGATCCTTACCTTGGTACGGTAGTTGGTCACCTTGCCGTTCTCGATCTGCATATCAAGCTCGTCGATCTCGGCGATACGAAGGTCGCGCAGGGTCTTTGAAGCTATAGACACTGCATTGGCGGCAGCCTTCTCCCATGAATCGGGGCTCGTCCCCACTAGCGTAATGATCTTGTAGACACTCTCTGCCATAATCTTCCTCCTTCAGCGCCATTTCGCGAGACTAACTTATACACCATAATATACTGTCCTGTCAAGCCCTCCTTGGCCCATTTCCCTCCCATGCCTTCTTCAGGAAGGGATTCCGGTTGAGGTATTCATCTATATTCTCTCTGGGGGTCCTGTTAAGGGGGCATGAGAAGTTTATGCAGCTTGGACACACGAAAAGTATCAGAATCGAGCCGAAGGCGATTAATGTCAATAAAGTTGCCAGCGCGACCCCGATCATTCCCAGGAGGGCGAGCTGACCGTACTCTCCGTAGTTGTGGGTTATAAGCCCGATGCCGTAGCCTTCAACCGCGATGGGGAATCCGCCGAAGAAGATGAAACATATTATCAGGCTTACCCTTTCGAACCGGTTCATTGGTTGGGGACGGTAATGCCATATCTTGGGTGCTCCGTGGTTACCGATACAATGCAGGACCTTGCCGCCTTCGCCATAAAAGGGGCAGTGGCAGCAGAGTATTCGTATTTCAAGGAACAGGAAGAAAACGACATAGAATACCCCGTATGCTATCAGCGGCCACCATGCCCCGGCCAAGATTGCGGTGGCTGTCAGCCCGAAAAAGGCCATGATCATGAAGATTAGTGCGAGGATGAGAAATCTGGTTAGAGCATTCCTGTCCCATTTGCAGTGCAATACATTTTGATTGATGCAGTTGGAGCAATCTGCACCTTCGTCCCAGGTACAGATATTATATGGATTCTTGCCCTTAGCTCTCTCCGCTGCCATGTCTCCCTTTGCTTGCCGGTTAGCAGAAACGGTTATACCCTGTCGGGTTGCACTCTGTCAACCTCTTAGAGCTCCGTCTATGCTAAGAGACTTCCAGGGCTAACCTTACCCATCCTAAATATGCTCCACCCCGGCGATAGTAGTAGCCATCATGTAGAGAGAATATAGTTAGAGATAAGGATGTTGGAATAGAGGATATGGGGGGATCCTTGGTGGGCGATCTTTTTGGATATAGGTTAATACTAATCAATTAAGGGAAATCTAGTGTGGCATCTCCCAATCGTTGCACACGCCTTCCTCTTCGACCTTCATAATATATGTCAGGCCATTCTCGAATCCAAGATCGCCCAGTAAGCCTGCCCCTTCAACTCTCAAAGGCTACTCAGGAAGTTATCGATAGCCTGATTGACCTCTCTGGGCTTTTCAGCAAAGACCATATGGGTGCCCCCGTCGATAATTACCTCCCTGGCTCCCCCGATCTTACCGGCGAGGTATTTGGTGTATTTCGGTGGGGTCATTGTGTCATCGCTGCCACACAGGGCCAGGGTCGGCAGCCTGATGTCATGAACCCGATCCATGATGTCGAACTTGTCGCAGCAGAGCATATCGTTGAGGAAAACGGCAGGGCCATTCTCCAAAACCCTCCTCCGAAGCACCTCCATGAGTTCAGGGTTGATAGGCCCCCCTGACATTTCGAAGAAAGCCTCTAGCATACTGGGTTCGTTTTTAGCCTTCTCCAGCATCTTGAGGTACATGGGATGGACGCGGAGCCTGGCGCCGCTGCCGATGAGAATGAGCCCCTTCAAATCTTCAGGATATTTCAGGGCATAAAGCTGAGCTATGGCACTGCCCAGCGAGTGGCCTGCCAGCACGACATCGCTGTAGCCAAAATCCTGAATGTATCCCCGCAGCCACTCTACATAGCCCTCAACGCTGGTACGCGGCTCGCCCTCGGGGTGGCCGGGGAGATCGATAGCATCGGCAGCGGGAAAGTGATTCGTCTGGTAGTGCCAGGCTTCCTTGCAGCCGCCTGAGCCATGAATAAAAATCAGCTTCATATCAGGATCCCCCCTCATCAATACGACATTTTCAATGTCTTTTCTACCAAAGGAGAAGAGAATAGATGGCGTAATGACATTTCATCAACACGTAGGTTCAGTCGAAATCGAGTTTCGTTTGGCAAGCATACTTCGGTGAAAATAATCTGTCAATGCCAAAGGCTATATAACAAAGGGGCCACCTCTCTCGGGTAGCCCCCTATAATTCGCTTGTCCGGCTCTTTAATTTTACCAGAGATTCTCCGTTGCTTCGACTAACGAGGCAATGGGGTCAACTAAGAGCTCCCTCACCAAAGTCCTTAACACATCATTCTCCGATATGAAATCTGCCACAGGCGGGCTGGTCTGGTAGTACCACTCCACAAGTTGAGAGCCCACTGTGCTTTCCAGCAGCACCTCATCCCTGAACGCCCTGAGAGTGTCGATTTCCTCGGCCGTCGATGTGCCATAGGCAGCGGTGGCGATGAAGCAGCCGCCAGGAGGTGTAGTGTCCTCTGCTATCATCAGTTGCACTCCCGTCGACCAATGACCTGTAATTCCATCCATGTGGACAGTCCATCGACAATTGTCACCATTCCAGTCCCTGGTCAGATCAACCTGAAACACTTGGGCTGAGAAGTCGTTCTCATCCCATGACTCTGTCGGAGACGTTACCAAGTCTTGATAGCAGTTTGTTCCTGTCCATCGCCCCCAATCGGCGGGGAAGTTCTGCTGGGGGTGACCCGCTGGATATGTTGCTTCTACATTGATTGCCCAGTAGAAGGTCGCCCCACTCCCGCTTAAGTAGGAATTCGGTATTTCGATTACGTAGTCTTCTTCGTTGAAATTACCTGATACAGACATGCCAGGCGGTAACAGAGTGGTCGGTGCTCCCCAGCCGTCGTCGTAATCTTTATATATCGGGTATGTTGTATTCTCCCCCGGAGACCAACCAAGCAGGAATACGGGAACGACGCCGTTATCTGCACTGACCGCTCCCTGAAGACATAGGAGAGGGGTCACGGTAATGATGAAGGCAAACAATACTATAACACTGCGGAAAAGCACCTTCTTGGCCACGGCTCTCCCCCCTTTGTCAAGCTCATTGGTTTTCACTTTTTCACCCCCTTTCAGCATTAACCGAAGGCAACGATGAGAGCGTAGCGACGGTACACTTATGCACACCTATCAACCCGCTCCTCTTTCTGCTTCTTGGTCTTAAATTAAAACAGCACTAATCCCCTACGATTATATTTTGCGTACGGGATTCGCAATCCAGTTTATATCACACTATATAAAGCCTGTCAATCTATCTTATCATCCCATAAGCTAACTATTCCTACATAATCTTAATCGTCCCGTAGGCTGCTAGCAAGCAGGGTCTGGTCTTAGAGCCTGAGTCTTGACATTATCGACTTCTGGGGCCATACTAACCATCCACCCCGTTCGGCCTTGGCATGGGCAATGGTGCGTTCTCAGACCCGCAGGGTCAGGAAGAGCCTTCTCCATAAGCGCTCAAGTCGCCTCTCTACATCTATGTCTTTGGATATCTGCTCAGGGGTTTTGGCTAAAGCTGTGACCCCGCCGACCCATCTCATGCCACAGACAGAGGAGTAGGTCCTCAGGTTATCGACCGCCTTTCCAATGCTTTCTTCCGCCACCGCTATGCCGACTATCGGCTTCAACTCCAGCCTTGGCCAGATAGGACAGGTTCTATCTAAAAAATTCTTGAGCAGGCCGGAAAGCATTTCAAAGTAGACTGGCGTGCCAAGGGCTAGCCCATCGGCCTCAACCAGTTTGGGGTAAATCTCCTGCATGTCATCCTGAATCCTGCATATCCCCTTCCGTTGCTTCCCCCCCGCTTCGCAGCTTAAGCAGCCATCGCACGTTCTGATGTCCTTCTCCCTGAGCAAAATCAGCTCAGAGTCTGCCCCCTCTCTGGCAGCCCCTTCCAATAGCTTTCTGAGCATCCACTCTGTGTTGCCTTTTCTGGGAGAACCGCAAATGCCGACGACTTTCATTTCATCCCACCCTTTCGACCCGCATGAACCGAAGTCAAGCTAACAAAACGCCCTTGTTTTTAGATTCCTAGGATCACGTGCAACCAGTTATCAAAAGGAGTAAATCCCTATCTTTTAGTGAGTGCTAGATTGACTGCTGCTTGCGCGTGAAGCCGAGTAGTATCCAGTAACGGAACATCCACGTCACTGGAGCGAATAAGCAATGGGAGTTCGGTGCATCCGAGCACGATTCCCTCGGCGCCTTGTCGTATCAGTCCATTGATAATCCTAACGCAAGCCCGGCGTGAAGAAGCCTTGATCCTCCCCTCGCAGAGCTCGTCATAGATGATTCGATGGATAGTTGTTATATCTTGTTCTTTAGGCACAAGTATCTCGATATCGGATAGCTTCCGGAGCCTTTCCCGGTAGAAAGGTTCCTCCATTATAAAGCGTGTCCCGATTAGGCCTATCCGCTTAAGCCCTAGCTCCCTTATTGCATCACCAGTTACATCGGCGATATGCAGTACAGGCAAGCCAGCCTTTTCAGCCACTGTATCGGCAACCCTATGCATGGTGTTCGTGCAAATTAACAGGAGGTCGGCACCGGCCTGCTTAACAGCGATGCCTGCTTTGACAAGAATATCGGCTGCATCATCCCAACGGTCTTCGCGCTGAGCCATCTCAATCTCAACGAAGTCTAGGCTATACAGAATCAGGCGGGCTGAGTGAAGACCGCCCAGCCTCTGGGATAATGACTCATTGATGATTTGGTAGTACACCACTGTAGAGTTCCAGCTCATGCCGCCGATTAATCCAATGACTTTCATAAGTCTGACCTTGCTCTTCGACCGTACTGCATGAGGGCCCATTAGCCTCTGGGGAATCGGCTTGTTGATAACTCCGTAATGCTCAAGCGAATATCCAGCTACAGACCCTTCCAATCCTCCTGTGCCATGGCGAGGAAGGCTTGGCGCTCTCCTTCATTTATTACCGCTATCTCCACCTGAAGCGGCCCACCCAGCTTTCCTAGTGCCCACCGAAGACTGGTAATAAGATAATCCTTAATGGAGACAGGGATGACCAAGTAAGGAGGGGCTATCGTATGCGTGATCTGATTACCATTAACAACCGCATCTTTCACCATGACCGAGTCCACCAATAAGCGGTTGATCTCCGGATGCATTACCTCTCGTATTGCGCGTTAGCACTGCCCTTTGTGGGTGCGATGATACTCCTCGCGGCATGGGCTGTCAATGTGCGTTGCATGGATTTACCTGGGTCGCCTGATGTCAATCCACCACGCAGCGGGGGATGGGAACAGGCTCGAGGATGCAGGTTGGGGGCAATAGGAAAGCCCCGCGACGGTGCAGCTATAAAACGGCTCAGTCAGTTCTTTTAGTAGCCTGAGGCTTTATGCGATTTGATTTAAGATGCGTTAAGATTTCACTATACACGCGCTCGGGTTCTTCCTGGATCAACCAATGGCCCGCGTTCAACTCGACAAGCCGGTAGGAACCTTTCATGTATTGCCCCGCCCGTTCTACTGCCACACGACCGATTGCAATATCCTGGTTGCCCCAGATCATTAGTGTTGGATGCGAGACCGGCCCGAACATTGCTCCTTGACAGCCCTGGTCTAATATAAAGGAGTTAGCACGATACCAGTTGAGTGCAGCAGTGAGCGCCCCTGGCTCATTAAAGACGGTAATATACTCCTCTACTTGTTCTTCCGGTATTGATGACCAGATTGCACGCAACGGTTCGAGATTATTCGCGGTAAGTGTTTTCTCTGGCTTCTCTGGCAATCTAAAGAAGGACATATATTGGCTACGTTGCTTTTGGTCGGGATCATCAGCAAGTGCTGACCTAAACGCATCTATATGGGGTACAGACATGGCAATCCAACTGTGCACGCGCTCGGGATAGAGAGATAGCAGGATCCACCCAATAGCAGAGCCCCAATCATGTCCCACGAGGTGAAAACGCTTAAAACCGAGCACATCAGCCAGAGCAACAATATCAGAGGTCAACTCATGGTAGGTGTACTTTTCGATTCCCTCGGGACGGGCATTGGGGCTGTAACCTCTCTGGTCGGGTGCAAAGCAACGGTATCCCTCATCCGCTAAACGTTCCATAGGGCCTACCCACATGATCGAAGTCTCGGGAAAGCCGTGCAGCAAAATGACTGGCTCGCCTGAAACATTGTCCAGACCAGCGCCCCTGCCACGAAAGGTCATTCCGTTTATTTCAATTTCGAGAAGCCGATGATCAGCCACTTAAATGCTCGTTCTCATTATATATTTGTAATAGTTCCAGTCAACGACGTCTATATAAACGATAGCCATGCCTTTTAATATTACTTTTAATATTATAAAAAATCCATCCATTAAAACGCTGACCTTATTAATAGCTGACAGGATGTACCTACTCATCCATTCGTGGCAGAACGTCACAATATCGTTTAGGTCGAGGCTGCTCAATCATTCTAAAGGTCATTAGGAATAAGACTTTTCGCGGGCTCACCACAAATTAAAAACTCAGACAGCTTCTTTACCTCTTTATACCTCTTACCGTGTTTCAGCATATGATACATCCACTACAGTAGCTTCCTCGTAGTAGCTATCTTGGCTACCTTCCTTCTCTCTACCTTATGATAGAATCGGCGCAATGGACCTGGGGGACTGAAAACCTCGATTGTGCAATCCTGTGGCCTGGATTTCTTAGTGTGCTCGACAATTCTCTTACTATAAGGACCCTCGTACAGAGCTAGAATGCGCATGATAACACTCAGAATCTCATAGGTCTAGAGTTCAAGCACAACCGACGTTTTGATTTTACCATGATGTGGGAATCTGTTACATCGTGCTCGTGTATGCCGGTCACAAGTTGCCTAAGTATACTTTTTATAGCGAAGGTGTCATCGAGGTAGGTTATTAGGGGAGATGGTGGGGGTTTATGAGGTAGTTACACGATTGCAGCTTGAGGTTGTGCTGGTAAGGAGCAAAACAAAGCCTTAAATACGGGGTTTCGCTATTCGAGTGAAAGAGCCTGATGAATATGTTGTATTCTGTGTCTTAATCCTGTGAGCACGCAGAAATTCAGTGTGAGAGTTGATGATATTACCTAGATAGAGGAAACAGCTAAAGATATTGGAGCAGGAGCCAGGCAAATAGGGGTTCCCGAAGGAAGCTCTGGTTGTCTAAGAGGGTTGATTACTATGAGGAACAGGGTTAGGATATGTCTCAGATATATTTCCACCAGTTACGGGATGCAACTAGCCTTACTGTCAACGGCGACGTATATTTGGGATGAAAAATGATGAATAAATCAAGAGTAGCTTTAGTAAGATGCAACACGTATGATGAAGAGCAAGTATACGAGGCTGTAAAGGCAGGAGTTGATCTTCTTGATGGAATCTCTAATTTTGTAAGGTCGGAGGAAAGAATCGTACTCAAGCCGAACGTGCTGATTGGTACAAATCCTCAAAAGTGCGTTACCACGCATCCCTCTGTGTTCAAAGCCGCCGGGAGATTGCTTCAAAATGCCAGTGTCAAAGTGTACTATGGCGATTCTCCAAGCTTTGGTAAATGTGAATGGAATATGAAAAGGGCTAATTTGAAAAAGGAGGCAGACCAGCTAGGGATCCGACTAGCCGATTTTGACAACGGCAGGTCTGTTAGTCACAAGGAGGCATTATTAATCAAGAGCTTTGTCATTGCTAATGGGGTTTTAGATTCAGACGGACTCGTAAGTCTACCGAAACTGAAAACACATCCGCTTACCCGATTTACCGGGGCCGTTAAGAATCAATTCGGATGTATTCCTGGTCTCTTGAAAAGCCAGTATCACGTGAAGCTGCCTGACCCGTATGATTTTGCTACTATGCTCGTTGATTTAAATGCTCTCATAAGACCCCGTCTATTTATTATGGATGGTATTATGGCCATGGAGGGCAACGGTCCAAGAAGCGGAAAGCCTAAGAATCTGGGCGTTCTACTGCTCTCCAGCGATCCGATTGCCATCGATTCTATAGCGTGTAAAATTATTGATCTTGACCCTGAAGCGGTGCCAACATCGAAACCCGGTGAAAGGGCAGGCCTCGGAGTATACCATCATGGAAACATTGAACTAGTTGGAGAAAACATAGAATCGTTCATCGATGTGAATTTTGAGGTGATTCGAACTCCTCCTGTCCGGTCTAGCGGCGGGCGTGTGAAGACGTTTATAAAAAATCGGATATGCCCGAGGCCAGCTATCGATGCTACAAAATGCACCAATTGCGGGACATGCGTTAGGATGTGCCCTGTGGATCCCAAAGCCGTCGATTGGCATAAGGGTGATAAATCCAAGCCGCCCATGTACAAATATGGCCGCTGTATTCGCTGTTATTGCTGCCAGGAATCGTGTCCCGAGGGGGCGGTAGCCATAGATAATCCGCTGTTGGGCAGGATCTTTTTCCCGCTAAAGTGATTTGGTCGCCATGGACCCGTGGGCGTGCGAGATTTCGTTATAAAATTAGAACGTGCGGTTATGCTGGTAAGATAAGGGGCGACCCATTCTCGGTTAGCCCTTCTCTCATATCCAACGTACCGAAGCCAAAGGCGCTATCACTGCCAGACTTTATTTAATCCATATTGTTTTTACTTGACAAACAGAGATATAAGGGGTATTTTCATGGTTGGTAAGGGTAGAGAGAGGCTATATAACGGCAAAGGGCGTTATATAGGAACTCGGTATGAGGATGGACACTATTAGGAATAATTCGGATAGTAGAAAAGCGAGGAGCTATAGGAAGCTGAAGATATTGTAAAAAACATAAGAAGGTGTGGAATGAATGTCGTGAGGTGTTTTACTACATTTTTAGGTGTAGCAGGATGCTCTTCATACAAGGGCAAGAGGATAACAAAATGGCGGAAAGAGAGAAATTTATAATATCAACGAAAAAAAACGAATGTGTGATCGCTACAGATAGAGACCTTGGGGCATACACTGAGAAAGTAAGTTCTATAAAAACATCATGAGGAGCAGAGTAGATGACAGATGGTGAGATAAAACAGACTGACGAATTGGTTGACGATGAATTATGCAAGTGTCATCATTTCAAGTCGGATCATCGTGCCAAATATACCGGCTATATTTCGAAGAGCGGTGAGGACTTTTTTGAGGAAGGGCAGGGAAGTTGCATAATGTGCGACTGCTCTCAGTTTACACGGGCTGGTTTCGGTAAAAGACGAAGACTGGATGTTTCTATGGCAGCTACGCTTATCCAGTTAGATGCCACGCCAGCGCCCAAACAGATAGAGTGGGCGAAGGAGAATCCAGATTTAGCTATTGCGCTGATCTGGTGGCAACATTTAAACGCACAAGAGATGAGGAGGTCAACTATTGAGGCTATGAAAAGCCCCCCCCCTACCGATGAGGCTGTGAAAAGCACGTCCCCTACTGGCAACGAAGCAACCAAACGCAGGCTATTTAAAAAAAAGGTTAGGATTCCCTAACCACTGTAGGCTATAATTTAGGGGGCAACCCATTCTCGGGTAGTCCCAAATAATCCGCTTGGCTGGGCTTTAGGGTAAAGGTGTGGAGGCGATATCGTAGACCCCGCTTGAAAATTCCGCAGCTATTATCCCATCCTAAGAAAGACATGGCTTGAAATAAGGCCCCTTTGGTAAGCTCCGTGGCTAGGTAGTAGTTAAAAAGGGTTGTCGCAAGTATTATTTATGTAAGCGCTTCACTGCTGGCCACAGTATGCGGTTGCTTAAAAAGAAGGGGCGAACGCTTCTGTCCACCCCAAGAGATACTAGACTTAAATATAGGCTGTGTAAGGCTGGCGCTTCAATCTTGCCATAGAGTCTCCGTTGCTTCGACTACCCAAGCAATGGGGTCAACCAAGAAATCCCTCACCAACGTCCTTAATCCCTCATGGTCCGATATGAAGTCCGCTACCGGAGGGCTGGTCTGGTAGTACCAATCCACAAGTTGAGAGCCAAGTGTGCTTTCCAGCAGCACCTCATCCCTGAACGCCCTGAGAGTGTCAATTTCCGGAGCACTCGATGTGCCATAGGCTGCGGTAGCGATGAAGCATTTAAATTTAGGGCCGGTAGGAGTAGGACTAGGACTAGGAGTAGTTATAGGCGTTGGCGTAGGTGTAGTAGGCGTAGGTGTAGGAGTTGGTGTGGGAGTGGTTGTTGGTGTAGGAGTAGGAGTAGGAGTAGGAGGTGGAGAAAGTACACCCGTAATCTTATGGCAGATGGCCTCCTTGAACATGCCAGCATTAAGTCCAACATCATACACCCACCCGGGTGTGAATGGTGTGGCTATGGTACCAGGTTGGGGCCATACAATATAGTCCCGTAACCAATTTATGTCCGTTGGTCGACGGATATCTCCGATTCCCTCTGCGCTGATCTCATCAATTCCATAAAGTATAGCGTTATTGCGCGCCCACCTCGTTAAATTAAAATTAACCACATACAGTCCAATGTCGCTACTTATGTTAATGATCTGCTTCTGGGCAGAGGCGAAGTTTGTAGAGTTGGTGATTTCATATAAGGCCAGGTATATACCGGCTTCTATGGGTGTTGTCCCTTCAGCGTGGATGATGTTCAAGACGTCAGTAGCGACATCATCACGATTGCTATCAGTGATGACAATGGGACCAATTTCCGTACGAGCGCCGCCTTCCAAATTTTCAGCGAATTGAATAACCGTAAGCTCCACGTAGTGATCGGGGATGCAATATGGGTCAATGATAGCATCGTGCAGCCCATATATCTGGACGTTCCACTCTGCTGAGCTCATAGAGCCCGACCCATCCAAGAGTACTGCCAGCTGTATACTGGGTGTAGTGCTATCTCTGGGGCTTGCTATGTCAATAGCGTATTGAACGCTATCGCCTGGATTTGTATACCACGTGTCTGACAAAACCGGGCCTGCCGCAGATGGAGTAACTGCTGCTACAAAGGAAAGACAGATGACCATAGTAGTAAGGATTGCTAATGCTTTGGCTTTCATTTCTTTACTCTCGCATTGGTTTGAAAGTGAAAGAGTATAATTTCAACTAAAGTAAAGTAAAGTGTCTGGAGACCAAAAAACCTTCGCCATCAGGGTTCTCCACCCCGAGCGAAGGTCCTTCTTTTGGGGCAAACGCTATAGCCACACCTCCTACACCTATATTCTGTTGGTGTGAACCCTCATCTTCCCCGTATGTGATTGTGGCTATCTACAGCCGCCGTCAGGTGCCGTCACGACGGACTGTATGAAATATATCACAAGAAAGGCGTTTTGTCAATCTCGTAAGGTAGCGGCCGTGCTGTAAGTCGTTGCCAGCCCCCTATCTACGCCTTTCCACCCACATACTAGCACTTAGGTTGTACAATTTGGTGCGAACGGGGCAAGCCTGTGTTTTTATAGCCGGCTATCCTATTAGTCGCAGCTTTCCATGCCTTGTGATATGATGTAGCTTGAAAAAAATTGATGTCTACGTAATATTAAAAATATGAAAATGAAGAAATCGAGTGGCTGGTTATTTGGGGCGGTGTGTCTATCTATCGCCTTTGTTTTTGAAGCACTAGGTGCTGCCAGGTATATTTTCAGATTGCCCGACGATTGGGTGGGAATCGGGCTATACGTTTCTGCAAGCGTCCTATTCGCTGTTGCTGCCTTCGGGTTCTATATTAAATGGACACATGAACGGCGCGAGGAAAAGCAGGAAGGGTCAGAAGGCAAATAGCTCAGCGGCAATATTCGAAGCTGTTATCCGTCTATTGCTCAGTTTCCACCCACAACCTCTCCCCGTCGGTAGTGAAGGTGATGGTGCCCCGCTCGGAGGTGAGGTAGATATTTCCCTCACCAACCTTTGCCGTAAGCCTGGCCATAATCTCATCGCTGGGATGGCCGAAGCGGTTGTCCGCGCCCGCGGAGATCACCGCCACATCGGGGTCGACGGCGTCAAGAAAGCTTGGAGAGGAAGAGGTGCTTGAGCCGTGGTGGCTAACCTTTAGAACATTGCTCCCGAGCTCCAAACGCTGACAGACCAGGTAAAGCTCTCCATCCCCAAAGAGGTCAGCGGTGAGAAGGAAGCTGATCTCCCCCATCTCGAGACGCAGCACAATCCCATTGTTATCGATGTCCGATTCGGTACCCTCGAGAAATTCAGCGGGCGGGTGAAGCACCTTAAGGGTTGCCCCGAAACCGAGGTCGATTGCCTGCCCCGCCTGAGCCCGCGTGCTCTCGATCCCCTTCTCCTCGACGAGGCCCAGCCACTCGGAATAAGCATTCGAGGTATAACCGGTGTCCTGGGGATACAGCACCTGCTCGACCTCATAGCGGCGAAGCACCTCAACCAGCCCGGTGATATGATCATCGTGGGCATGGGTGAGCACCACCAGTTCTATAGTGCGCTCCCAGAATGGAAGCTCCTTTCCCAGAGCGTAGGCGACCGCTTCCGGGCTGGGCCCGCCGTCAACCAGGATATGCTGATTCGACGGGCTGGAAATAAGGATGGAATCGCCCTGGCCCACATCTAGGAAGCTAACGCTGAGCCTGCCGCTCTCAGGGGTGACCGCTACAGCGGTCCAAATAAGGATGACACTGATAAATAGCGGGATGAGAACCCATTTCCACGACTTACTTCGAGATAGAGAGATCAAAAAGCCGGGAGCTCCTCCAATGCCCACCCTGGTGCCAGATATAAGAGGCTTCCCCCTGGTGCCCAGCCAGATCGCGCTACCCAGTATGACGTAGTATAGCCAGACCCAGAATGAATCTATCCCTTCGAACACGAGGGAGGAATAGGGCAGAGAGGCAAAGCCCTTAACCACCGAAACCATGTACTCGAGGAAGAGCCAGTCTAGCCACCCGATGACCTGAGCAATAGGCAGGGAGAGGAGACCGATAAAACCGACCAGCGCCGATAGAACGATAACGGCGGTCAGCACCGGCAGGGCGAGGAAGGTGGCAGGGAGGCCGACCAGGGAGACATATCCAAAGTGGTAGGCTACGAGTGGCAGGGTAGCTATGATGGCCCCCAGGCTATAGGCGAAGCTATCTACCACGATAGCTGGTGCTCTGGTCTTACTTCCCCACTGCTGCAAGGTTGGCGTCAGAATAATTATACCCAGTACTGCAGCGAAGCTCAGTTGAAAGCTCGCCTGCCATAGGATTTGGGGATCGATCGCCACCATTATAGCTGCGGCGAAGGCGATTGCTGTGATCCCGCTTCGCTGCCTGCCTACGTAGGCCCCGAAGAGAAAGAGGCTGACCATTATGGCCGCTCGTGTCACCGATGGCGACATCCCGGCAAGCACGGCATAGCCCCACAGGGTGCCGAGGGTCAGCAGGAAATATGTTGGTCTCCGCCTGCCGAAGAGCCATACCGAGGCGCTTAGAAGGATGCCGGCGACAATCGCCATGTGAAGCCCGGAAATAGCGAGAAGATGGGCGGTACCCGATTCACGGAAGTCCTGATATAGTGATGAGGGTATATCGTGGCGCAGCCCCAGGAGAATGCCCTTGGCCAGCGAACCCTGGGGCTCGGAAAGCGAGCACCCCAGCGCATCCCCCATTCGGTGCCTGAAGGAGTAGATGGCCTGAAAGGGCTGTGGCCCCTGCCCGCTGCACTTGAGCTCGATAAGTGGGTAGTACATTATTGAGTAGATGCCCTGGCGGGCGAGGTATGCGCGGTAATCGAAACCATCGATATCATCGGGTGGCTGCTCTAGCTCTCCGGTAACTTCGAGATAGTCGCCGTATTGGTAAACGGGATATCTTGTGGTGTGTACTAGGAGATTGCCCGAGACCTCTTCCCCGTCTATCTCACTCGCCGATATTATGAGCCTGTTGGATGAATCGCTGGGCTCGGGCTCCTCGGCCACCACCCCGGTGATCTGGACAGTTCCTTCGCCGATATAAGGCTGGAGGGCATCGCCACTGGGGACTTCGGCGAATCTGAGTGCGCCGCATAGCAAGAGTGCGAAACATAGCCCGCCCAAGAGGATGGGCCTGTTTTTTCGGAAGAGGAGGGCTGCGAGGAGGACAGCGGCTATGACGGGTAAAACCGTATCAAGTGGCAGTGTGAAGTGGGAGCCTAGATAGAGGCCGATGACTAGGGCCAAACTGAGATAAACCAGTGTCATTTTCACTAAAATACGGTTTTTGAAATTCGAAAGTTTCCTTAGTATCCCAGTAGGTTCGATTTAATTGGCAGCGTTTTGTGTGGTAAGCGGTTTAGCGAATTAATAAAAAGTAGATTCCCGCTAATCGTGATAAGATTACAAATTAATCCCTCATAAGCTTATGCCCATCTATTTTCATCATCGGGTGGTGTTTCCAGCGAGCGCCATAACTGGATTGTATTAATACTATTTCCGCTATTCCACCGTAACCATATCCTTCAGCCCATCGTATGTTGCCTCACCGATGCCTGATACCAGCATCAACTCCTCGGTCATCACAAAGGGTCGGTTCTCCTCGCGGTACTTTATGATGTTTTGTGCCAGCACAGGGCCGATCCCGGGCAGGGCCTCGAGGAGCCAGCCCTCGGCGCGGTTGACGCTTATTAGCTGCGGTGATACGCTCTCCTCGCTTTCGAATTCGTCAAATACATGGAGTTTAACTCTAACAGGGTCTGCACCGCCGGTGACCCCGCCTGCCATCGAAAGGACGTCTGAGATTCTATCGTCCTCTTCAAGGGGGTACCACCCGGGATTCTCCACGGCGCCGTCCACATAGACCTCCATCCCCACTGTTGAGGCGGAGGCGGGCGTGGTGAGCGTGATCTCAAGAGGCGTTTCTGCCCAGGGCTGCTGTTGAAAAAGAAGGACGCCCCCGATGATGATGAGAACGATGAGTGAAAAAGCGATCAGTACTTTATAATTTGCGAGCCGCTTCATGACTTCACCCCCTAAGCTAAAAACTACCCCGTCTACGGTCTCCCCGTCAACCCCCTTCTCCTAGATTAGGCTGAGCCACTCAGAGTATGCATTCGGGGTATAATCGGTGTCCTCGGCATAGAGCACCTGTGAGCCTCAGATGGAAGTATGCTAGCTCTGGCTGGAATGTGACTCTAACAGAATCGCTTAGCGATAAATTAGCCATAAAGTAGTATCATACAGGAAGGTTAAAATCGATTAAGCAGTTGATAGTGGAAACCCCTATCAGACTAGTTCTTGAAATAGAGTAACCGAGGGGCCACCCATTATCGGGTAGCCCCCATATTATACTTAGCTAGAGGCTAGAGCTACTAGCTTACGTTTCGGTAGTTTTCCGTCCTAAGATACTCCTAATGAACAGGTACGCCACAACGCCCGCTCCGAGGGCCGCCGCAATGCCAAAGTACCGGCTGGGGAAGGCTGTCAAACGTTTTCTTATATCAACGTCCATTGCCCCGGGTATATCGCTTCTCTAGTCCTGGTCTATGGACAATTTGCCCGCGCTTCTTTTTCCCGTGATGATATTCCTTAAATCAGAAAGGGTTTCGATTATACGGAACGTTAGAATCAGAATCTCGCAAAACACCCTCCAAATTAGCGGACCGATAATCAGAATGAGTATACCACCTAATATTACCTCTCCTACATCCGATTCGTCACTGACACCGTCAACAATTGCCAAAATCCCGAACACCAAGATGCCGATAATGCCTATCCAGAACACAATTTGAATGATAATAGGCGTAATCATCCTGCGGAATGTCAGAAAATCTCCCATATTTCCTCCTTGTTATTTTAATTATCCTACTTCCCTTCTACACGAGGAGCTTATTCAGTGCCGGGTAGCCCCCCCGTAATCCGCCAGGCTGGGCTCTTTACGCCGCTGACATTTGTGGTGATGATGATACTCCTGGGGGCTTTACCTGTCAATGTTGTGGGACATAAGAGAAGGGCCACCCTTTATAGAGTAGCCGTTATTCTCTTCTCGTCCACTGCTGGAGAGTCTATGCGAGGTGCCTCCTCCTCATTACTACCACCACTGACAAGGCCACTACCACAAACGCAGCCAGCGCGAGCCACGGCGCGAGCAGCTCCAACCGGTCCACCGGCTCAATAGTACCGCCAACCGGAGGCTGTTTCTCATACGCGCCGACGTCACAATAGGCAGTGCCATCCAAATCCCCGTCCACCGGCCGTGGTAGCCCACGCTGGTCAATTACCAGTGGCAGTCCAAACCCTGGGCCACGCACTGGAGCGACCACAGTACAATCGATGCAAGCGTCTATGGCTGGACTTCCAGCCAGTAAAGCATGCGTCTCGGTGGGGCCACCGTTATCCTGAAGTGGGCCGAGGAGCGGGTCGGGGTCGCCATCGGGGTCGCCTATGATGCATTCGGTGGCTACTTTGCTGCCATAGATGTCGTCGCCGGAACCATCAGCCGTGTTGCCGTAGACGATGGAGCATTTTAAATACACTTCATCAGCCATGTTATAAATACCACCTCCGTTTGCGTAAGCGAAGTTGTTGCTCACGGTACAATTGTTAACAATTAGTGTCTGTGCTCCGCTGGTCCATATACCGCCACCTTCATCTCCAGCAGTATTACCGCTGACAGTGCAATTGGTCATTGTCACATCACCATACCAGTTCCAAACACCGCCCCCATCGTATGCTGCATCGTTTCCACTGACTGTGCAACTATACATTATCAAGTTACCACGTTCGTTAGCAATGCCGCCTCCGTTGCTGTCCTGAGTAGTGTTACTGCTGACGGTGCAGTTGATTAGCGTCAGGGTACTATCATTATAAATACCGCCGCCATCACCTGTTGTGTTGCCGTTCCGAATCGTCATGCCGGACATATCCACTGTGGATTGGTTTATGTAGAACACTCTACTTTTATACTGACCGTCAACAAAGGTGCTTTCTGCTCCTGCCCCCTGTATTGTCAGGGACTCGTTGATTGTGATGTCGTGCTCATTGTATTGCCCTGCTGCAATGATGATGGTATCACCACCGGCAGGATTTGCAGCATCTATAGCATCCTGAATCCTACAGAACGGGTCTCCCGCTGTGCCGCTCCCAGTGGCCGGACAGGTGTCATCATCTACATACCACGTTGTCTGTGCCGATATGGGACTCGCCGGCACTACCACTGCCACTACCATGCAGACCATCTTTGTTTTCACTTGCACATGCTCTTTCTATTTGAGACTCAGAGATTATCAATCACAGAATGAGTATTTTAGTCGCTTGTGATGCTTTGTGGATTTATACCACAGTGAGTATAGCCTGTCAATCGATCGTTTTACACAGGCGCGGCGGTCAGCCCCCGGCGGTCAGACCCCCGTCTATATAGATACTCTGCCCGGTGACGAAATCGGAGGCATCGGAGGCCAGGTAAACAGCGAGGAGACCTATCTCCCTGGGGGTGGCAGCTCTCCCCAACGGTATACGGGCCATCTCCTTTTGCCGGTACTCCTCGCTCTTTTCCAGCATCATTTTGGCCCCCTCGGTTAGCGTCCAGGTGGGGCCGATGGCATTGACATTGATATTGTAAGGGGCCCACTCCAGTGCCAGGGTCTGGGTAAACCTGGCCGCTGCTGCCTTGCTCACACAATACAGGCTGGTATGGTCAAATGCGCTTATTGCGGCGGCAGAAGTAATTATGATGACCTTACCCTTCCGTCGCTCGATCATATGGGGACCAATAGCCCTTGCGCATAGGAGGATAGCTCTCAAGTTGAGGTCCAAGACACTATACCAGTCCTCGTCAGTTATGGGTCGTATGTTGTGCTCAGCCAGGGGTGTTACCACCCGCCTGGCGCCTTTGCCGGCATTATTTACCAGTATATCGATTTTCCCTAATTTCGATATAGCCTGGCTGACCATATGCTGTACCTGCTCTTCGCTGGTGACATCGGCGGTAATAGCCAGGCATCGCCGCCCCAGAGCCCGAACCTCGCTTGCAGTTTGCTCGTTTTCCTCGGTATTTCGGTCCACAGCAACGATGTCGGCACCGGCTTCGGCCAGGGTCAGAGCGATCCCTTTGCCGATACCCCGGGCGGCACCGGTAACGATGGCAACCCTGCCCTCAAGACTATATTCCTTGACCATTTTACCTTCCCTCCATCCGGTTAGTTTTTTAGTAGACAGGACTACCTATACCTCACCCGTAGTGCCATGTCAAGTGTCTCAGTGCGGTTACTTGCAGAATTGGGGACGTGAGATAGTAAGGATGAATCAAATCGAGGCTTGCTTTGTAGATTGGGAGTTGGTAGGGCAATCGCAGTGTGAAGGGGCTTAGATGGGCAATAATATAAATCCTGTTACTACCCCGGCATAGCGCGAAGCCTGGATAGTAACATATATCGAATCAGAAGGCGCCTGATATTAATTGAGTAAGGACTATTCCCACATATTAATAATTAGATAGGATAGCCGACTTCTACCTCAGGTTAAGGTGGGTAACCCGAATATATCCCTTACCCTTTTCACATCCTCCGCTGCCGGCCGCGGCATGCTGGTAAACGGCAGGCCTATACCTTGCTTAATATCCACAGCCATCTCGGCGGTCTTCATGGCTATCATCTGGGCGTCCACGATAGGTATATTTCTGCCATCCACTTCGATCTTATGCAGGCCGGCAGCGCTGCAGAATGGGCCTATACCGCAGCATCCTACTACTATTACATCGGCTCCCTTAGCCACCAGTTCCTTCGACTGCTCAGCAACGCCGTCGGCGGCAAACTTCGGGTCGGCGAAGCTCTTGGTCCAGGTATCTTCAAAGGCATGTATATCGTTGACCACGCCGTTGGGTATCAGTCGGTCCTGCAAGCCATATGATTTGATTTGCTCTTCAATATGAGGGATAATTCCCGGCATGTTGGCCACGATCACTGCGAACTTTCGGCCCAACTGGCAGGCAAAGAGCATGCTTGATAGACCGGGTCCGATAAGCGGCATATCGACTACCGCGCTCGCCTCCTTGATTCCCCAATCATCAAAACAGCCTACCACTGCGGCATCGAACCCATCCTTCTCTTTCTCTATGAATGTCTCGACGATACCACCCAGGTTCAGGTGAGTGTAGTAGTTATTAGTGTAATCGAGGGGATTACCGAGCCCAACCTTGAGTCCCGTTTGCACAACTTCGGTGTCCGGTCGCAGCACTTTCTTGTAGCCCTTTTCTATCACGCCGAACCAGATTTCTTGGAAACCCGGCACCGATTGGCCGACACCGACCAAGCAGATTCTCATATCAGACCTCCTTTTATAATGATGAGTATACCATGTATACCTCAGTCAATGGCACTCTGTCAAGCCTCCCCCTATTTACCGGCCTCCGGCCATAACCCCTATACCTGGGGACTTGTCTTTACTGACTGGGCTGGTTTATAATTCCAATAACCTCTGATAAAAGGAGAATCTTATGCCGCCCTATGCTTTTTTCGATGGAAAGTTCATGCCCCTCTCCGAGGCCAAGGTCGGGGTCGTAACCCATGCCTTCAACTACGGCACCGCCTGCTTCGAGGGGATTCGGGGCAACTGGAACGGGGAGCAGGGGCAGATGTACATCTTTCGCCTTGCTGAACACTACCAGAGGCTGCTGGAGAGTTGCCGCGTGCTCCAGATAGATATCCCCCACGCCATGGATAAGCTCATCGCGCTCACACTAGAGCTGGTACAGCGGTGTGGCTATCGCGAGGACACCTACATTCGTCCTCTGGCCTATAAGAGCTCCGAGCAGGTGGGGGTGAGGCTTCACAACCTGGAGGCCAAATTTCTGATATTCGCCTTGCCATTCGGCCCTTACCTCGATATCACCAAGGGGGCGAGATGTTGCATATCCTCCTGGCGGCGTATTGACAGTAACATGATACCGATACGGGCGAAGATAAACGGGCTCTATGTGAATAGCGCTCTGGCAAAGACCGAGGCTGCGGAGAAAGGCTTCGATGAGGCAATCCTGCTCACCCACAGTGGGCACGTCTCGGAGGGGAGTGGAGAGAATATCTTCCTGGTAATCGATGGGCAACTGGTCACGCCACCGGCTTCAGATAACATCCTTATCGGCATCACCCGCGATACGGTGATCACGCTGGCTAAAAATGAGCTGGGCATAGAGACCATCGAGCGCTCTATCGACCCAGGTGAGCTTTACACTGCCGAGGAGTGCTTTCTTACCGGCACCGCCGCTCATGTAACACCGGTCATTGAGATCGACCAGCGCAAGGTGGGACGTGGTGTCGTGGGGGGTACAACTAAAAAGCTTCAGGACCTGTACTTCGATGTGATCCTGGGTAAAAATAAAAAATACATTGACTGGTGTACCCCTGTTCATAAGCTGGTCAAGGCATAAATAAGAGGCAGATAAAGCATAAAAACCTGGAGTTCGGGGGTAATGGTTATCATATCGTTGCTGTCCCCCCATGCCTATGGTAAGCTCAGCAGGATATTATTCTTTAAAGAGACACTTGGTGGCTATTTTCTAGCGACCTAGTTGTAGTTCTTTGATACATTGTGGATCTGGAGAGCCAGACCTCGTAGCGGACCTGCCTGAAGAAGTTCAGAGCAGCTGTGGGCAATATCGCAGGATTGTATAGTGGTGTACTATCAATTGGCGCAGTAAGCTTGTAGTCTATCGATAGCTGAGTTTTAATTGGACTCATATGAAATTGCATTCAAATCATTCGTGAAGTTCTGGTGGATTGACAATCTACATAAGTTAGCAATAGATCTCTACTATCGCGTTAAGTCTTAAAAGTTAACCTGTTTTAACGGTATAGATAACCCCGCTATACAATAGTGGAACACAAACAATAACTAAAGCGGATTACGAAATAAACGATCCTGCTACATGAATTTAACCCATTTTTTATAGATTATTGCCATGGTTTCTTTCAATAAATTAGCAGATTGGGTTCAAACTCATAGATTAATCCTGATTTTACTATTGATTATTCTCATGGGAGGTTTTCTCATAATTTTCGACTTGGGCGCTGAGAGTATATGGCTGGATGAAGCCTATAGTATCAAAGCTGCGGAACAGAGCCTGAGCTCGGTAATCGGAGGGGCAATTGACACTGAAAATAATCCCCCTTTGTTCTTCATTATCCTCCATTTTTGGATGCTACTTTTCGGATCAGGTGAGATAGCAATAAGATTCCCATCGGCAATTTTTGGCATCATTTCAATATTCCTCATATATAAAATTGGATGCCACCTCTTCAACAAGAAAATCGGCCTCATAAGCGGCTTCCTCTTATCAATTTCTACTTTTCACATCATGTACTCTCAAGATGCGAGACCCTACAGTCTATTCATGTTTTTAACACTGTTATCATTTTACTTCTTCATTCAAATACTAAAGGCTAATAACAAGTGGTATTTTCTGGGTTATCTGCTGGCCAATATTCTCTTGTGCTACACCCAGCTCTTTGGCTTTTTTGTGATACTCTCACAGATTGTCTATTTTTCTATGTTCTGGAAAAAATACAAGCAAAAAATATTAAAATTCGCAGGTATGCAAGTGGCAAGCGTACTTGCTTTCATCCCTTTAATTGTCCTTGCCATACCACGCATTTCACAAGTAGCTGGGGGTGGTGGGAGCCAGGTCTCTTGGATACCTGAGCCTTCCTTTATGAGCATAGGTACCACCTTCTTTCTATACGCTGGGGGCATTGTGCTCTTCGTCCCTCTCCTCGTTCTATTTTTCATAGGTCTTTTTCCCATTAGATATAGAAGGATCAAGGGCAGATTGGCTTTCCGCTTTGAGTCAGTCGGAGATACATTGCTGCTATTGATATGGTTTGCCTTCCCTATATTTATACCTTTTATATTATCCATGATTATAGCCCCGTTATACGTTCCCAGATATACGATCAGCGCATTGCCTGCGTTTTATCTTTTGGCTGCAAAAGGAATTGGCTATTTCACAGACAGGAAAGTTACATATATCCTCGTCATATCTATTGCTTTGTTATCCCTAATTGGATTACAACTGTACTACGCCCTACCTGTGAAGGAACAGTGGCGGGAGACAGTAAATTTTATTGAATATCGTGTTCAACCGGACGACGCTATCGTTATCTGTGCCGACTATACACAAGAACCTTTCGACTATTACTATGAAGGAGACTTAGAAAGATTTGGTATAGGCAGAGATGTGACGGATACTAAAAAGATTGATGCTGTAGTGGATAATGCGATGGCGGGAAAAGAAAGGCTGTGGTTAGTCTTGAGTAATCAAGGGGTAGCTATTACGGAAGAGCATCTACTCAGTAGATTTGGAAGCGAGTCAGTAATAGCGGAGAATGAATTTCATGAGGTCAAGGTTTATCTATTCGATTTGCATGTCGAACCTCCGTAGCCCCGGAGTAGATAATTGTTCCCTATATAGTTCTAGATTCGTGCGTCGGCATATCGGCGGCGCTCGGGGCGGGCGTTCTGTCATACCTGCTCCACAGAAGGGTCACAGGGCAGAACATGGTAGTAGTATTAACCGGAAGTAGTAGACCAGCCTGATGGATTATAATGGGCTACCCGAGGATGGGTGGCCCCTTCATTATATCCCCTGTGCAACCTGCCTTAATAATGCCTATGCTACAAAAAGCACACTATTCACTTCGTGTCGGGCATACATATGCTTGTTATTGCCCGTAGTCGAATACCCCAGCCTAAATCCGGCTAACCCGCATTCTTGAGCCGGACAGCCTATTCCTGCGTGCTAATGCCTTGGGGATTGGCAGTTAGCGGAACAGTATCCGAATAGCGTGATTTCGCACCCCTGATTCTGAAAGCCATCCATATTCGAGAAAAACGCGATGTCAATCCAAGAACATCTAAGAGTAGGTAGATTAATAAAATATGCCTAAGAACAACGAAGATGTTGCTACTAACAAGTAGGTGACCTTGCTGTGAAGGCGCAGAACTGTAATATCCCTGTATCACGAAGAGAATAATGATATTTAACAATTCTAGTATATAGAACAGCCACCGTTTCTTCATAGGCAGTAGAACATATAAGGGTAATAGCCACAATAGAAACTGGGGAGAAAAAACCTTATTAAATATCAGGAATAGAATAATGAGAATTAAGCAGAGTTTGGTGGTGGATTCGTGTCTATACTTCCACACCACAAATATATAGCTTACTGCCAACAGGAAGAAGGATATAACGTTAATGTATGTAATGCTTAGTTGTGGTACGAGGGAGTTAATGACCGCCCATATTGAGTCAGGATTGGGAGAGCGTTGGCTACTGAAACTTATGAAATAGTACCAACCTTCAAAATTGGCCAACATGAAGGGCACATTTATTGCTGCCGTAATTACACTAAAGATACCGATGATTTTAATCCACCTACTCGGTCTCCGTCTTTTCAGCAGTAGCGGTAACAAAAAGACAACCGGAAAGAGCTTGCTACAGAAACCCAGCGCAATGAACACCGATGCAAGGTAGTCCCTATCCCGACTCATGCAAAATAGAGCAACTACAGCGAACATAACTGCAATCATGTCCCAGTTGTAAACGAGAAAGAAAAACATTGAGGGAGCAAGAATCCAGTAGATGAAGACTCCCCTCTTGTTCATTCTCTCTTCTATAGTGCGATACAGGAAATAGGTGGCGACAATAGCGAATGATACAAGAAGAAAGGCACTCAGGAAGTAATAACCCCAAGAGCTTTGACCAATAACACCTGCAAAATGTATGAAGAGTCCTGTCAGAACCGGATATTCAATTAATTTATCGATGTATGGCAGCCCGGGTTCGACAGCTATGTTGTAGAGTGTCGCGATATCACTATAGGGATAGGTATGATAGAGGGTAGAGACGATTCCCACAAGAGCTATCAATAATAAAGGAACATATACACTCCGCTGAGATGGTATAACTTTGAGAATAGCATTTCTCGCACGCCGAGCGATGGTCGGCTCCGGAACATAATTGAGCCTAGTCTTGCACTCAGTACAAAAATATCTTTGGCTTGGCTCTGCTATGTCAGGAATACGATTTACTGCGCCGCACTTAGGGCATTCAACAATCATCGGGTATCTCGTGTCAATATTTCGGCTATCTGAGAAGTACAGTTTCTATACATTGAGGTTTCTTCCTCCTCCTAGGAGGAAACAAACTTCGTAATAATTAGAATAGTGTGCCAATTATTGTTCCATATACTATTTGCGAAAGTATAGACAATGCCGTGCAATATTGCAAACGATAGGGAGTAAGTGCTGGGCAAGAAATAAGTCCTGCCAACCCATATCCGTGGACCGAACAATTTTGTTATACGCCACCCGTGCTTTGATAGATAAATTGACAATCAGTAAGAAAGGCCATTATTATAATAAAGTAGTTCGTATAGGAAATTCCGAATGAAATCACGTAATTCACCCAATCCCGAGCTTTCCCTGATAGTGCCTACATATTGTGAGAGGCAGAACATCGCCACATTGATCGAGAGGGTTCACCAATCTTTATCGAGCTACAGCTATGAGCTTATCGTGGTTGATGATAACAGTCCCGATGGGACATCGGAGCTTGCCCAAAGCCTCAGTAAAGATTACCCGGTTAGGGTGATTACCAGGAGAAACGAGAGGGGATTGGCTTCGGCAGTAGTTCACGGGTTCAAGCAGGCCAGGGGAGAGGTTTTAGGTGTCATTGATGCTGATTTACAGCATCCGCCAGAGATATTGCCCGAACTCCTGGGGAAGGTAAGGAGCGGAGCGGAGGTCGCTATAGCCAGTCGATACGTCAAGGGGGGCGGCAGTGAGGGCTGGAGTATGACTAGGAGGATTATATCAAGGGCATCTAAGGTATTGGCGGCCCTTATCCTGCCCTCGATCAGGGGGATCAAAGACCCCTTGTCCGGTTTCTTCCTGCTGAGGAGAGCGGTAATCGACGATGTGGAACTGAGTCCAACCGGGTACAAGATCCTTCTGGAGGTAATTGTCAAGGGAAAAGCCCGCGAGATAGCAGAGGTCCCCTATATCTTCAGGGAGAGGGAAAGGGGAAAGAGCAACCTGAGTACTGGAGAGGGTATAAATTACCTGAAACACCTATATCGCCTGGCAAGGTTAGGTGGGACAATTAGGTTCATCAAGTTCTGCTTGGTCGGAGCCAGTGGGACTTTGGTTTATTTGGGCCTGTTATCGCTCTTTACTGAGGTGTTCGGACTATTCTACATCATCTCCGCAGCCATTAGTTACGAAACATCGATCATAACCAATTTCGCATTAAATGACATTTGGACCTTTAGGGATCGGCGATCTCCGGGCATGAAATCAATTCTATACCGCGGATTAAAGTTCAACCTGGTGAGCATAGGCGGTTTGGGCATCCATATGGCAATACTCTGGTTATTTACTGAAGTAGTTGGGCTATTCTACTTGCTTTCCGCGATCTTTGCCATAGCAGGTGCAATGCTTTGGAACTTCACCATAAATATCTTATGGACCTGGAGGGCCAAACCTAAAATCGAAACGGCCTCAGGAAATTAAGGGCAGCAGCCGTTTTAGCTGGGAGATAATATCTCAGATTAAAAGGGGATAGGCCATGGAAGTAGATTACCTCTTGTTTGTATCTATAGTATCTCTGGGTTTATTGCAATTCGTAGCAGCATGGGGGAGGCTGGAGGGAATCTCATTTTTCCCGAGAAGGTATCTGGGCTATTTGTTCGCTGCCGTAATGGTCAGTGGCGGATATTGTTGGTTCTTCAGGATTGACCGGAACGTTCCCGATACTGCGGGAGGGATTTCTGGGCCATGGCTCTTCGCCTACCTCGTAGCCGGGCTGGCCATCGCCATAGTTCTTACCCTGCTCGTCTCTTCGGCAGTTAAGGCGCGATGGGGAAGACCAGACTCAGAGGGGGAGCAAAGGGGTCTAGAGGTGTTAAAAAGGATGACCTTCATTCAGGCTATCATTAGAGCAGTACAACGGAACAGCTAAATGATCTGGCTTGATGAGAAACTATTCTTGTTAATAAACGGACTGGCGGGGAAGTCAGGAGCGTTTGATTGGCTTATGGCGCTGGTGGTAGGAGAGCAATTCATACCGGTGGCGATGGTAATGGTGCTGGTAGCCATGTGGTTTTTGGGAAAAGATGCCGTACGCCGTGAGCGAAATCAGAGGGCTGTGCTGTGCGCCATCCTCGGCGTGGGTTTTGCATGCGCCGCCGTATCACTCATCAACGAATTTTTCGACCGCCTCCGTCCCTTCGAGGCCCTTGATGATGTTACGCTCCTTTTCTATCCGCCCACCGATCCCTCCTTCCCGGCAAATACGGCAGCAGTGGGCTTCGCCTTCGCAATGGGCGCCTGGTTTGGCAATCGCAAAGCGGGCTATCTCCTCTTTATCCTCGCCATCCTGTGGTGCTTCGCTAGGGTCTACTGCGGCGTGCACTACCCACTGGACATGTTGGGAGGGGCGGCCATCGGCATCCTCTTCAGCTTTGCCGCTTTGGGGTTTCTCCGCCTGATCGAGCCCCTGGTCACGTTTTTTCTCAAGCTGGCCAGGATCCACTATTTAGCATAGTTTTGCCGGACACATGAGCTTATGATCGCAGATGTGGGGTATTACTTGAGGGCTATTCTACGACTATAGCACTGCGTTATTCTAAGGGAGAAATGCGACCGGGGAGTATAAAATAGGGCTCTTAGCGACACCGGGGATGAAAAAGGGCATTACGCGACTACAAGGCATAGCATGGAATGCTGCTGGGGTGGCAAGAAATGAGTGGGCATATATCACCGATGTGCTGGAGGGTAACGTTCTCTTCAACCAGCGCTACATAACTGGTAGAATACAACAATTGACTTTTTAAAAGGGCCGAAGATGCAAGAAATTATACAGGTGGAGCACATAGTAAAGAAATTTGGCGGTCTGGTTGCGGTGGATGATGTAAGCTTTGGGGTGAAGGAGGGGGAGATATTTGGCTTCCTCGGCCCCAATGGGGCAGGGAAGACAACCACAATCAATATCCTCTGCACCCTCATGAAACCGACCAGAGGCAAGGTTATCCTCAATGGATACGACGTAGTGCTTCAGTCCAACCAGGTGCGCAGGTCAGTGGGGCTGGTGTTCCAGGAACCCAGCCTGGATATCAAGCTGACCGCGCTACAGAACCTGCAGTTCCACACCGGTGTTTATAGTGTACCGCGAGCCTTAGCCAAGAAGCGCATCAGAAAGGTGCTCAAGATGGTGGACCTGTGGGACCGGCGCAACGAAGCGGTGCAGACGTATTCGGGAGGAATGAGGCGCCGGCTGGAGATTGGCCGAGGCCTCCTGCACTACCCCAGGGTGCTTTTCCTCGACGAGCCGACCCTGGGCCTCGACCCGCAGACCCGCACCCATATCTGGGACTATATCCTCGATCTGAGGAAGCGGCTAAACATCACCGTGTTCCTCACCACCCACTACATGGACGAGGCCAACGTCGCCGACCGCATCGCCATCATAGACCATGGAAAGATCATTGCCCTGGATACCCCGAGTGCCCTGAAGCGTATGGTTGGCGGGGACGTCATCACTCTCCAGACGGACAATCCGGAGGCGGCGGTCACCGAACTCAAGGAGAAACATAGTATCGAGGCAAAGATAGACAGCGAGGGCATCCACTTCGAGGTGCCGAACGGGGAGAAGTTCATCCCCGCGCTGGTCAGGGAGTTCAAGAGCGGTCTCCAGGGCGTCAGCCTGCGCCGTCCCACCCTCGACGATGTGTTCATAAAGCTAACCGGCCGCGAAATACGCGAAGGGGGAGGCGGTGAGGCGGCGTTTAAAAGGGCGTGGGCGCAGCGACAGGCCAGCGGGTCAAGGGGGTTCCATTGATGAACAACCTGCACGGTGTATACATAATCTGGTACCGCGACATCCTGCGCTTCTGGCGGGATCGGGCGAGGATGTTCACCAGCATGGCCATGCCCGTTCTGTACCTGGTCATCTTCGGTACCGGCATTGCGTCCGCCTTTAAGGGGGCAGACTTCGATTATATACAGTTCATGTATCCCGGCATCATCAGCATGGTGGTGGTGCTTGGCTCCATCATGTCGGGCATCACCGTAGTCTTCGACCGAGAGTTCGGCTTCCTTAAGGAGGTGCTGGTAGCTCCCATAAGCCGCCCCGCGGTTGCCATCGGTAAGGCGATGGGGGGCGCCACCATCGCCTCCGCGCAGGGCATAATGATGCTGGTGTTCATCCCCTTCGCTGATGTAGAGATCTCGGTGGCGAGCGGATTCATGATGGTGGGACTGATGATTGTCCTTTCATTGTCACTTACCTCCATGGGGCTCCTCATTGCATCCCGTATAAGGAGTATGGAGGCCTTCCAGGCGGTGATGCAGCTGCTTATGTTCCCGCTGATTTTCATTTCTCCAGTGATGTTCCCCGTCGAGACGCTGCCCTCATGGCTGGGCACAATGATTAAGATCAACCCGGTGTCCTACGGGGTGGATGCCATACGCCAGGCGGTGCTTGGGGTGGAGGCATCGGCCCCATTCGGCATAGAGCTATTCGACTACCGCATGCCTATAATGCTCGACGTTGCAGTGATGGCCACCTTTGGTATCATAATGCTCTCGCTGGCTATAAGGTCCTTCCGCATCCAGGAGTGACCTGTGCCAGAGGCTGTGGCATTTCGTTTTGAACCCCTTTAGTCTTTTCAAGCTGTTATTGACAAGTCCGTTAACGGATTTATATAATTACCATAGATAACTATTAATAATGTAAACAATAAATAAGGTAAGTCATATGCCCTCCATACATGAACATAAAGTTACCTATAGAGGCTGTGATGCAGAATAAACTTGTAGATAGCGTTATCGAAAACTGGTTCATAGTTGGCAATATTACCCGAAAGAAGATGCTTGAGGATGTCTTCAAAGATGCATACAGAGACGTCTCTTATCACCACCTCGTGATCATGCGAGTGCTGTGTGATTCGGGACCATTATCCATTTCTGCAATAGGAAAGACACTGGAAACATCGAAGCCACAGATGACCCGCTGGATAGACAGGATGGTGGATCTGGGGCTGGTGGAAAGGCGGCCGGACGCGGTGGATCGGAGGGTGATCAACGTGGCACTTACCGAGAGGGGGAAGAGGATATTTACAAAATTGGGGAGCGCCGTAAAAAGGAGCTTCAGGGAGAAGCTGTCCTGCCTTAGTGATGAAGATTTAAAAGAGCTATCAGCCTCGATGATGAGGCTGGCGGACATATTGTCGAAACTGGAGTAGTTAAAGGTTCTATGAATACGGAAGTCGGGGCAAAGTCATACGGTCACCGCGACCTGTCGAGGCGGCAGGTGGTTATCACGATGGCGGGCATTATGCTGGCCCTGTTCTTCGCCTCGCTGGACCAGACGGTTGTCGGCACCGCCCTGCCGCGGATCATCACCGACCTCGGTGGGTTTGCCCATTATACATGGGTAGCAACGGCTTACATTATTACCTCCACCGTAACATTGCTTATTGCAGGTAAGCTGAGCGATATGTACGGACGTAAGTGGTTTCTTGTTGGCGGGATAGCGGTTTTTATAGTGGGCTCTCTTCTATGCGGCACCAGCCAGACGATGAATCAACTCATCGGCTTCAGGGCATTTCAGGGCATAGGTGCCGGGGCTTTAATGGGTATGGCCTTCATCACCGTCGCCGACCTTTTCTCGCCATCCGAACGCGGCAAATATGTGGGATTCCTGACCGGGGTGTTCGGCTTGTCGTCAATCATCGGGCCGACTCTAGGCGGTTACGTAACCGATAATCTCTCCTGGCACTGGGTATTTTATATCAACATCCCTTTCGGTGTCCTTATCATGCTGCTGTTCATATTCTTCTTCCCTCACCTGCGACCTGGCATTATGAAACACAGGGTTGATTATGGTGGAATAGTAACACTCATACTTACCGTGGTCCCGTTTATGCTGGCCCTGACCTGGGCCGGTGTTGAATACGATTGGCTCTCCTTCCCCATCCTCTTTATATTCGATTTCTCAGCGGCTATGTTGCTCCTATTCATAGTAATCGAAAGCCGGGCAAAGGAGCCCATCCTGCCCCTGTGGATCTTCAGGAACCGGGTAGTGAGCGTGGCATCAATAGTCACCTTCATTTTGGGCTTTGGCATGTTTACCGGCATTATCTTTATACCGCTTTACTTCCAGGGGGTACTGGGGTCATCCGCCACGGCCAGCGGCAGTTTCCTGACACCCATGATGCTGGGCGTAGTGGTAGGTAGTATTATCTCCGGACAGGTGCTTTCGCGTACGGGGGGGCACTATCGGCTCCAGGGCACTGTCGGCATTATATTCATGGCTCTGGGTCTATTTCTACTCTCCAGGATGACGGTTGATACCAGCTATGCGACGGCCGTAATGAATATAATCATTATGGGCTTGGGGTTGGGCATAACTATGCCTATATACGTCATCGCGGTTCAGAATGCAGTGTCCTATTCCGTTATGGGAATTGCCACCTCTACGAGCCAATTCTTCCGCTCTATCGGGGGCGCTTTCGGGTTAGCTATCGCAGGTTCCGTAATGAACAACCGCTTCGCCGCCGAGTTAATGGGGGGTCTACCGCCCGAAGTATCGGCAGTTATCCCCTCGGAGCGACTATCCTCGATTGTCGATAATCCCCAGGCGCTGGTCAGCCCCGAGGCACAGGATCAACTGAGGAGCTTTTTCGAAAGCATGGGGTCTCAGGGCGCTCAGCTTTTTGAGCGGTTACTTTCAACGCTGCGAGAGGCCCTGAATTCAGCGCTGACGGAGGTATTCCTGGTTGCTCTTTGCGTCATAGCTGTAGCTTTCGTAGTAAACTTATTCATCAAGGAGATCCCTCTGCGCAAGCATCTATAGCTGGTATCGTAATTCGCTCTTTACCACTCACAGTTGCTTGCATTCCCAGAAATTAGTATTTATCATGCATGCAATGGATCGTAATATCCCACACCGCATTCGGTCACAGTATACAGATCGACTTGTGAGCTTTTTCTGCTATGTTGGCGACATGATGATCCAGCTAGAGATGGAATTCGCCCAACAGCTTGATACTGAAAGGCTTGCCAAGGCCGTCAACCTTACCCTTGATGCTGAACCTGTGCTGGGTTGCCGCTTCGTATTACGATGGTGGCGGCCATACTGGGAAAGGCTGGATGAGAGTGAGAGGGAGGCATTCCTGCTGGCCAGGGATGAGGGGGAATACGAGGCTTTTAAAGCCAGCTCGATAGATGTCTACAGCGGACCGCAGGTCAAGGCCTGCCTCTGGCATTCCCCTGCCGGCGACCGCCTGCTGCTGAAGGTTGCTCACGAGGCTGCCGACGCAGGCGGTGTCAAGGAGATTGCGGCTGCTATTTCCTCTATCTACTTACGGCTGGCCGACGAGCCGGACTACCGGCCGGAGCCCAACCTCAGAGGTTCTCGTAGCCTTTGGCAGATAATGCGGCATGTGCCTTGGTATGCCTATCCCCCAATTTACCTTAACTTCTTGCGGGAGTACTGGGCAAGTATGATGCTGCCAATTACCCACACGTTGTCTATTGAGGATGGCCCACGTGCGCCCCTGACGTTTATATACAGGTATCTCCCTACAGAAGGAGTATCTCGCCTGGCTCAATATGGACGAGCTCAAAACGCTACACTAAACGATGTTGTACTGGCCGCCTTTTTCCGTGCGCTGGTAAATTTAGATAAGGGAGAGCGGGCGCAGCTTAGACTGAACACTACGGTTGACCTTCGACGCTACCTGCCCGGTGGACGGGGTGAGGGTATATGTAACCTGAGTGCGACAGAATCTATTTGCCTAGACAATGGCCTGGGTGAAGATTTCAACTCTACACTGGCGCGGATTTCCACAATTACAAAGCATCGAAAGGCGAACTGGTTTGGTCTCAATTCCTATGTGGGCCTGCTACCATTTCATTCGGCTTTACCCTACGCATTGCTAAAGATATTGTTACGCAAAGTGATGCAGCTGGGGCTGGAGAAACAGAATACTCCAAACGAGCTCACTAACATGGGGCTGATCAGTACAGAGAGTGTCACTTTTAAAGCCAAGCCAGTGAATGCCTATCTGCTGCCGCCTCCCTTGTATCCCCCCATGTTTTTAGCTGGTCTCAGTGGATATGCCGAAACCCTGACACTCTCCGCGAGCGTATACCCTTCACAGAAAGATATCACTGAGCGGTTTTTCGACGCGGTTCTCGCAGAGCTTCCAGTGTAAACCTCTAGCGGGGTATATTAATACTCAGTGATAATATATATATGTGCTGCCTTCGCTCCCGATATGTCACGCCGTCCTACTTTCTTTCGCTACGACAGAAGAGCGAATCAGCGGCCCTGAACCAGTGGACATGAACTTGGCGCGTGTGGCCATATTAGTGCGGAACAGCCTCCTGTTAGATGAGGTGATGATATTTGACCCCGGTTTTTTCACCCCCGAAGGGTCATGCACATGTGCTCCGTCTGTAGCACCACCGCCACCCTATCCAGATCGAGGGCTTCCACGATTCTATCCTATGAGCCCCAATAGATATTGACTGCAACCCCCTTTCTGCGTAATATTATGCTGCATAAATCATGATGTTACAGGGATAAGGGAGCAGGCTAAGAAAGCCTTACGGGAGGAAGCGTGACCATCATACCAATGGCCGTCGCTATGATAGTTATAGGCTATCTCATCGGCAGTATCCCCACTGCCTACCTCATGATGCATCTTTTCAAAAAGCAGGACATCCGCAACTTTGGCACCGGCAATGTCACTGCCACCGCCGTCATGATCCACGGAGGCAGGTTACCCGGCACCCTATCCATTGTGGGCGAGGCGTTAAAAACCTTCCTCTGTCTATTTATAGCCTACCTTTTAGTTGGCGAGCTGTGGGCCTACTTATTAATATTTATCGCCGCTTCAGTGGGCGAGATCTGGAGCATCTGGTTAAAGTGGGCTGGGGGCCGGGGGCAGGCTATCTTTGTTACCGGCTTCCTGGTGCTGTGCCCGCTTCCCTTCTTGCTGGGGGTTGTATTCTTCCCGCTTGCCCTTATCATAACCAGGCGTGTCAGCTTAAGCAATCAAATCTTTCACCTAGCTATCCCTCCGATGCTGATGACGGCCAACTTGTTCAATCCGGCGATGTTCGGCCTGGGGCAACATTCCTGGGGCTATGCCGTCACCGGTGCGGTGCTCTGCGGGATATTCTTCGCAAAGCACAGGAGGGCTACAGATGATATCATAGAGGCGCAGGCCTGGGGGACATACAGCCGGTAAGGCTAGACGCCATGTGGTACTTATATCAAGGCATAATCACCCTCTGCGTGGCCATGTTAATGGTCAACCTCATACTGAATCTGAGGGCGCTCCACAGGCTGGGCAAGGAAGAGGGTGATTTGCCCGACCCCCTGCCCTTAATATCGATCCTCATACCCGCTAGAAATGAGGAATCGGATATAGTCACCTGTCTAGATTCCTTGAGGAGTCAGGATTACCCCAGCTTCGAGATCCTGGTTCTGGATGATGGCTCTACCGATAGAACGGCTACGGTGGTGGAGGAGATAGCCGCTGTGGATCCTAGGGTGAGGCTGCTGCGCGGGAAACCGCTGCCCCGGGGGTGGGCAGGAAAGCCCTTCGGCTGCCACCAGCTTGCCGCTGAGGCGCGGGGCTCCTGGTTACTCTTTACCGATGCCGACACTATACACGCGCCGCAGATGCTACAGAGCGCCCTCTCTTATGCTGAGAGTAACCGGCTGGCCCTGCTCTCAGGTTTCCCTTTGCAAAACACCATTTCCTTTTCCCAGAGGATCGCTATACCCATCATGTACTTTGTCCTTCTTAGCTGGGTACCCTTATGGTGGCTGCAGGGCTCCACTAAGCCCAAGCCCGGGATTACAATCGGTCAGTTCCTTTTCTTCTCCGCTCGGGACTACCACGAGATAGGCGGACACGAGGCGGTGAAATCGCGCTTGCTGGAGGACGTATGGATGGGGTTTGAGATGGCTCGCCGTGGTAAGCGGCAGGGGGTGGTTGACCTTTCACAGCTTGTTGCCTGTCGCATGTATGAAGATGTCGGTGACCTGTGGCAGGGACTCAGCAGGTGGACTTACTCGGTAACCGCCCTCTCTCCCTGGCTTTTCGGCCTGCTAGTATTGGGGGCATCAAGCCTTTTTATCGCCCCCTTTTTCTTGATGGCCGGGCACTTTACCCCGCTGCTCCCCGACTATGGCTGGTCAATGCTCATCGCTACACAGGTAGTGGTCGTCCTGATGATGCGTGTTCTGGTTGACCACCGCTTTCACCACTCCGGGCTCTATTCCCTATCACACCCCGCCGGTATCTCCTTGTGGATGCTCTGCGGTGTCCATGGGGCTATGAAACGCCTATCCGGTGTCGGGATGAGCTGGAAACAGAGGCACTACAACTGCGATTCGGGAGTAGGGTAGGTCCTGCGCCGGCTTATGTCCTCGCCATACAGGAAACTCCTCTAAGGAGCACCAAGAAATTCAGTGCCCCTGCACCAGTGACATGAACTCGGCGCGGGTGGCAGGGTTCTCGCGGAAAAGCCCCCTCATTGCGGATGTTACTATTTTAGACCTTGGCTTCTTCACCCCGCGCATGGTCATGCACATGTGTTCTGCTTCAATGACCACCCCTACTCCGTTTGGCTTGAGGGCCTCCACCATTGCCTCTGCGATCTGGGTGGTCAGCCTCTCCTGAAGCTGGGCCCGCTTCGCCAGAATGTCCACCGCGCGGGCCACCTTCGAGGCCCCGGCGATTCTTCCTTTAGGGATATAGCCCACATGGACTAACCCGAAGAACGGGAGAAAATGATGCTCGCACATGGAGTAGAAGGGGATGTCCTTAATGATCACCATCTCGTGGTGACCCTCGTCAAAGCCTACGGTGAGCTCATCTCTGGGATCCTTATCGAGGCCGCTGAAAATGTCGGCGTACATATCTGCGATACGCCTCGGGGTCTCTATTAGCCCCTCCCTTGTTGGGTCTTCACCGATCGCTTTGATTATAGAGAGCACTGCCTGCTTAATCTTACGCTCGTCGACCAATGGTCCTCCTTTCAGAGTTTCCCGTAGACCTTGCGGTCCAGGTGTCGGATGTTGTCCTTCGTCGGGATGGTGTAATGCTCACCGCCCATATATAGGGCTGGCGAGACGCTGTCAAGCTTGAGAGCCTGCTCCCCGGTAAAAAGCTCCTCCTCATAATGAGTGGCCACTATCTCGCCAACAACCCACACATGATCGCCGTAGGTTTTATGGTCCACCAGCTTACACTCGTAACAGGCGTAGGCATCCTTCAAGACAGGCACCGATGTCTTAAGCGGCTTCTCCTTCTCGATACCCCACCTCTGGAACTTGTCCCCCTCCCTTCCTGAGAAACCGCCTATAGAGGCAATGAGCTCTGCCTTCTCGATGGGCATGAAGTTCACCCCAAACTCCTTAGCCTCCAGGATCAGCTCCAGGGTAAACCTTTTCGGGGCGATGGAGACACCAAAAAGGGGAGGGTTAACCGAGATGGAGGAGTGCCATGCTGCGGCCATGGCATTGTCCTTTCCCCTGGCGTGAACGGTAACTATGAGTGCCACCCTGGGGTAATGGTGAGAGTATTTTCCCGCGCCTGCCATGCTCACTTTAGTCATCTAAAACTCGCTTATTGGAACTATGTGCTGTCATTGATACCAAGGTTTTTTATTTATTTCCTGACCATTTATTTGGCCCACACCAGCTCGCTGGTGTGACGCCATTTCTTCACCATAGCCCCTTTCACCGACGATAGGATTTATGATTACATTGGAAGGTATCGCTTCAGCTAAAGCCCAGGGCTCGCTCGATAGCGGCTAGCTCTGCTGGGAGATTAGCAGGTGGTTGAGCGCAATCGATCGCCGTGTCTGGGTCCTTGAGCCCGGCACCGGTGATGATGCAGACCACTTTTTTATCCTTCAGGCTCATGCCCTGTCCCGTCACCTTCAACAGACCGGCAACGGACGCCGCCGAGGCCGGCTCGCCGAAGATACCCTCCTCCTGAGCCAGCAGGCGATAGGCGGAGAGGATCTCTTCATCGGTTACCGAGTCGATGAGACCCCCCGATTCATCCCTGGCGGCGACAGCACTCTGCCAGCTTGCCGGGTTGCCGATCCTGATCGCTGTAGCTACCGTCTCCGGGTGCTCAAAGACCTTTCCTTGAACGATCGGGGATGCCCCCTCGGCCTGAAACCCCATCATTCTGGGCCTTTTGGTGGACCGGCCGGCCTGATGATACTCAATATAGCCCTTCCAGTAGGCGGTGATGTTGCCGGCATTGCCCACCGGAATGAAGTGGTAGTCAGGTGCATCGCCCAGAGCTTCCACGATCTCGAATGCTGCGGTCTTCTGCCCCTCGATGCGGTTAGGGTTAAGGGAATTGACCAGGGTCATGGGGTGCTTCTTGGTGAGGGCGAGCACGATTTGCAGCGCCTGGTCGAAGTTGCCATCGATGGCAATGATATTGGCTCCATAGATGAGGGCCTGGGACAGCTTCCCCTGGGCGATCTTTCCCTCGGGGATGATGACGATAGTCTTTAGCCCGAATCCCGCCCCGAAGGCAGCCGCCGAGGCGCTGGTGTTGCCGGTGGAGGCACAGATAATGGCCCTGCTCCCCTCCTCCACCGCCTTGGCAACGGCGACAACCATCCCGCGGTCCTTGAAGGAGCCGGTGGGGTTGCACCCCTCAAGCTTGAAGTAGAGCTCGCACCCAAGCTCCTTCTCAATCTGCCGCGAGCGGACCAAAGGCGTATCCCCCTCCCCCAGTGTGATGATGGGGGTCTTTGGGGTGATGGGGAGAAATTCTTTGTATCTCTCTAAAACGCTTAGTTTCATTTCTATTTATATTGCTTTGTAAATTACAATCAAAGCAAGAGCCACAACCAATATTGAAAGACCTATTTCCAACCAAAGTGGCTTTGTTTTTAATGAAACTTTACTTCCTATTCTTGCACCACTTACTGATCCTACAAGTACTGATAATGCTGGAAGCCAGATTATGTTACCACGATGCCAATATATAATCATAGCAGGAATAGCAGTGAAAATAGTCACAAATAATGATGTGGCGATCGCTTTATGAACATCCAGTTTCATCGCTCTCAGAAAGGGAGGAAAAAGAGAGCCTCCGCTTCCTCCTCGCATACCTGTTATTAGATTTAAAGAGAAAGAAACTGGGATTATATTCTTTGCGCTCGGATTGATTCTCTGAGAAAGTCTCGGGAAAATTCTATCGAGGTATATCCCAAGTATTGTTATAATGCAAGTAACAACAAAAATAATTGCTAAAATTAATGTTGAAATCAATCCTACACAAAATGCCCCTAGTACTGCCCCTAAACTACCACCTATGATTACATATATAGCGATCCTTCTATCTATATGCTTTCTCTGAGTTATCGCACCTATCGATGACGAAAAAGGTATAACAAATAAATTAATTCCGAAAGCAATCAGTAGAGGCAATCCAGCAAGATTAAGTAAAGGTATCCTGACTGAGCCTCCACCAATTCCAAACAAACCACTCATAAAACCCGAAAAAAGGCCAATAGAAAGATAAATTATGATCGATGTTATCTGTGTCATATTCTTCGATCACGCTATTTATGCCAGTTGAAGCAGGGAGAGGAAGTCACAGTATCTGGCTAAAACACCCTGTTTCATAGTAATAATCTAGTCCTCCACGCGGACGAAGTTTGAGATCTCACGAACAACGTCGAGCCGCTCGATCTCCCCCATCGCCTCAACCCTTAGCCGCCCTGCAGACGACGATTAAATGCTAGCTGATAGCCATTGATATCTTCAATGGAGAAGTCCCTGACGCCGTAGGGCTCGTCCTTGATATCGGCCACGATTTTGACGCCCTTACTCTTCAATTCAGCGTAATACTCATCTATATCGCCATCGATCTCCATATACAGGTACACACCG
>DAOUEU010000150.1:0-4855 GCA_034430255.1 Dehalococcoidia bacterium | reverse complement strand
TTCTATACACCGATGTCTGGACCAGCATGGGGCAGGAAGCTGAGGCGGAGCGTCGCCGGGTGGCCTTCGCTCGCTATCAGGTAAACGGGCAGTTACTCGCACTCGCAAAACGGGATGCCATCTTCATGCACCCCCTGCCGGCGCATCATGGCGAGGAGGTCGCCGAGGGGCTGTTGGAATCGCCGCAGTCGGTGGTCTTCGACCAGGCTGAAAACCGGCTTCACATGCAGAAGGCGATACTGGTTAAGCTTCTAAAATGACCAAGCCAATCGTTGCCATCGTTGGGCGGCCCAATGTGGGCAAGTCTACCCTGTTTAATCGGCTGGCGGGCGAGCGTTTATCCATTATTGAGGATGAGCCGGGCACTACCCGCGATCGCCTCTATGCCGACATCGTCTGGAAGGAAAGCGCTTTCACCATAGTGGATACCGGCGGCCTCTTGCTCAACCCGCCCAGCGATATCGTCCAGAGGGTGAAAAGCCAGGTGGCGGTAGCCATCGAAGAGGCCGATGCCATCATCTTTTTGGTAGATGTTCTCAGTGGTGTAACCCCCGTGGACAAGGAGCTGGCCGAGGTGTTCAGGCGATCAGGCAAGCGGTTGTTGCTCGTGGCTAATAAGGCTGATAACGAGAATCGCCGCTACGAGGCGGCTCAGTTCTATGAACTGGCGCTCGGCGATCCGCTTCCCATAAGTGCCTATCATGACCTGGGCATCGCTGAGCTTCTCGATAGGGTGGTGGAAAGCTTACCTCACTTGCCGCCCGAGGAGGAGGAGGTGGGGATGATGAGGGTGGCCATCGTGGGGCGCCCAAATGTGGGCAAATCGATGCTGCTTAACGCTATATTGGGCAGGGAGCGAGCCATCGTTGCTGAGACGCCGGGGACGACCCGGGATGCTATAGATACCATATTTGAGCATGGCGGCGAGCGAATTATGCTCATCGATACAGCGGGCATAAGGAGGAGGGGCAGGGTGGAGGTTGGTATAGAGCGCTACAGCGTCGCGCGGGCGCTCAGGGCTATAAGCCGTGCCGATGTGGCTCTGCTCCTAACCGAGGCCACAGAGCCGGTAACCGCTCAGGATGCCCACATCGCTGGCTATATAAGGCAGGCCGGTAAAGGAATGCTGCTGGTGGTAAATAAGTGGGACCTGGTTTCGGAGACGGCGGACCGCAGGCAGTTTACCAGAGTTGTTAGGGCCCGGCTCAGGTTTATGCCTTATGTGCCTGTTTTGTATACCTCTGCAAAGTTTGGAGAAGGTGTGAGCGATGTCCTTAATGTCGCCAGGGAAATATTCGAAAAACGAAAAAAGCGCGTGCCCACCGCACTGGTGAATAGCGTGGTTCGTGATGCGGTGGCGTCCCATGCACCACCAGCGGTAGCGGGGAAAAAGCTCAAGATACTCTATGCCACTCAGGCTGAGACCAGCCCTCCAACCTTCGTATTCTCGGTTAACGATAACGCTCTAATACACTTCTCCTATCAGCGCTACCTGGAGAACGAGCTGCGTCGCAGTTTTGGCTTTCAAGGGACACCGCTGCGCCTGGTCTTTAAAAGAAGGGGTGAGAAGTGACCGTTTTGGGGTTTATTGGCTTAGTTATCTTGGGCTACCTCATCGGGTCAATCCCATTCGGTGTCATTGTGGGCAGGTTGGCGCGGGGTATAGATGTCAGGGATTATGGCAGTGGCAGTATGGGGATGACCAATGTGCTGCGCACAGTGGGTGCCAGGGCGGGGTTCTTGGTCTTCCTCGCCGACCTGGCTAAAGGGTCTGCTGCGGTGTCGCTTGCCTGGCCGATATTTAACTCCCATCCCGACATGGTTACATGGGGTCACATGGCGGGAGGGGCAGCCGCCGTTATCGGACATAGCTGGCCGGTGTTTATTGGATTTAGAGGTGGGCGCGGTATTACGACCGGTTTTGGCGCGCTGCTTACGATGTGCTGGCCGGTGGGCCTCATCACTTTCGCTGTCTTCCTAACGGTTATCGGCCTGTCTCGATATGTATCACTGGGTTCCATGCTCGCAGCGCTTGCCATGCTGGTAACAATGATTCTATTTGTCGTTTTTGATTTGCCGGGAGCAGAATTTGCCTATATCGTCTTTGGCTTAATCGTGGTGCCGATAGTCATATTCCGTCATCGGGGCAACATACGAAGGCTGCTTTCGGGCGTTGAGCCGAAGATAGGTTCTTCTCGTGCTAGTCGGTAGGCTTTATTATACCGCAAGATGCGCTCCAATACCTGGGGGCTTTATCTTAAGAGAATAGCTGAGCTTCCATTCAGATCAGACGTAGCGTACTGTTGAAAAAGGGGATGCCTGATGAAGGTTGCCATCATCGGTACCACAAGCTGGGGCACGACCCTGGGGGTAATTCTATCCCGAAGGGGCATTGATGTGGCGCTCTGGGCGAGGACTGTGGAGGAGGCTGAGCGGCTGGCGAGGGATAGAGAGAACAAGGCCCGTCTTCCTGGAATTCCCTTCCCCGGGGGGATCTCGACTACCGGCCATGTAGAGGAGGCGCTTCGGGGTGCCTCGCTGGTTATACTGGCGGTGCCCTCTCAGCAGATGCGCCAAAATGCCAGGATAATAAAAGGGCATATCGCTAAAGGGGTGCCGATTTTAAGCGCTGCCAAAGGGCTAGAGGTGGACACCACGAAGAGAATGACCCAGGTGATCTCTGAGGAGATCGCCCCTGCATATCGCCACAATATATGTGCCTTGTCTGGCCCGAACCTGTCTATGGAGGTCGTCCGTGGCCTGCCAGCGACAACGGTTATTGCTGCCCAGGATAGCGCTGTGGCTAAGCGTGCTCAGGGTATAATGGCCTCTGCCACCTTTCGTGTCTATACTAATGATGATGTTATCGGTGTGGAGTTGGGTGGGGCGCTGAAGAATATCGTTGCGCTGGCGGCAGGCTTGAGCGATGGCTTGGGTTATGGCGATAACGCCAAGGCTGCATTGGTGAGCCGTGGACTGGCGGAAATCTCCCGCCTTGGGGTGGCGATGAAGGCCAATCCACTCACCTTTGCCGGACTAGCTGGGCTGGGGGACCTGGTAGCTACATGCTCCAGTCCGCTCAGTCGCAATCGCTTCGTTGGTCAGGAGTTGGCCAAGGGGCGTCCACTTGCGGAGATAACGGCTTCCATGACAAATGTGGCTGAGGGGATTAGTACCACTGTTGCAGCCCGACGGATGGCCCGGGAGTACGGGGTGGATATGCCCATCACAGAGCAGGTGTACAGGGTGCTCTTCGAGTCGGTTGATGTGACTATGGCTATGGCTACACTCATGGGGCGCGAGCTTAAGAGTGAGATGCTTGGGGAGTAGATATTACGTCTCAAGTGTCCAATGCACGCAGGCTACAATACACACCGCACTATAAGTATAAGTCGTTTGTTGTCATGCAAGCGCAGATTATGTTATACGGGGTTCATGTCACCATATTCGTAAAGGATTATCGAGGCTGCGACTACGCCTGCGGTCTCCGCTCGGAGCACCCGTCTCCCTAGGCTGATAGGGAGAATGCCACAACCCCGGGCAAATTCCACTTCGAGCGGTGAGAATCCTCCCTCGGGACCGATGAAGAGGTTAACCGACAGTGGTTTTTCCCCTGATACAATCTCCTGACGGTGAAACTCGGGTTGCAACGCAGCGCGTAGCCCGGATGTCTTTATCCCCTTTTCGTTATCACTATCACTCACTACACCCTCCCAGGCCAGCATGGAAAAACCCATCGCTGAGCGGCATGCCTGCTCAAAGGGCAATACAGGCTCAAGCTTGGGGATCCTTCCCCTCTTCGATTGCTCCGCTGCCTCAATAATTATTCTTTGCCAGCGCTCAACCCTGTTATCCTGGGGATGTTCTGGGATACAGCGCTCGCAGGTCAGGGGGACGAAGCAGGAAACGCCTAGCTCGGTACATTTCTGGATAATAAATTCAAACTTACTGCTCTTAAGTAGCGCTTGATAGAGTGTTATTTTAGTGCCTGGCTCAGCCGACGGTCTCTTCTCACATATAACGCCGGTGACATGATCCCTGCTCACCCTTTCCAGCGACACCTCATACTCCCAGCCGGTATCGTCGAGGGCTACGATGTGGTCGCCTCCCTGCAATCGAAGCACATTCCTCAACTGATGAACCAGCTTTCCCTCGATGACCACTCTCTCTTTATCGATCCATTGCGGAGAGATAAAAAAGCGGTGCATGCCCCTCGCTCAATCGCCCTGAGTTACGCTTCAAAGAGGTCCTTAAGCCTGTTAAAGAACCCCTTCTCCTCCTTGGGCATTACCGCCGGGCCCATGGTTTTCGCCAGCTCCTCGAATAGCCTGTGCTGCTTCTCATTCAGGGTCTCAGGGGTCACCACATGAACCATAACCAGTTGGTCTCCGCATCCTCCTCCCCGAAGATGAGGCACTCCCTTTTCCCTGAGTCGGAAGAGCTTTCCTGTTTGTGTTCTGGGGGGGATCTTGAGTGTGGCGGGGCCGTCTACTGTGGGCACCTCGATCTCGGCGCCCAGCGCTGCCTGGGCGAAGTTGATGGGCAGGTCGTACAAGATTTCATCACCACGGCGTTTGAAGAACTGGTGTTCCTCTACTGAAAGAGAAACATAGAGGCTCCCGGTATTTCCACCCCGCGTTCCGGCATTGCCCTTCCCGCTGAGGTGGATCTGGGAGCCATCATCCACCCCGGCAGGTATAGTGATATTGATCCGGCGGGTCTTCTCCTCCCTGCCCGAGCCTCGGCATTGGTGGCAGGGCTTGGTGATAATACTCCCCTCACCCCCGCAGCGGCTGCAAGTGGTGGTATTTACGAACTGTCCGAAAATGCTACGCTGCACCCGGCGCACCTGCCC
>DAOUEU010000149.1:0-31610 GCA_034430255.1 Dehalococcoidia bacterium | reverse complement strand
AAAACAGCACTGGTAGTTAGAGATAATAAAGAGCTGGAGATGCCGGTAGAGGAAATTATCGTGGGTGATACTATCATTGTGAAGCCGGGTGGTAGCGTACCGGTAGACGGTGTGATTGTGAATGGAAGCTCTTCGGTTGACCAATCGCTTTTAACAGGTGAGAGCATCCCGATACAGAAGAACATCGGTGATGAGGTTATCGGCGGCACGATGAATAAGGGCGGCTGGCTCAAGTTTAAGGCAACTAGAGTCGGTAAAGACACTGCATTGGCCCAGATTGTGAGGCTGGTAGAGGAGGCCCAAGGTAGTAAAGCCCCGGTACAGCGGCTGGCCGATAGGGTATCGGCCTATTTTGTCCCCGCTGTTTTAGCTATCGGTGTGGTTACCCTTCTCGCCTGGTATCTATCGGGTTCCGGGCTGGTCTTTGGCCTCACTGCTTTTATCGCGGTGGTTATTATCGCCTGTCCCTGTGCCCTTGGCCTAGCAACGCCCACCGCGGTAATCGTGGGGACTGGTAAAGGAGCAGAGAACGGCATTCTCATCAGGGACGCGGCGACTCTGGAGCGGGCATGCCAGGTGGATACCATCGTATTCGATAAAACAGGCACCCTGACCCGAGGCAAGCCCGAGGTTACCGATGTAATCTCCCTCTCCAATCCCACTACTAGTGATGAGATACTTAAACTAGCTGCCGTGGCTGAGAAGCGCTCGGAGCACCATCTTAGCGAAGCCATCGTTAGCAAGGCTGAGGAGAAAGAATTATCTATCCCTGATATAGAGGACTTCTCCGCTATACCAGGCAAAGGGGTGGAAGCAAGGTATAATGGTACTGCTATTCTTGTGGCAAACAGGAAGCTACTCGCCGATAAAGGAATCGATACAGCGGCTACGGAGGAAAGGATAAGACAACTGGAGAAAGAAGGAAAAACAGTGGTGCTGGTAGCAGCGGAGGGTAGGGTTATTGGGATAATTGCAGTTGCGGATACAGCAAAGGATTACGCCGCCGAGACGGTTGCCGGGCTCAAGCGCCGAGGAAAGCAGGTGATCATGATCACCGGAGATAATCGGGGGAGTGCGGAAAGCATCGCCTACAACCTGGGTATCGATCGGGTGATGGCAGAGGTTTTGCCCCAGGATAAAGCTTCTGAGATAAAGACTCTCCAAGGGCAAGGCCATGCAGTAGCTATGGTCGGCGATGGTGTTAACGACGCCCCGGCTTTGGTTCAGGCCGATGTCGGTATCGCTATCGGCTCGGGTACCGACATTGCTATCGAGTCTGGAGGTATAGTTCTAATGAGGGATGACCTTCGAGACGTAGTACGAACCCTGGACCTTAGTTGCTATACTATGCGTAAGATCAAGCAGAACCTCCTTTGGGCTTTTCTCTACAATACCACAGGTATCCCGATCGCCGCCGGGATACTATATCCCTTCACCGGATTTTTACTCAATCCAATAATCGCCGGAGCAGCAATGGCCTTCAGCTCAGTAAGTGTGGTCACTAATTCCCTGAGTATGAGAAGATACCGTCTGCAAGAAAGTTATGAGGAGGATAAAGGCAATGAACGAACAGGAAGCACTAAGCCTGGCTATTAAAAGAGAAAGGGAAGCTCACCGCTACTATAGCGATGCCGCTGCCAAGACTGCCAATGAGAGCGGTAGGAAGATGTTATCATGGCTGGCATCGGAGGAGAGGGGACATATAAACATACTGGAGGAGCAGTGGAAAAAGGTTAAGGAAGATGGGACGTGGCTTTCGGAAGAAGGCTATTGCGAATATGGTGATATATCTCATCCTATCGAATGTACGGAATTTCCTTCAGCCTCAGAGGTAAAGGGCAAGCTTACTGAGGATGCCCCGGAGATGGATATTCTAAAGCAAGCCATAGCCGCAGAGAGAGAGGCGACTTCATTTTACGCCGATCTTGCCAAGAATATCTCGGATCCAAGTGGCAAGGCCATGTTTAAAAATCTGTCTAAGGTTGAGCAAGGGCACCTGGACCTGCTGGAAGAGGAATATGAGTGGCTGAGGAGATCGAAGGAATATTTTACGGTACACCGCTTTACCCTACCCTCCTCAGCGTGATCTCTTGGTGAGACGAGCCCAAAGTGAATATATGGACTACTGCCAAGGGAAGCCATCATCCCTTAGCCAGGCTTGAGGGCAAACCGCTTGGCGGGGCCACTATAGAAATAGAGCTTGGGCCCAAGAATCGCGTGGGTGCGCACTATTTTCGAATAACCTCGCGGGATCAGTTCGGTAACACAAGCCAGCCTCTATTACTAGCGCTGCACCACTCCGGTCCCTATCCCAGCTATAACTGGGTTGAGGTGATAAAGCTGGTAAAAAATATTATTCAACCGGAACGAGAGGTTATACTCTCGGATGCTGAAATAGAACGCCTTTTTCATTACCTCTCTGACCTTATTCCGCCCGGCGGACACATAATGGTAGAATACGAGAGTGAGGAGCAGGCGGAGACCAGGCTCGCCATCGGGTGCGGCATTCCTCCGGTAGCCACACCTTTGGGGAGTATGCTATTTCGGGTGGGCTGTGGCGTGGCCTTCAAAGACTGGCATTTTGCCGAGGGAGGCAGCGAAGGCCCCCGAAAGTTACAGGGATATAAAGCGCTGAGTGAAGAGCATCGCCGTGTCCGGGCCGCTGATATGGCGGCAGAAATTCGCTCCTTTCTCCTCATAGAAATGCCACCTAGCTGTCGCCAACTTTGGGAAGCAGCCCAGGAGCGGGCAGTTAAGATACTAAATATCCTATCCGCTGATGATCCTTCCTTGGCAAGAGCGGGAGGGAAAACATGAGGATGAGATGCCAAGATCGCCTATTTTAGTTGCCGGAGGCCCATAGAAAGCTGAAAGGAGGAAATCACCATATGACTACCGCAGCATCTAAGTTGATCGAGTATGACAATATCCGATGGAACGCCTTCTGGTGCAAGCGCTGTTACATCTGTGTAGAGGCCTGTCCCAGGCAGGCACTGGAGCTAAAGAACGATGCCATCATTGAGATAGAAGGCCGTTGTGACCGAACCGGCCTTTGCCAGAGACTCTGTCCCGACCTGGCCATCGAGGTAATCAAGCCCAGGTCGCAGGAGAGACAGCGATGAAGCACCTGGTTCAGGGCAATGAAGCATTCTTCCTCGGCGCCCTAAAGGCAGGTGCAAACTTCTTCGCCGGCTACCCCATCAGCCCATCAACGGACATCCTAGTTCTGGCCGCCGAACAGGCTGTAAAGGACCCAAACTTCAAGTTCATCCAGAGCGAGGACGAACTGGCTGCCGCCAATGCCCTTATCGGTGCCTCGCTGGCTGGTGCCAAGTCTTTTACCGCAACTGCTGGTCCAGGCTTCACCCTTATGCAGGAGGCAATCGGCTATGCTCACGAGGTGGAGGTGCCGACGGTATTTCTAAATATTCAACGGGTGGGGCCAGCCACGGGGATGCCCACTATGCCAGCGCAGCAGGACATTGTACAGACCAACTATGGTAGCAGCGGTGATTACTACCCCCTAGCTTTCTATCCCAACTCTGTTGTCGAGTGCTATCTCTATGCCATCAATGCGTTTAACGCCGCAGAAGAATCACTGTCGCCCGTTGTTATTCTCAGCGACGCCTTCGTGGGGCATCTGAACGAGGTGGTTGACCTCGATGCTATTGAGGTAGAGATTGTACCACGCGCCAGTCCACCCCTGGGAACCGGAAAGCGGTTTTTCACCGGCCTGGCCCACGATGAGGAAGGTAACCCACGAACTGCCGATGCGGCTGTGTACCGGGAATGGCTCACCAAAGTCAAGGCCCGACATCAAAAGGTGGCAGCCCGATACAGTAACTTTGAGTTCAGCGGAAACCCGGCGAGCGATACACTCCTCATTTCGTATGGTATTGTGTCGCGGGTGGTTGCACCTCTCGGTTCCACCTTCGCGCTATTTCGGCCGATACGCATGTTCCCTATGCTCGGCGACGAGCTTCGTGACCATGCCCAGGGCTACGAGAAGGTCGCGGTCATCGAAGCTAACGATGGCCAGTATGCCTGTCTGGTGGAGCGGGAGCTTAAGAGAAATGTGATCCGCGTGCCTCTACTCGGCGGGAGGATTAACTTGGAGTTGGCCAAGCAAGGTCTGCGGGAGAAGCTTGAACGGGAGGTGCCTTGATGTTCAAGGATTTAATTAAACTGGACCGTCTACCCACCAGTTGGTGTCCTGGCTGTGGGATCGGGCAGATAATGATCCAACTGGCGATGGTAATGGATGAACTGGGACTCAATTATACTAACAGCACAGTTATATCCGGTGTGGGCTGCACCGGCAGGCTTGCCGGCTATATGAATGTCGATGGGGTATATACCCTGCACGGCCGAACCCTGCCCGTTGCTGAGGCCGTGAAGCTGGTGAACCCGGACCTCAAGGTGATAGTGGTCTCCGGAGACGGCGATCTGGCCAGCATTGGCGGCAACCACCTGCTGCATGCTGCCCGGCGCAACCCAGACCTGACCGTGCTCTGCAACAATAATAATGTCTACGGCCTCACCGGAGGTCAGGCGGGGCCGACAACGCCCCGCGACACCAAAACGGTGAGCTCACCTGCCGGCGCTGCCTATGATCCGGTAAATCTACAAAACCTAATGAAAGCCGGTTCCAGGTACTTCTACGCCAAGACGACTGTATACCATCAACTCCACCTCCGCAACTGCATGAAGGAGGCGATTGCCTGGCCAGGCTTCGCCTTTATAGATATCGCCTGCCATTGCATCGAGAACAACGGGCGCCGATTGGGGTTCAACTCAGCATATGAAATGCTGCAGCACTTCCGCAGAACATATAAAAGGGCATCTGACGGAACCGAGACCCTAAGTCCCGAGGAAATCGGGATCGTCCGCCGCGGATAGAAAGGAGTCACCAATGGTAAAGGTCATCATATCAGGAGAGGGCGGCCAGGGAGTGCGGGTGATATCTCATAGCCTGGCAATATTACTGGCCAACCTAGGCTACGAGGTAAGCCTGCTGTATGATTATGACTCGTCAGTGAGAGGTGCCATGAGCGTGGCCTACCTTGTCTTTGATAAAGAGCCCATCGCCAACCCGGTGGTTGAGGATGCCGACATTCTGCTCAAACTCTCCAACAAGGCAGAGGGGCTTCATGCAGAAAAGACGGTTTGCCAGACGGGACTCTGCACCGATGAGGAAATCCCCTTCAGCAAGCTGGGAATAGAGCAATTCGGTAGAGAGGTATTCGGCAACATGATTGCACTGGGGCGCCTAATGGCCCTGGTAGATGTTAATGTATCTGAAGAGGAGTTGGCCAAGGTGCTTCCCCTCAAATACAGGGAGGAAAACTTGAGTGCTGTCCTATTCGGCCACCATCTGAAGGAAGAGGACCTGGAACGGGGGCTCAACTCCAGAAAGAAACGCGAGTTTGATTTCTCCAGCAAAAAGCCTGGCGAAATAGGACTAGAAGCTGAAAGTTAGGCCTGACCAGACAGCATCACCTAAGTTCTTAATATCAATTAAATCAGAGCACGCTTGTTCGTGAAAATATTTACTTTGGTGACTAAGTACAGAATAATGAAGGAGGAAGCACATGATTGATGACCGCGGATCCGATGGCGCAAGCTCCCTACCTACGGGCTCACGCATGTGGCCATCGAAGCGCTATGCCGAAATCCACCAGCGCTCTCTAGAGGACCCCGAGAGGTTCTGGGCTGAGGAGGCACGTAAGCTGGACTGGTACAAGACCTGGAACCGAGTCCTGGATTGGGATCCACCGTACGCACGGTGGTTTGTCGGAGGCAAGCTTAACGCTAGCTATCAGTGTGTTGACCGCCATGTTCAGACATGGCGAAGGAGCAAGGTTGCGATATACTGGGAGGGAGAGACTGGGGAGACAAGGGTTCTAAGCTATTCCACCCTCTTTCGTGAAGTAAACCGCTTCGCCTCTATGCTGAAGAAGCTTGGAGTCAAGAAAGGGGACCGGGTTGCGCTTTACCTCTCCATGGTCCCTGAACTCCCTATTTTCATGCTCGCCTGCGCCCGAATAGGGGCGGTTCATACGGTGATATTCTCAGGATTCAGCGCTCATGCGATAGCGGACAGGGTCAACGATATACAGGCGAAGGTTCTCATCACCGCTGATGGGGCATATCGCCGCGGTAAGATCCTGGCGCTAAAGGAGATAGCCGATGAGGCAGCCAGACTTTCGCCGTCCGTGGAGAAGATGGTCGTGGTTAGACGAACCGGGGAGAAGGTTCCTATGACGAAGGGAAGAGATTTCTATCTTTCCTCCCTGCTGGACAAGGCCGATAGGATGGTTAAGCCCGAGCCGATGGAGTCTACTCATCCGCTATATATACTCTACACCTCAGGGACAACGGGGAAGCCCAAAGGTGTAATACATGGCACAGGCGGCTACCTTGTGTTCAACCACTCGGCATATAAATGGGTTTTCGATATAAAGGAGGAGTCGGTCTACTGGTGCACCGCCGATGTGGGATGGGTTACCGGCCATAGCTCCATAGTCTATGCTCCCCTCTCCCATGGCGCAGCTATTGTCCTCTATGACGGGGCTCCTGACTATCCCACTGTGGAAAGGTGGTGGGATATAGTGGATAAATACGGCGTAAGCATTTTCTACACCTCGCCAACGGCAATACGCATGTTTATGCGTCATGGCGAGGAAATGTTGCTGAAACATGACTTCTCCAGCCTCGAGCTTCTGGGCAGTGTCGGTGAGCCCATAAACCCCGAGGCATGGTACTGGTATTACAAGAACATAGGCAAAGAGAGATGCCCTATCGTCGATACGTGGTGGCAGACAGAGACCGGGGGCACCATGCTATCCCCGACACCTGGTATTGAATCCATACCGCTTAAGCCAGGCTCTGCGGCTTTTCCACTACCCGGCGTTGATGCGGCTGTGGTTGATGCCGAGGGAAGCGAGCTTCCTCCAGGGCAAACGGGACTGCTAATAATAAGGAAACCCTGGCCTGGCATGCTTCTCGACATATATGGCGACCCGCAGCTCTATAAGGATTCCTACTGGTCGCGCTTTCCGGGATCATACTATACCGGCGACTTCGCTATGCGGGACGAGGATGGCTACTTCTGGCTATTAGGTAGGGCTGATGAGGTGCTAAAGGTGGCGGGACATCGCATCGGAACAGCGGAATTAGAGGACGCCGCTATATCACATCCCGCTGTAGCTGAGGCTGCCGTGGCGAGCAAACCGGATGAGATAAAAGGGGACAGTATTGTCCTCTTTGTCATCCTCAAGGATGACGTCTCGCCCTCGTCTGAGCTGAAGAAGGAGATCGGCAAGCATCTGCGTAATGTAATCGGGCCTATCGCCACCCCAGATGAGGTCCACTTCGTGGAGTCGCTTCCCAAGACGAGGAGCGGTAAGATCATGCGCCGCGTCCTCAAAGCGTTAGCCTTAGGACAAAGCCCGGGTGACCTTACCACCCTGGAAGACGAAGCATCGGTCGAGGACGCGAGAAAAGGTATACGAAGAAATAACAAAGATATCTGACAACGCCAGAAACGATTATATCAGGGGCGATAAGATTAAGCTCTCTCTGTATAGTCACCAATAAGATATCGTGAGATTCGTTCGGGATTACCTATCCACCCCTGCTGTTCCAGAGAAGTGGATCTGCCCACCTGCCATATCTTTATAACCAATGCTACCCTAAATTTCAATGGGCAGGGGGCTGGATGAGAACTATCCTCACCCCCCAATGGCTGGTATAATGATTCATCGGGTGCCACCGCGGCGACCACGGTGAAGAGATATGGCTGTTCCAGTAGAGTTTTTACAGTCCATCCCCCACTTTTCGGGGCTCAGCCCCGCTGAATTCGATTCGATCAAGGAATTAATCTTTGAGAAAACCTTGCAGCGAGGAGAGTTGGTCCTGATCGAGGGAGGGGCCGCTGAGGTATTATATTTTGTAGCCTCCGGCGCGGTTAAGATATTCAAGACCTCGACTGAAGGCAAAGAGCAGATCCTGCGCATCGTGCGCCCCGGAGAGTCCATCAATGACGTTTCCATCTTCGATAATGGCCCAAACCTCACCAGTGCCCAGGCGATGGGGTCGGTGGTTCTTTATGGAATAAGAAGGGGTGAACTGGAGGTTATCCTCCGGGATCACCCGCAGGTAGCCCTGAATGTCAATAAGGTCCTGGCAGGAAAAGTACGCATCCTTGCGTCACTGGTCGAGGACCTGTCCTTCAGACCAGTTATTGGTAGGGTAGCCAAGATACTCCTGGAACACGCCAGAGATGGAGACGGCCCCCTGCCGCGGCTCACCCAGCAGGAGATGGCAGCTATGGCAGGTACCGTCCGCGAGGTAGTCGGCAGGTCGCTCAAAGCCCTGGAAGATGAAGGGGTGATCAGGTTGGAACGCCACCGCATCGTAATTACCGATCAAGAAGCCCTTAAAGACATGGTGGACGCATATTCTTGAGACAAAAGTCATATTCCGCTAGTCAGCTCTGGTGATATTATGATCACGAAGGAAAAGTGAGAGAATGGTTGAAATGCCGGTGATCGACCAAGCAAAGTGTGACGGATGTGGGCTGTGTGTTAGCGTGTGCCAGTGCGAAGTCCTGGTATTGGTCGACAACGTTGTAACTGTAATAGGGAAAGAAAAGTGCACCTCATGCAACCGCTGGTGCACCCAATGCGAAGACGTCTGCCCCACCGGAGCAATACGCTGGCCATTTGAGATAGTTATCGAGTAGCGCTGGCAACTCCCGTTATCCTCCTTATCATACTCCCCCTCTGGGTTGCCCTTTGCCTGTCCTGTCATCGCCTCTCCATGCGATAAAAGTCGCATACAGTCGTCACCCCCTGACTTAGAATAAATTTGGATATAAAAACAGGGGGTGCGTGATGGTAAACAGACTGGAGACTGCGCCCGAAGAACCGACTTGCAAAGGCAAGTGTTGCCACTACTGGATAATCGAGCCTGCCGATGGCCCTACCAGCAAAGGCATGTGCCAGTTCTGCGGTGAGGAAAAGGAATTCGATAATTGCGGGCCAGATCTATGGTCACGGTGGGCACGTGATGCACTCACGCCTGCCGAATTCTCTGGCTCTGGCTTGCCAGACGTTGCGCCTGCAGAGAAGCAGGATGATTCTTAATGCTATAATATTAGACGGGTGTATAACATGAGTGACGATAATGTACGTATAAAAAACTCAAGAAAGCGAATATTACACTGGGTTGTGGTGGGGGCCTTTTTCGCATTACTGGCTACCGGCTTGATTTTGTACACACCAACTTTCTCAGCTTTAGCTGCCGGTAGCTGGACCCGCCTGATCCACCGCATCGCCGCAGTGATCCTAGTGAGCGCACCTATAATCTATGCGTTGATGAAACGCGGTGCGGTGTGGCAGTGGATAAGGGAAGCGGCGATTTGGAAAAGCGAGACCTCCGCCACATCGCATCTTAACAGATGGAAGAGGAAACACAAGTTATTAATATCGATTGGTTTTCTCACCGTCGTCATGACTGGTATGATACAGTGGTTCTTTAAAGGGATAGTACCATCCGGTGTATTCAATGTGTCCTTGTTTATCCATGATATCGCTTTCTTCTCTGCGATTATATTGGTGCTTTATCACATTTACTTCGAGTTCTACTGGTTTCAGTGGAAGAGGAAGTATTGCAGTCAATGTAGCTTTGCCTACTGCGCTGATGCATGCCCCGTTGGAGCCATGATTAGCAAGCAAGAAGGCACCATCGAACGTATCTCCCAAAGGTGCAATAACTGCAGGCTCTGCATGGAGAACTGTCAACGTAATTCCTACTACAAGGCTCATCCGAAGAAAGTAACTCAGAAGATGAAGACAGAACCCAAGGGGCAGCAGTTGGACATTTAAGTTTATCCTTTATTCACCCATCTCTTAGACCGCTTCAGAGCCTTGAGCCAGCCCCGGTAAAGAGTATCTCGCCTTTCACGTTCCATTGAAGGCATGAAGAGCTGACCAGCGGTCCAGAGCGAGGCTACCTCATCACGGTCTCTCCAAAACCCCACCGCCAGACCAGCAAGATACGCTGCGCCCAGCGCTGTAGTCTCCACTGTCAGCGGACGCAATAGCTTCACACCAAGCATATCGGCCTGGAACTGGGCCAGGAAGTCGTTGGCGGCTGCTCCACCATCCACGCGAATCTCGGTTGGTCTCAGCCTTGAGTCAGATGTCATTGCCTTTACCACGTCACACACCTGGTAAGCTATAGACTCCAGTGCCGCTCTCACCAGGTGACACTTGCGAGTGCCTCTGGTCAAACCTGTGATAGTTCCCCTGGCGTACATATCCCAGTGAGGTGCACCCAAGCCTACGAAGGCAGGTACTAAATAGACCCCACCTGTGTCCTCAACTTCATCTGCCAACCGCTCCGATTCCGCCGCATCGACGATCAATCCCAGTTCATCCCTCAGCCACTTAATAACGGCTCCGGCAATAAAAATGCTGCCCTCTAGGGCATACTCCACAGTGTCCCCGATTCCCCAGGCTATGGTGGCTATCAAGCCGTGTTTGGAATGCGCTGGATCCTTTCCAGTGTTCATCAGCACGAAGGCACCGGTGCCCAGGGTGACCTTGACCATGCCAGGTTTAAAACAGGCCTGGCCGAAAAGGGCTGCTTGCTGGTCACCGGCTACGCCGGCCACCGGAATACCGCCACTGGTATAGCTAAATATACCGCTGGAGGGTCGAACCTGCGGCAGCATGGTTCGAGGGACCCCGAATAGCTGGAGTAGGTCATTGTCCCAATCAAGGGTATGGATGTTAAATAGCATTGTCCGCGAGGCGTTTGAAATATCGGTGGCGTGAACCGTACTGCCGCTAAGCCTCCATATGAGCCAGGTATCAATGGTTGCAAATAGCGCTTTCCCCTGTTCAGCGAGTTTACGCACGCCCTTAACATTGCTCAGCATCCACTCCAGCTTGGTTGCGGAGAAGTACGCGTCTACTACCAGGCCAGTCTTGGCACGGATCATCTCAGCCAGCGATTGACTTCTCAGCTCGTCGCACCTGGGCGCGGTGCGGCGGCACTGCCATACAATAGCGCGCCCCATAGCTTCGCCTGTCTCCCTGTCTATCAGCAGGGTGGTCTCGCGCTGGTTGGCAATCCCAATACCTGCGATTTGTGCATCGCTAGCACCGGCGCCTCCCTTTGCCTCCTCTATTGCCTGCAGGGTACTCTGCCATATCTCCATGGGGTCCTGCTCTACCCATCCCAGCTGTGGATAGTACTGTTTAACCTCCGCATATCCACGCCCCTTTACGCTGCCATCCCGACCGATTAAAAGGACAGTGGTGCCGGTGGTTCCCTGGTCTATCGAAAGGATATACTGCTTCATCGCTCTATTGGTATCCTTACAGGCCTTCTTTATGAGTATTTCCACGACTTAGGAAGTATTTACCTGAGCCGGTAATGTAGCATATTACATGAGGTTATATCAGTCTGATGACCATTCAGGGTTTCGGGCTAGTTCAAATTCGAGTATCCAGCCACACTCCCATGTCGGCCAGCACCTGCTTGTGCCCCGGCTCATTGAAAATCTCGTGGTAGAAACCATCATAGAGCCTAAGTGTCTTGTCCTTCGAGCTAACCCGGTCATACAATATTCGGCTGCCCTCAGGGTCACCTAACCGATCAGCAGTTCCGTGCATTATTAATATGGGCAGGTTAATCTCTGTCATCTGTGAGGGCAGTGTTCCCAGTGTCTTAATCATCTCTGCAGCAAAGCGGCAGGTGATCTTGCCCCGGTAGACCAGCGGGTCATTTATGTAGGCGTCCACGACAGACCTGTTCTGGCTAATGACAGATGCATCTAGTGTGGTAATACCCAGCGTTGGCACCATAAGAGATAGTATCCGGGCCAGTGGAACAAGTGCCGACGACATGCTGGAGCCCAGCTTCAAACTGGCCCCAGAGAGTAATAGCCCGGCCAGCTCCTGCTGGTGACGGATGGCGTAGGCAGTAGCTATGGTGCCGCCCATACTGTGGCCTACAATGAATATTTTTTTATCACTATGTTCACCCCTCACCAGGTCAAAAAAGATCTTGAGGTCATCCAGATAGTCCGAGAACCGCTCAACATAGCCCCGCCTGCCCTCTGACATACCATGACCTCGATGATCATGGGCATAGATAGCATAGCCCTTTGGTACGAGGTGATTGACCAGGTTTATGTATCGTCCGCTGTGCTCGGCCCAGCCGTGCACCACCAGCACGATCGACTTCGCTTCTGCCTCTGGCAACCAGCACCGATAGTAAAGGGTAAGTCCTTTGTGCCCTGAGAACCTACCTTCGGTATGCTCCATACCTATAGCCTCCACTACGATACACAGTATAGAGTTTCTGGCGATTTCCCCATAACTGTGATTCTCTCTGTTACCGTCCGCCAAACTTTAACAGCTTCCGCCCTGGTTATCAAGTTAACGTTACCTGACGGCTAGTATCAATGTCAGTCGCCATTCTTGAGGTTATATGAATGTGGTAAAGGCTTTGAATATGTAAGTTTATATGAATAGTCAGCAACCGATATACTTGCATATCAGATCCATTCTAAATCGAGACCCGACAGCGCTAAAGGCCAGTTGAAGTTCACGGTAGCTAACAGTGACAACTTCGCCTTCCCTTGTGATAAAATAGCGCCTGGACATATGCCTATATTTCACTCCGTTTCTTCGTGACACGGGATAGTGTTTGGTTAATAGGGAGGAATAGTTATGGGAACAGAGAATTACAGGTACTTAAGTCCGGAGTGGGCTGATGAAGTCTTCAGGCTTCTCAACGAGAAACTTAGCCCGGAGCGGATGAAGCATATCACCTCATCCATGTTGACAGTAAATACCAGTTGCCCTGATGGAAAGGATCGGGCAGTCTACTACGAGATTGTCGATGGTGTTGTCACTGATGTTTCTATCAGGGAGGGTGAATTGACCCGGGCTGAGTTTACCATTACCGCAGATTACGAGCTATTTGCCAGGATTTCTCGGGGAGAGCTCAAGGCGAGGGCAGCGCTTATGTCAGGAAAGATGAAGCTTAAGGGTCCCCTGGTAAAAGCGCTGCGATTGTCACCGCTTGTTGACCGGCTGAACGAGGTGATAGCCACCATACCCACAGATTATTGAAGAAGTAACACGCGGAGGGAGCAATGCCAAAGAAGACCACACCCAAAAACGACCCATATTATATAGACTTCGCCAAGAGGATCAAGGATATCCAGGCGGAGATGGCCAACGAGGGAATTGATGTCTATTTGGGGTCGAGGCTGAGAACCCTATCCTGGACGCTGGGTGCTTTTTGCCCCTGGCGCTCATACGTTGTGATCCCACAGGAGGGCCAGCCTATAGCCTTAACCTTCGTTATCGATGCCTCCAGGGTAGCCGATGACTCCTGGCTTGATGAGGAGCATGTTATCGGATACGGCCCCATGGGGGGTCAGGACCAGATTACCCTGCTTTCAAGCCTGATAGAGCCGCATCTCATGAGCAATGGTGGAGTGATTGGCATTGAGAGCGGTATGGGCACCTATCTCCCCGAGGGGCATATCACCCATTATGAGTATGAATGCTTGAAGGGTGCCCTTCCGGAGGCTCAGTTTCGTAATGTCCATGATATAGTAGACCGGCTATCATTGATTAAAGACGAAGGAACCATTAATCGCTTCAGGGAAGCATCTCGCATCGTTGATATCGGTCATCAGGAGGTTTACAAAGCCATAAAAGACGGCGGCTACAAAGGAATGACGGAGACCGAGATTGCCGGACTGGCCGCATATGCAATGAGGAAGTCCGGGAGTGAATGGGAATGGTCTTTCACCGGTGGAAACGAGATTGCCTCCGGGTACCGTACCGGACTGGCAGCAGGAGCCTGTACCCCCGCATCGAGAAGGTATCTCCAGCCGGGGGAACCACTGACGGTTGACCTGCACGCCATGTTTAAGCTGGCACTGGGCGACCATGCACACAACTACCTGCTGGCACCAGCCACCAAGCGTCAGAAATGGCATGCCCGGAACTTCGTTGACCTGGTAAACCTTTGCCTTGCGACCTACCGCCCGGGCGTAAGTCCATCTGCACTCGCCGATGAGATGCTCGATTTCTGCGAGGAACGAGGGTTTGCTGATTACATGGTTCCAGGCTTCGAGCATGGGATCGGGATGACAGGAGATGAGTGGCGCATCGGCCTCAACGACGGCCCATTTCCCTACTGGACCAATCCGGACCACAGGTATCAGTCTGGGGAAACGATTATCTGTGCCATGCAATATGCCTGCCCCGAGGAAAATATTGGGTTCCGTTATGAGAACCCAATCCTCATAACAGCAAACGGCTGCGAGATAATGTCAAAGTACCCGCTGGCAGTCGAGGAAATCTAGACCAATATCTAATATCTCTCACCACTAACTCCACTGTTCAGATAACGCGGTGCACTCTTTTTATCAACAAGAACGCCACCAGTTACGATTTCATATTTCGAATTTCAACCATAAAAAAGAGACGTAAATTCTAATAACCAATATCTCAACAAATTTATATAAATCCAAAACGACTTTCTCTTCCTGTACCTTAGTGAGACTGTTGAAATAGTCTCACTCAACCCCCTAATCCCCCAATCTTGGGGGACTTTATAAATCTGGGGCACACCCCCAGACCCCTGGCCCCGATTATATCGGGGCACCTCTTTTTCAGCATTCTCTTATTGTGCATCTAGCAGATAAAAAAGGCCCGACACCAGCACTACAGCGACTCTTGCTACTCGCATTGCATAACTCCTGCCATCTATAGTAACATGGATAATCCTGTGAGCTTTTATTTTTAATATGGGGGTGCTTATCAACCAGCCCGGCGGAACCGATATGGACACTCCCAAGAGTAAAGACCTGGATTTGTTACAGGGCAAAATTCATGCTATGCTGTTACAGGGAAAAAGCGGATATCTATATCCAATATCATTCCATGTTATTCTTAAGAAGAGAGGACAAACGGTGATCATCGTAGGAGAGAAGATCAACACCAGCAGGAAGAGCATCGCGGGAGCTGTTGGGAAACGGGACACCGCATTTATCACCAGGGTTGCCCGGGACCAGGCCGAAGCTGGGGCACATTACATCGATGTCAACGCCGGAACTTTTCTGGACCAGGAGGCTGATTGCCTCTGCTGGCTGGTAAAGACAGTACAAAGTGAAGTGGACCTGCCCCTGTGCCTGGATAGTCCAAATCCCAAGGCTCTTTCTGAAGCGATCAAATGCCACAGGGGCGATCCGATGATAAATTCCATCTCACTGGAAGAGGACCGCTTTCAAAACGTCCTTCCTATAATCACTTCTCAGCCCTGCCACGTGGTTGCCCTCTGTATGTCAAAAACGTCTATGCCCACAACCGTGGAAGAGAGAGTCCAGGTCGGCGAGGAGCTTATAGGTAAGCTCACCGATGAGGGACTTCCCCTTGAGAGGATTTATGTGGACCCGCTGGTGCAGCCGGTAGCTGTGAATACGGGCATGGGCATCGCCACTCTGGGAGCCATCAGCAAAATCATGAGCCAATTTCCCGGCGTTAATACCATCTGTGGACTCTCCAATGTCTCTTTCGGCCTTCCCGAACGCCGTCTGATCAACCGCAACTTCCTGGCCCTTTCTATATCCTATGGCCTCTCTGCTGCCATTCTGGACCCCACCGATAAGCAGCTCATGGCAACCCTGCTTGCGGTCGAGATGCTTCTGGGCCGGGATGAATACTGCGAAAACTTCATTAACGCCTACCAAAATGGTCGTATTAGCGGGGGATAAATTATACTTAAACGAAACTTAGCTAAGGAGGCTGGAAATGGGTGAATACAAGGCACTCATGGAATCTGTAATCAAGGGAGATATGAATACTGCTACGGCGGAGACTCAGAGCTCTCTGGATGCCGGCGAAATTGCTCGAAGCATCCTCGATAATGGGCTAATTCCCGCCATGGACGAGGTCGGCGAGAGATACAGTAAGGGGCTTATATTCGTCCCCCAGATGCTGCGCTCAGCAAAGACAATGCAAGAGTGCATGAAAGTGCTCGAGCCTTTCTTTAAGGAAGGTGATGTCACCTCCAAGGGGAAGGTGCTGATCGGGACCGTCAAGGGCGACCTGCATGACATCGGCAAGAACCTGGTCTCCATGATGATGGAGGGCGCCGGATTCACCATCACAGACCTCGGTGTAGATGTCTCCCCCGATAGCTTTGTCCAGAAGGCGAAAGAGATCGAGCCGGACATCGTTGCCTTGTCGGCATTGCTCTCCACCACTATGCCGTCCATGCCCCAGACTATCGAGGCTCTTAAGAAAGCCGGAATCAGGGGTAAAGTCAAGGTGATGATTGGGGGAGCACCGGTCACTGATAAGTACGCCCATGAGATCAAGGCAGACTCTTATGCATCCGATGCCGGTTCGGCCGTAAGCAAAGCCAAAGACCTGCTGGGCATTTCCTGAAGATTTTTATAATTGTTACATTCATAAAGGAGTTTAAAACCGATGGATGTTCCCACCTTTCAACCGCGGCTCAAGGTCCTGAACCGTGAACAGGCGATGGCAATCCACGCTGCCGCTCTGGAGATCCTGGAAAAGACCGGATTCAAGATGGAGCACCCTGGCGCACTGGAAATGCTCGCCGATGCCGGCTGCCAGATTTCCGGTGATTGGGTTAAGCTGCCCGCTAATATCGTTGAAAAGGCCTTGAGTTCAGCCCCCAAACAGATCGACCTGTATGACCAGAAGGGAAATAAAACGATGCCCCTAGTGGACGGTAACGCTTTCTATGGCACCGGTTCGGATGCTACCTTCACTCTGGATTTGGAAACCGGCGAGCGCCGTCGGTCGGTCTTAAAAGATGCCGCCAATTTCGCCAGGCTGGTGGACGGGCTTGAGAACATAAGCTTTGCCATGTCCATGGCCAACCCCGAGGATGTCCCAGTCGAGGATATTTACGTTTATGTCTTTGCCGAGATGGTTAAAAACACCAACAAGCCCATAGTTTTTATCGCCGATAGCGGCCGAGATCTCGCCAAGATTTACGAGATCGCCTGCCGGGTTGTGGGTGATGAAACTAAGCTCCAGAAGAAGCCGTTTCTACTCAATTACTCAGAGGCCATCAGCCCCCTGCGCTTCCCCCAGAACGTTATGGAAAAGCTCATTTTCTGTGCTAAAAAAAATATACCCATTTGCCTTCCCTCCGGATCCAATGCCGGAGGCGGAGCCCCGGTCACGCTTGCCGGAGCCATGGCTTTGGGGATCGCGGAAAACCTGGTAGGACTGGTTATTCATCAGCTGGCTGGCAAAGGCTCCCCATTTCTCTTCGGCCCCAACGTCAGCGTTCTGGACATGAAGTCCACCGTGGTTTCATATGGTGGCCCCGAGTGGAGCCTCACCCAGGCTGCCCTTGCCGATATGCGAGATGAAATCTATGGGCTGCCCATCTGGGCTTATGCCGGGGCTTCGGATGCTAAAATCATGGATGCACAGGCAGGTGCCGAAGCTATGTTTTCCATCATAAGTGCCATGCTCTCCCGAGCCAATCTAATCCACGATGTTGGTTTCCTAGAATACGGGAGTACCTCCTCGCTGGAGATGATTACTATGGCCGACGAACTTGTCGCCATGAGCCGCTTTTTCACGAGGGGAATCCCTGTAAGCGAGCAGACCATTGCCCTGGAGGTAATAGAAAGGGTGACAAGTGGGGGTCCCGGCTCTATGTTCCTTATGGACGATCACACCTTTGAACATTTCATGCAGGCTCAGTTTCTTCCCAAGCTTCTGGACCGCTCCCGCTATGATTCCTGGGTAGAGGCAGGAGCAATGGACCTGTATGAGCGCTGCAACCTTGAGGCCAAAAGGATCCTCTCAGAACACCAGGTAGAGTCTAAACCCGACGAAGTACTGAGAGGAATAGATCTCATCCTTCACGGGCGGTGATGTTGGTTTCAACTATGAGAGAAAGCTTGCCATCCTTCCAGCCGCTAACACTTGAAGATGTGAAGCAGATCGACCGGACGGGGCGCCGGATACTGGAACGTGTCGGGATCAGGGTTAATGATAATACCTTTCTCAACACAATGAAGAAGGCAGGGGCCCGTGTCGATTATGACAACCAGAGGGTTCGCTTTGACCAGGACTGGCTTGATGAGTTTTTAAGGCAGGCCCCGTCCCGCTTCACCCTGTACTCTCGAGACGGTAGGAACGACCTTCACCTGGGTGAAGGTAACGTCTACTTCGCCAACGGGGGGCGGGTATTCCGCATTCTCGATATGGCTACCGGAGGATACCGTCTCACCATGCTGAGGGATGTAGCAAACACCGCATCCCTGGTGGATCACCTGGATAATATTCATTCTTATATAATCGCCTGCCAGGCACATGATATAAAACCGGTTAACTACCACCTGCTCGATTTCTATCACGCCTTCAACCATACCACCAAGCACGTAATGGGGGGTTGCGATAATTTGCACGGCGCCAAGCAGATGTGGAAACTTGCCAGTGTCATCGCCGGGGGAGAAGACAAACTCCGCGAGAAGCCCTTCGTTTCAGTAATTACCAATACTATAAGCCCTCTCACCATTGACTCCAACACACTAAAAATTCTCAATTTCTGCACCACCCGCGGCATTCCCGTAACCTGTGCGCCAGCACCAATGGCTGGGGCTACCTCGCCCGCGACCCTAGCAGGGACCCTTTCTCAAATGCATGCCGAATCTCTCGCCGGTGTGGCCATCACCCAGGTACTCTCTCCGGGAGCCCGTGTTCTCTATGGCGCTGTGCCTTTGGCAATGGATTTACGCACCATGGAACTAACCATGAGCACTGCAGAAACGGGTTTAATGAACGCTGCTGCGGTGCAACTGGCGAAGCTCTATAACCTGTCCATTTACGCCTCGGGCGGGCTCACCGAGGCCAAAAGGCCCGACATCCAGGCCGGGTTTGAGAAACATTTTTCCAACCTGACAGTGGCCCTGACCGGAGCCGATTACATTCACCTGTCCGCTGGGATGATAGACTCGGGTAATTCAATCTCTTATGAGCAATTTGTAATCGATAACGAGATTATCGGCATGATCCGCCGCATACTCGCGGGTATTAAGGTGAACGAAGATACGATGGGCTTCGATGTCATAGAGAAGGTGGGACCCGGCGGGGACTTTATCACCGAAGACCACACCATCGATCATATGATGGACGAATTCTTCTATCCTAATCTAAGCGTGCGGTGTAACCTGGATATCTGGGAGGAAAGGGGTCGACCGGACATGTTGAGCCGGGCCCATGACCTGGTACAAACCATCCTTGAGGAGCACCATGAAGGGCTTCTGGACCTGGATTTGATCTCAGAGATAAAAAAGGCCTTTCCTGGTAGCCGACTCCTATAGCATGAAAATGGCGAAATTTTGCCATAAGACACCAAGCATCATACGCATTATTACCTGTGCCGTCTTCAAGCCAGCTATGGAGCATCTCCAGCTTGAATATAGGTACCCCCATCTACGCTTGACCTATTTACCCTCCAATCTGCACCTGAGGCCACAATATTTAAAGAACCGCCTGGGAAAAGAGATCGCTTCCGCCCAAAAGAGGAATGAGAAGATCATATGCCTCTATGGTGACTGTTTCCCGGGTATCGAAGCCTTCTGCCAACAGCGCGGCGCTATCAAAGTGCCCGGGCATTACTGTTATGAAATGCTTCTCGGCAGTGAGCGATTTCGGCAGTTCATTGACGAGATCGCAGGCACCTATTTCCTTGAGAAAGATCTTATCCTTAACTTCGAGGAGTATTGCATGAAACCGCTTGAGCTTCATGATGAGGAGATGCGAAAATGTTGTTTTGAACACTACCAGAGATTGCTCTATGTTCGGCAGCCCTCGGACCCGGATCTTATTCCCAGGGCAAGCGAAATAGCTGAATTCCTGTCGCTATTTCTGGAGACTAGCGATGCGGATTATTCATCTCTGGAAAAGAAACTCATCGAGATAATCTAGCGTGTACCTAATTAAGACCGTAGCCTTATGACTATATTTCACAAGATCGCCTAAATAAGTGAGCAGTGAATATGGAGAAGACTCATAATAAAAAAATGGCTAAGGAAAAGCGACCTGCTGTCGCACCCACTCCATCCAGGAAACAAAAAATATCGTACATTTGGTTAAATGTCTTACCTGATGACCTCTGGCTTAAGGTTCGTCAGGGCGAGACCGTCTGGAATGCATTGCAAGAGGCAGATATAGAGCTATTTGGAGAGTGCGGCGGACTGGGTAAATGCGGCAAATGTAAAATTAGAGTCATCTCAGCGATAGGTCCGCCATCCAATGAGGAAGAAGAGCTCCTTGATGATGAAGAGCTTGCACAAGGAATCCGCCTCGCCTGCCGCACCCAAGTGAACAAGGACTTAGTAATCCACACCGGGGAAGCTGTCTCTAACGCGGAATCTTATCAGATTCTCAAATCAGGCCATCGGCCCTTTTTACATCCATTGCCACTTATCACTAAACGGCTGGTCACCCTACCTCCCGAACTCCAGAATGAGGGGCTTTCAGATCTGGATATGATCAAAATGGCAATGGGTCCCGAATATGACGAAATGGGAGCCTCGCTTCATTGTCTACGCATGTTACCGCGGATGTTAGAAGAAACCGATTTCCACGGAGTAGCGGTGCTTCATGGAAACCACTTGATTGCCTGGCAGAACTGGGCGGAAGTGGACTGTCACTTTGGGTTGGTCTTCGACCTAGGCACCAGTACACTGGTAGGCAAGCTAATCAACTTAGCAGACGGGGTTGAAGTTTCCGTTGTTTCATGGCTCAATAGTCAGATGAAGTATGGCACAAACGTAATAAGTCGTCTTCATTACATAATAGACCACACATACGGACTGAAAAGGTTTCATAATCTTCTCATCAACGATCTGAATATGATTACAGCACGCCTTTTAAGAACTGCTGGGCTCGACAAAGACGACATCTTTATTGCCGTCGCAGCGGGTAACACTACTATGCAGCATTTACTGCTGAACCTAAACCCTTCACGGATTGCCGAGGCACCTTTCTCCCCAGTTTTGACCGACGGTCTGGTTTTGAAAGCAGCAGATGTTGGCCTACAATTACATCCCGAGGCCCTATTCTATGTTATGCCCACGAGATCCGGTTACATTGGCGGTGATTTGATCAGTGTCATACTGGCCTCAGGCGCCTGGGAGCAGGAGGATGAAGTCATACTCGGGCTGGACCTTGGGACCAATGGAGAAATCTTCCTGGGAAATCGCAATAGATTGATGACGTGCTCTGCCGCTGCTGGTCCCGCCTTAGAGGGTGCCAGAATTTCCCACGGAATGATCGCCAAGGCGGGGGCGATTGAAGCTGTTAGGCTGGAGGACGGTAATCTTAACTTTCAGGTCATTGGTAATATCACTCCCATAGGCATCTGTGGGAGCGGATTAGTTGGGTTGGTCGCCCTGCTCCTAGATTTAGGCATCATCGACCATGAGGGCCTCATTCGCCAGCACGAGGAAGGAGAAGCCGAGGGCTTGAGTTCAAGAATAATCCCTCATTCCGGGGTCAATCATTTTCTAATCGCTTCGGCAGACGAAGGCTACGAACAAAAGCCTATCTACCTCACTCAAAAAGACGTCCGCGAGCTTCAGCTCGCCAAGGCGGCTATTGCTGCCGGGATAAAAACCTTAATGGATGAAATGAGTATCGAAACTAAGAACATCCAGCGTGTGTACCTGGCAGGTGCCCTTGGAAATTATGTCGACCCTTACAGCGCGGTGCGCATTGGCCTAATCCCCGGGTTCGATCCCGAATCTATCACATCTCTCGGAAACGCTGCCAGCACGGGGGCTTCCATGGTGCTCTTATCCAAGAATTACTGGCAAATGGCTAACCAGCTTTCGAACTCCATTGAGCATATCGAGCTATCTACCCGTCTCGACTTCAACCACTATTTTATCCAACATATGGACTTTCCTGAAGAGGTAACATGAGAGCGTAGTACCGCTTCCAAGGCTCTAACCGTAACAGAGAAAACCAGGTAGGAGGTGCTATGAATTACATTAGTATTGATTACCTCAAGCAGTGTTCCTACATGGTGGTTGAAAAGGGCAGAGGCAAGGTGTACCGAATAGGAGGAATCTCTGTGTTTTTCGAGGCCTTACCTGACAGGCAAAGGTGTTCTGAAGTAAACCAGTAACTTTGGACTTACCGATGACTAAGTGAGAGAGTCCGTATATCTGACGATGAATACCAAAAAGCGCCAGAATCAAAAAATTAAGCATAAAAGCGGCACTCCTCCCGCTAAAAAAGGTCAAATCAGATACGTCTGGTTGAATGTTCTACCCGATGACGTATGGCTAAATATTCCTCAGGGGCAGAGTATCTTTGAAGCCCTGCAGAATACAAATCTCGTTGTGGACGGGGAATGTGGCGGAATGGGTAAATGCGGCAAGTGCAAGGTCAAGGTCCTCTCTAGGACAGACCCCCCAACCAAGGTAGAAAGAGAGCTCCTGGATGATGAGGAGCTGAAACAGGGTATCCGTCTCGCCTGCCGCACCAGGGTGAATCAAGATTTAGAGATCTCAGTTGGCGAACCCGCCACTCACGCGGAATATCACAAGATCCTCACCACCAGCCATATTCTCGAAACCGGCCCCCTGCCTATCTTGTGTTTTGAGCCGCTCGTCCACAAGCGCCTTCTCACCATCCCCCCACACCTTCAGCATGAGGAGCTTTCCGACCTGGATCGGGTTAGAACAGCGATCGGTCCCAAGCATCAGGATCTCAAGGCCACACTTTACTGTCTTCATACGCTATACGACATGCTTAGAAGGACTGAGTTCAGCGGAGCAGCAGTGATTCATGAGGAATACCTGATGGCATGGCAGGAGCGCGAGGAAGAGCTGCGCAGCTACGGGCTGATCTTCGACCTGGGTACCACTACGGTGGTTGGTAAGCTAATCAGTATGGTGGACGGGAGCGAAGTAGCCGTTGCCTCCTGCCTCAACAGCCAGAGCAGGTACGGCACAGATGTTATCAGCCGCCTCCAATATGTAATAGAACGCACAAGCGGTCTGGATAATTTACACAATCTTATCATCAAGAACATGAACCGGATCACGGCTCAGCTTCTAAAAACAGGTGGGATCAACATGAACGAAATCTTTGTTGCTGTCGCTGCGGGTAACACCACCATGCAGCACCTTGCGCTAAACCTGAACCCTTCAGGGATCGCCGAGTCACCCTTCTCCCCCGTCTTGACCGATGGGCTGACGGTAAAAGCGGCCGATGTCGGCCTCGAGTTAAACCCCGACGCCCTGTTCTACGTTATGCCTGCCAAAGCCGGTTATATTGGAGGGGATCTGATCAGCGTCGTTCTCGCCTCCGGCGCCTGGGAGCAGGAAGATGAGACCATTCTGGGGATGGATTTTGGCACCAACGGGGAGATCTTCCTGGGTAATGCTAAAAGATTGATGACCTGTTCTGCCGCTGCCGGTCCCGCCCTGGAGGGCGCCAGAATTTCCCGTGGGATGATCGCTAAGGCCGGTGCCATCGAAGCGGTTAGCCTCGAACAAGGCGACATTCAATACCAGGTTATTGGCAATATCAAGCCCAAAGGGATCTGTGGTAGTGGGCTGGTAGAACTGGTTGCAACGCTCCTAGACCTTGGCATCATCGATTATGAGGGCCTCATTTGCCCACCTGATGAAGGAGCGGCAGAGGGACTAAGTTCAAGAGTAATCGAGCGCTCGGGGGTAAATGAATTTCTCATCGCTTCCTCCGAGGAAAGCTATGACCACCGGCCGATATACCTAACTCAAAAGGACATCCGCGAACTTCAGCTCGCCAAGTCAGCTATCGCTGCTGGTATAAAGACCTTAATGGACGAAATGGGCATCGGTCCAGAAGATATCGATCGTGTATATCTTGCCGGCGCGTTGGGCAATTATGTTAACCCCGACAGCGCCATGCGTATCGGCCTCATTCCCAGGTTCGACCCGGACATTGTTACTTCATTGGGAAACGCTGCCAGCACTGGGGCTTCCATAGTTCTTCTGTCCAGGGATTACTGGAAGATGGCTAACCAGCTCGCTCACTCGATAGAGCATGTGGAGATGTCTTCCCGCCTAGACTTCAATGAGCACTTTATCGATCAAATGGATTTCCCTAGAGAGAAGGAGCTGGGCATTCGCCACGAAGAGATCGCTGACGTGATGAAGACAGTCACGGTAAAAGAGGTAATGACCCGCGATTTCCCCACCATTTCTTTCACCATGGCACTCAAGGAAGTAACTAAGCTGGCTCGTAACACAGGTCATCATGGTTTTCCTATTCTTGACGATGAGGGGCATCTGTTTGGCGTGGTCACAATGGCAGACCTAGAACGTTCAATACAGAGTGGGAATACTGACCGTCCGGTAGCCGAAGTTGCCACCCAATCACCCCTGGTAGCTTACCCGGACCAAACCCTTTACGAGGTATTACAGGCTAGCGAGAAAGATTACGGGCGTATACCCGTCGTTGATCCCCAGGACCCGGGTCACTTGCTTGGAGTTTTACGCCGCCATGATATTATTAGGGCCTATCGTAGTAGGGTAGCACAAAAGCAGAGGGATGAGAGATAGTTTAACCATTGGAATCGTGGGCGCTGGCGGCGATGGAGTAGTGGTGCTGGGCAGCCTGCTGCAAAGGCTTGCTGCCTGGCAAGGGTACTTCAGCCAGATGCCCCGCTATTATGGAGCCCAGATCAGGGGAGGAGGCTCAGCCGTTAAACTGGGCCTCGATAGTAGATGTCTCTCCCTACCCGAAGACAGTCTGGATATCTTGGTATGTTTTAACTGGGAAAAATATCTGGAGTTTGAGCACGAACTGGAACTGAGAGGAGAAAGCCTGGTACTTTTCCAAAATAATCCCCCAACCGAAATTAATTTACCTGAGACTTCCTATCAGGTCGATTTTTCCAAGAGAAGCCACGAGGTAACCGGCGCCACCATAGATAAGAATATCGTGGCGCTCGGCGTATTACTTAGAATATTGGCCCTTGACGAAGACCAGGTGAAGAGAGCGATTGATGAGGATAAGGAACTGAAACTATTGAAGCAGAATATACCGGCTCTCGAAGCGGGAGGGCAGCTTTTTACCGATTTCTCCTTTCCCGAGCTACTACTATCACCAGCACGAGATAGTTCCACCAAGCTGACTATTCATGGTAATGCCGCCATGGCGCAAGCGGCGATCCGTGCCGGTTGCCAGGTATTCTTTGGCTATCCCATCACACCGGCAGCAGAAATTATGCATGAAATGCAGCAGGAGCTCTCCCTGGGAAAGGGCGTTTATCTTCAGGCAGAGGATGAAATCGCTTCATCCGGGATGGCTCTCGGGGCTTCACTAACCGGTGCGAAGGCAATGACCGCCACCAGCGGTCCAGGATTTGACCTCATGACCGAGATGCTGGGCTTCGCCACATCCGCTGAGATACCGTTGGTGATTATCGATGTTCAGCGTTGTGGACCGTCCACGGGAATACCCTCCAAGTCCGAGCAGTCAGACCTTAACCATGCCATCTACGGTGGTCATGGTGACACCCCAAGGGTAGTTATTGCTCCTTGTGACATGGAGGGATGTTACCGCTTAGCTATAGAGAGCATTAACATCGCCCAGCAATTTCAGACACCGGTTATTCTACTCTCCGACCAGTGGCTGGGACAAACCTTTGTTTCCACAAGCGATGATTTTTTAAAAAAATACTACCCCTCCGAGAGCGTAAAACGTGCTACAAACACGCTTAATGAATATCATCGCTATAGATTAACCGAGGACTCTATTTCACCCATGGCAGATGTTGGTAGTGAGGGATTGGCATATCAGACCACTGGCCTGGCTCACAACGAGAAGGGCGAACCATCTTTTAATTTCGAGAACAATCAAATAATGCACCTAAAAAGGTGGAGCAAGCTCATACCGCTCTGCCACCGAGATGAGCTGGTAAAGGTTTCAGGAAAGGAAGAATCCAGGAGGGGTGTAATAACCTGGGGCTCCTCCGCTCAGGTGGTTCTGCAAACAGTTAAAGACCTGAGACTAGAGGACACGATTAAGATCTGCATTCCCGAGCTAATCCACCCCCTACCGGAGAGAGTCAAGGGGTTCATAAAATCGATAGAGAAACTGCTGGTGATAGAGATGAATTACTCTGGGCAACTTCATCGTTACCTCCGCTCTCAAATAGATTTACCCGAGTCAACCCAAATTTACGCCAGAGCCGGCGGTCAGACCTTTCGGCGGAAAGAGCTGGCTGATCCCCTTACGGAGATAAGCAGGTGAGGAAAACCGCTGAATTCAGGACACAATTGAAGCCCGTCTGGTGCCGGGGCTGCGGTAATTTCGGCATACTCAATGCCCTCACCAGAATAGTGCTGCCTGACCTTGGGATACCCAAACATAAAATTCTCATCGTTTCCGGTATCGGTTGCTCATCAAGGATCCCCGCCTATGTTGACAGTTACGGCATCAATGCTCTCCACGGGCGGGCGGTGCCCATTGCGCAGGGAGCAAAACTGGCCAGTCCTGAACTAACAGTGCTAGCTATAGGCGGGGATGGTGATTTATTCAGTATTGGAGCAGGACATCTTCCCCATGTGGTAAGGAGGAACGTCGATATAACCTGTATCATGGTCAATAACTTTGTGTACGCCCTGACCAAAGGCCAGATCAGCCCTACCACTCCTCATCTGGAAAGGGGTGAAAGTCCGTTTCTATCCTGGCAACTCTATCCGCCAGTAGACCCAATGCTAGATATGCTAAGCTACAATATTTCAACGCTATCAAGCTTTATTGCCCAGGGAATTTCTACCAATGTCCCCCATCTCGCCTGGCTAATAGGCGAAGGGATTAAACACAAAGGGTTTTCCTTCATCCTTGTGCTGACTCCCTGTGCTACCTTCTATCCTCCGTTTTTATTCAGCACACTGAAAGAGAGAGCAAGCTACCTTAGAGAGGGAGAACCAGTAGAGTTACCAGCTTCTTCAAAAGAGGAGCCCTGGCTCCACGATCCCGACAACATCAATCTAGCCCTGAGGCTCGCTGAGAGTTCCTTATTGGATAAGCCGTATTTGGGAATTTTCTTCCGCGGAAGGTAAGACTGGGTAAACTAGACCCAGAATCCAGCTGCCTGTTGTAATTAACTACATCTTTAACTATTCCCCCGCCGTAGTGAGAGCTCGACAATCTTTACCAGTCGTATTTTTATCCCCCCCTATCTAGTTTTTTCATCTGGAGAATTTGCGCCAGAGCAATGCTAAAAAGAATCGCATGGCAAACTTAGCCTAGGGTATGGCTCTAAACTGCCAACTCGTGTGTGATTGGAGCAGCGGATTGGGCGACCGCTATCTGGCAGACCATACTTTTACTACCCATTTATTACTGCCAGCCCGCACTATGGTATTGACCTCTGTACACTCCTTACAAAAAACCACATTTTTGTAAGGGTTTTCCCCACACAAAAAAATACATACTTTCCCCACAAAAAATACAGACTTTTTCTACAGACAAATGGCGCATCTTGTGTTACCCTCGATATGAGCGTTTTGCCATAGGCACTTCCTGCAAGTAGTCACAATCACATACGGGCAAGACACATACTCAATTACCTACTTTGACAGAGAGTAATTTAGGAAAGGGGGGGAAGTAAGATGAAACAAACACATGTGCAGAAAACAATGTGGATATGCCCCTATTGCTCAGGTAACTTAAATGATAGACAAACCCTGTATGAACATCTACTATTGAGGCACAACATGGATACTCATTATGCTTTGGAGTTAGTGACGGATATGGAGACAACTGGCTCAATCGCTAAAGCCACAGAATGCATAGCTAATGAGAAAATAATCCGTTTTATTGAGTTTAATAACTTAGTGCAAACCAGAGAGGCAGAAATGGATATGAATGCGTTTATCCGTGAAGCAGACGCAATGTTCGATGAAGCTGTGGCTGCTGATAAGGAAGCCAGAAAGACCCAAAAGAAGGAGGCAAGGAAGAGCTATCTAGTGAAGCAGACGCAGCGTATGATGAGGCAATGGCATTTGATAAGAAGGCAACCAAGTGCTTCTGGACGATTGTAGTAGCATTGGTCGACTGCTAAGTTAAATAGCATTATAAGCTGACTCGCTATTCAAGCTATATGAGCTTTACTAGGTATTCCTGATGCCATTATAGTAAAAATGCTTCCGCAACGAATTTCAGCCTTTCACCCCAACGGCGGCTTGTAAAACTTCAGGCTATCCTCAAATGTAACCGACCTGGTGTATCTCTGTACCATCTCTATGTTTCAAGTATGATTTATCCTAACTTCTCTCGATAATGTACAAGGCAATCTTCAAAGCTAATACATGCTATGTATCTCTGCACCATCTGTTGGGATTCCCAACCACCAAGCCTTTGAATATCGAGAGTGGATAATCCCCTTCTGTGGAGTCTACAAGCAAAGCCCCTTCTGAAGCTATGTGCATTACAACGAATCCCTGTTTTAGCTTCTAGCCCGCGGAGGAGCGTTTTAATCACTCGGTATTAAACAAAATCACCATTTCCCAGGTGAGGTCAGCTTAAGAATTGGTTAATACCTTCGGGGTTTAAACTGTAGCTGTAAGCGAAATTAGTGAGGCAATACTCATAAAGCTGTTTGGTGCTTTGGTTTAGTTGTGATTCCTTTGAGCAGAGGAATTTGTTAACAATTTCTGTTAACGAAGGGGAACTGTTCTGTATTTGAGTGCTGGAGCGGGTGATGGAATTCGAACCCACGACCCCTTGCCTGGGAAGCAAGTACTCTACCTCGTGATTACTTGCTTTAGTCTCCGCTAACTCTGCTAGTACCGCGATTTAGTTATTATGGTAGAAACATAGTTACTCTTGCTTTCCCCTATTGCTGTATATATACTATCACAATATGTTTGCACCACTATTGACTTGCCCATGTGAAACCTGAGCGATATTGGGCATAAAGAAGCTTCCGGAGCATGTAATCTCCAGCCCATATCAATAAATAACGTAAAAGAGCAAAGGGTGAAAATTTCCGAGGCAGCTGTTATATCGCATTTGACTTCACATGGGTATTATCAGCCTGAGGATGTAGTACACTCTTATACGTCGTGGCTGTTTATGTTTCGACGCATGCAAACCCATGGTTGATAGAGATGAAAGAAGTACAAACACGCAAGGTTGGAGACAGAGTATTTCGCACACCTATAATTAAGCCTTGGCGAATTGCCATAAAGATAGTTCGCAGGCCGAAATATCGTCACTTTTCGCCTTTGCTATTGGTATACGGCTTTGCCAGCACAATAGTGCTTGGCACCATTTTGCTGATACTACCGATATCAAACAATACAGGTGAGTTTACACCTTTTATAGATGCTCTATTTACTTCTACGTCAGCTGTATGCGTTACGGGGTTAGTAGTTGTGGATACCGGAACATTCTGGAGTTCTTTTGGTCAAGGGGTGATCCTGGCTCTCATTCAGATTGGTGGTTTCGGTATTATGACGAGCGCTACTATCTTTCTTCTGGTGCTAGGCCGAAGGATTGGTCTTCGGGAAAGACTGCTTATCGGGCAATCTATGGGTCTGAATAGGCTGGGAGGCCTGGTTAGATTGGTTAAAAGAATTGCATTATTCACCATTCTTTTTGAAGTCGTGGGAGCTGCACTATTTTATATACGTTTCTCTGCTGAAAGTCCACCAGGAACTGCAGTGTGGAAATCCATATTCCAATCTGTTTCATCCTTTAACAATGCCGGATTCGACATCTTTGGCAATTTTCGAAGTATGTTGGATTACCAGGGAGATACCCTTATAGTCCTCGTGACTGCAGTGCTTGTGGTTATTGGTGGTATTAGCTACATAGTAGTGGCAGATGTCTTTACAAATCGGCGTTTAACCAGATTATCAATGGATACCAAGTTAGTATTAGCCACTACCGCATCATTACTTTTACTTGGGATGATAGTTATTCTCTTTACAGAGTATTCCGATCCAGGTACCCTTGGTACTCTTCCTTTACACCAGAAACTGCTCGTTTCCTTCTTCCAATCTGTGACTCCCAGAACTGCAGGTTTCACCATCATTGACATGGGGAATTTGGCACATTTCGCGCTCATATTCACAATGGTCCTTATGTTTATTGGAGGAGCTTCAGGATCGACTGCCGGTGGCATCAAAGTAAATACGTTTGGCATGATGGTTGCTACCATATGGAGTTCACTGAGGGGAAGGGAATATGCCGGAGTATTTGGCAGGGAATTCAAAGCCCAGCAAATATACAGGGCTTTGGCTGTGGTTCTGATCTCTCTGGCATTTGTGACTACTGTGGTTTTCTTACTGGCGATAACTGAAGAGTTCAGTTTTATTGATCTTCTCTTTGAGACATTTTCTGCTTTTGGTACCGTAGGTTTATCAACAGGCATCACTCCCGATTTGTCGATGGCGGGCAGGTTGATTCTGACCTTTACCATGTTTATCGGGCGGTTGGGACCTCTTGCCTTAGTGCTATATCTTGTGCATCGCCAGCAACCAAGTACACATCGATACCCTCAAGAGGAAATTAGGTTAGGATAGGAGGTAGATATGAAGAGACAAGTGGTTATTATTGGATTGGGACGGTTCGGAGCAAGCCTGGCTAAAGCGCTATTCGAGATGGGGCACGACGTCTTAGCTTTGGATACCGATGATAAAAAAGTCCAGAACATGGCGTCTGAGATAACTCATGTGGTACAAGCGGATGCCACGGATGAGGCGATTCTGAAGGAGCTTGGCATTGGCAACTTTGATGTGGCTGTGGTGGCCATGGGAGCAGCAATACAAAATAGCGTATTAACGACGATTCTAATGACAAAACTGGGGGTTCCCTACGTGATAGCAAGAGCCGAGAACGATCTGCACGGGAGCATTCTTGAGAAAATCGGGGCTAACAAGGTCGTCCACATTGAAAGCGAGATGGGAACCAGGATAGCACATGGGTTAACCTTAACAGATATCTTGGACTATATCTCCGTTTCGCCAACCTATGGTGTCGCTAAATTGGCGGCACCCTCATATTTCATCGGAAAAACGCTGTCTGATCTTGAGTTGGGCCGTAGTGGTAAATGGGGTGTGGCAGTACTTCTAATCCAACATGATAAGGAGATTGTAGTCTACCCAGATCGGTCGGAGGTTGTAAAAAAAGATGATGTTTTAATTCTGGCAGGAGATGATGAGAAATTAGAGAAGCTATTGACCGAGGCACCCAAAGAATATGGAAAATAAATGGAATAGATCTGGCTTTCAAATGCTCACGAATAAATATTCAGAGGGTACTTAGCCTCGTTCTCTTTTAGGCGTGTCCAACGCAATGAAAGTCTAAATATTCTACCTGGACCGATTTTTTAGGGCAGATCACGTTGATGTACTGACGTGCACCCCGTCAAACTGGACTTTTTGGGGCCACCAATATGTTAGACTCTCCTTCTGGCATTAGCTTTGCCTTACCAAAGGTCACCGGGCTCCGATACCCCAGATTCTGATGCAATCTCTCATCACGATACCA